>DYDG01000047.1 GCA_020717845.1 Marinifilum sp. | reverse complement strand
GTGGCAGAAATTATCCGGCAACTAACAAGCTAAGCTATTCTCAGACACCACCGAATTTTTGATGTAGAGATTGATAACAATTTTGGCCTGTTGGTTTATTTATGCATAGGAATTGTTGCGGTTTCAGGTAGTATTGATAGTGCTGCTTGAGATGCAAAATGCGGATTCATGTTACATAGAGACGTGGAGTTTGCACAAACACTCAACAACCACGTCTCTACGCAAACCATTACTATTATCTGCTTCCCATAGCCATTATTTCTTCATAGGCTCGGATTGCCTTATCCCTGATATTCATGGTGAGATTGATGGCTACCTCTGCCTTTTCGGCAGCAATCATGACATCATGGATGTTTTCTATCTCTCCTGAAACCAGCATCTGGGTAAGGACATCGGATTGATTTTCCAGTGTATTTACCCTTTGAATACCATGATTCAAAATACTGGAAAACGAATCCACAATGTTCATAGCTGACGAAGTCGGCTTTATAGGCGAATACTTAAGTATCTCTGGCATTGGCTGGAAGCCATTTATATTGATCATAATCCTACCTCCCAATCTCTAAGGATTTCATCATCATTTGCTTGGCAGACCGCATGGCAGTAACATTTGCCTCATATGCTCTGGTTGCCTCGATCATATCGGTCATCTCGACAACAATATTTACATTTGGCAGAAGGACATAGCCGTCCTTATCTGCATCTGGGTGAGTGGGTTGATACTCTTTTCGTAAGGGTGAATCATCTGTATCAATCCCAACCGCACGCACTCCCTGTCCAATCCTCCAGACAGGAGCACGGACAAATGGACCCAAATCAATGATAAACTGCGGCTCTTTAGCCATAAACACAGCTTTTTGCCTTCGATATGGACCGCCAGCTACTGTTCTGGAGCTGTTTACATTAGCAATATTATTGGAAATAACATCCATTCGCAATTGTTCGGCAGAAAGCCCTGAACCAGAGGTATTAATGCTTGTAAAAAGTCCCAATTTTATCTACCTCCCTTGATAACGGTATTCAATAATTGAAACTTAGCTGACATTCGAGTAGTTATCGCCTCATATTGAATGGTATTCTTAGAAAGATCTGTCATTTCAGCATTGATATCAACATTATTCCCATCGTTTTTATAAATCGTATCAGGCTCAATGACCAGCCCGGCTGAAACCCTGGTTGGATCAGGCTCACCACCCCAGACAATATGCCCTGGCTTAGTCACCTTGTTAACCATTTTCCCCTTTTCATGCAAAGCCTGCTGGAGATAGTATTCATAGGTTACATGAGATTTCTTGAAATAAGGGGTATTTACATTGGCAATGTTATCTGAGATTACCCTTTGCCTGAGCATAGCCGTATCCAATCCCTTATGGCAGATATCAATCATTCTCATTGAACGGGTTGCTTCTAACATTTTCTCACCTTTTTCTCCCCTTACTCCCTTTTCTCCCTTCTTTATTTATCGACAGCAGGGTGAAAAAACTTTAATAGGTTGAAGACTGTTAGGTGGGAGAAAAAGGCGTCCAATAATTCAACAGTCCTCAGCCTCTGGCAATGTATCACATAAGCATAACCGGTAGCTCTTCGCCTTTATCAAGACCCTCACAATCAAGGGGTATCTTGATCAGACCATTTGCCTCAAAGAGTGGACGGATAAGCCCTGATGGTCCAAAGATGGGTTCTGCCAGATATTTTGAATTTGAAGATTCAGGGTCTGGCTTTATCCTTACTCGAACATAGTCCTCTCTTCCTGGCTGAGAGGGGATATTACGGGATGTTGTGGCAGTTAGATACCCTGGAGACAGGGTTGTGTGCTGAAGATGGGCAAGCAATGGCTGAACCAGAACAAGGAAGACCACCGCCGTCGAGGCAGGGTGACCAGGCAGTCCAATAACAGGTTTATCCTCAATTTTGGCAATAATGGTTGGTTTGCCTGGTCTCATGGCCACGCCATGAACCAATATCTCTCCCATGGATGAAATGGCATCAATGACAAAATCCCTTGCTCCAACAGAACTGCCGCCGCAGATAAGTACTACATCATTTTGAGAAACGCATGCCTTGATGGCATCATGTATCATCTCAACCCTATCTTGAACAATTCCATAAAAGTTAGGGACAGCCCCAAGCTCCAACACCTTAGAGCCAATGATAAAGGAGTTTATATCCCTTACCTGACCTTGACCTGGCAGGCTATGTGCTGGCACAATCTCATCCCCAGTAGATATTATCCCTACCCTTAACCTCTGATAGACATCTACCCTTGTTTGGCCGATAGCTGCCAATGCCCCAATCTCATATGCCCGCAGGAGTCTGCTTGTTGGAAAAAGCAGGCTTTGTTTTTTGATATCCTGCCCGATACAGACTGTATTTTCCCATACACCTACTGGTTTTTGAACCTCTAATGTCTTGCTGTCAATCTCATGGGTATGTTCAATCATGACCACAGCATTGGCATTCTCTGGCAGCATACCGCCAGTAGGAATCCTTGCTGCTTCATTAGATTTGAGACTTAGATGGGTTGCCTCTCCCATAAGGACATCCCCTGCAATATTCAGATAGGCAGGCATACTGGATGAGGCGCCAAAGGTATCTCTGGCATTAAGAGCATAGCCATCCATGGTTGAACGATTAAAATTTGGGATATCTTCTTGCGAACAAACATCTTGAGCCAAAACCCTGTTGTTAGCCTCAAGGATAGGGATGGATTCAATCAAGGTAGGAGGCAGGAAGTGGTTAAATAAAATGTCTATTGTCTCTGTCGTGGTTTTAATATCTAAAAATAAACTTTTATTCATTTTCATCCGATGCTTTTAAGGCAAATTTTTCTTCAATAAATTCAAACACAAGCAGCACAGTAACCATAATTACTGTGGCTACTGATGCTGCAAAAAACATTCCATTACCAATTGCAAGCCCGAGTGCAGAGGTTGCCCAGATACTTGCTGCGGTTGTCAGTCCTTTGACGCTTGCCTTTGTAACCATGATAGTGCCAGCTCCGAGAAATCCTATCCCTGAAACAACCTGAGCCGCAATCCGTGATGGATCAATACCTCCAAATTCTTTATTGATGGAAAGCCCAATCATCATGCACATACAGGCACCGATACACACAAGAATATGGGTGCGTAATCCGGCTGGTTTATGATGGATCTGTCGTTCTATGCCTACCAGCCCGCCAAGCAAGGTAGCTAAGATTAATCGAATCAGGATATCTGTATCACTCATTTACTACACCCCCTTCCTGATTTTAGTACCGTTGTTTTCCATTTTTATCCCCTCAGACCATCTATCCATTCTTGTTCACTAATTCCAGACTGCAAAATTATACTTTTCAATGTCCGTGGAGCAAAATCTTTTTGATTGGCAATTACTGTTACTCGTTTCTTTTCCCCTTCCACATAACCAACAAATTGTTGATGACTTCCCTTTTGACGGCTGAGCCTGAAATTATTCCTTTTGAGTATCCTTTCCACATCTTCACTCGACAGGCTGTTACGGAATAAGAATTTGGCACGAGAGGCACACAATATGTTGGGTCAAACTTACTGTTGTCCACCATATATGGTATGCCGTTGTCGCTGATTTTGTATTCCGTAACAGCCTGTCGAAAGAGAAAGAAGGCTTTTATCAGGCATAAACTATCTCCTCAAACTTAATTTTCTTTGGTAAAGCAACATTAGAAAACTCGTTGGCCAGCAATTTAGCTTCAGCAGCAAAGAACTTTAGCCATTCATTTTCTGAGGCTGGACGAGGAATAAACTCTTTCTTATCACCTGCTTCGAATACATCTTCAAGGTATAACTCTACTGCTTCCTGTAGATTCTTTTTAGCTTCGGCAATAGTTTTTCCTTGAGAAGCAACATTAAGTTCAAGGCAAACTGCTGAGTAAATCTCATCTTCTTTTTCAATTAAATTGTGCAGATGAAATTTCCGCATTTCTTAACAACCTCCTCTTTTAGACTCATAATCTCTGTACAATCAAAATATCCACAGATTACGCAGATTTCACAGATTAAACAGATTTTCACGGATTTTTATTTAAAATTATCCGACCTGTGAAATAGGGTGATTTACTGCAACAATATAGGGATTTTCAACTAAATTCTGCGATATTATCACAAATTCCCCCTTAAAAAAGAGGGTTAGGGGGTTGTCCCCCTTATTAAAGGGGGATTGAGGGGGTTGTTATTCCCTTTTCCCTTAGCTATACCTTTGTAGTCAAACAATCCTATTTCACAGATCAAAAATTCTCTGCAGTAGTGAGGGTCTTTAGACCCGTAATAACAGTACACGGGGTACACTTAAAGACGCACCTAAAGGTGCTCACTACATTCTAATACATTATTTGCATTCCCTAATCTTTGTAATTACTCAGATCGAAATATCTTGCATCTCCATCCTATTTGATACAGGATATATTTCACCAATGTCCATAAGGTAGATAAGCCATAGGTAACACTTCTTCTGAAGTTGATCGAAGAGGCTTCAGGAAAATATCTGGTCGGCACCGGAATTTCTGCAATCTTAAATCCAAAGACCACAGCCTGAACCAGTATCTCTGTATCAAACACAAAATCATCTGAGTTGCATTCAAATGGCACTGTCTCTAAAAACCTTCGGCTGTATGCCCGAAAGCCTGTATGAAACTCAGAAAGGTTTTGACCTAAAACAATATTTTCTATGAGTGTCAGGAACCTGTTGCCCAGATATTTATAAAACGGCATACCGCCATCAAGGGACTCTTGCCGTGTCCGTATTCGAGAGCCAATAACAATATCTGCCCTGCCATTCAGGATAGGTTCAATAAGTTTTGGGGTCAGGCTGCTATCATACTGATAATCAGGATGGATCATCACCACCACATCTGCCCCTTTCTTAAGTGCCTCTTTGTAGCAGGTTTTTTGATTCCCGCCATATCCCCTGTTTTGCGGATGTTCGATAACCGTAAGACCAAGTTCCCTTGCCACCTTAACGGTATTATCACGGCTATCGTCATCCACCAGGATAACCTCATCTACAACACCTTGCGGAATATCGCGATATGTCTTTTCTACTGTTTTTTCTGCATTATAAGCAGGCATAACTGCAATAGTTTTCATTTTAATCTTTTAGGCTGAAGATTGAAGATTGAAGGCTGAAGAGCAAGCTAACCGTCTTCAGCCTATCTCTCAATTATAGCATGGAACAAGAATTTCTGCAATAGTTTTGTTTGGTAAATTGTAATGGGTAGACTAACAGGTAATTCCAAATAATTCTTGACATATCGTAAATTTTAAGGTAAAATAATTGCAATTCCAGAAGTACAATATGAGGTGAATAATAAATGCAAGATTTAAGCCCTAAGCAGATTGTCAAGGAACTTGACAAATACATTATTGGTCAGGATAAAGCCAAAAAGGCAGTGTCTATTGCCTTAAGAAACCGCATACGAAGGCAGAGGTTGGCGGAAGAATTAAGAGAAGAGGTCTCTCCGAAAAATATTATCATGATTGGTCCCACAGGTGTGGGCAAGACAGAGATTGCCCGAAGGCTTTCTAACCTGGCTGATGTCCCATTCTTGAAGATAGAGGCAACAAAGTTTACAGAGGTAGGATACGTTGGCAGAGATGTTGAATCAATGGTTCGTGACCTTACCAACATGACTGTAAATCTGGTTAAACAAGAGGCTATGAAGAAGATAGAGAAAGAGGCTATGGATTTGACTGAAGATAAAATCTTAGATATTCTCCTGCCAATGCCAAAGCCAAAGAGGGCTAAAAAGGTTGATGCAGCGGAATGGGATAGGGTTGGGCAGGAAGCAGAAAAGATTCTCAGTAGCCGTGAAAAACTATTGGAAAAATTGCGGCAGGGTAAATTGGAAAATAGAATGATAGAGATAGATGTTAAGGATACCTCTGCGCCTATGCTTGAGATATTTGCTGGAAGCGGTATGGAAGGGCTTGATATGGGATTGTCTGATGCCTTAAGTACCATGTTGCCGCAAAAGCTCAAGAAAAGAAAGGTAACCATTGCCGAGGCACGCAGAATCCTTATAAGCGAGGAATCACAGAAACTAATTGATATGGAAGAGGTGCTTAAGGATGCCATTAGCCGCATAGAAAATCAGGGGATTATCTTTTTGGATGAATTGGATAAGGTGGTCAGCATAGGGGCTCGTTCAGGCGGACCAGATGTCTCGCGTGAGGGTGTTCAACGTGATCTGCTGCCTATTGTTGAGGGAACGGTTGTTAATACCCGCTATGGACCAGTAAAAACAAATCATATCCTCTTTATTGCTGCAGGAACATTTCATGATGCAAAGCCATCAGACATGATCCCTGAACTACAGGGAAGGTTCCCTATCCGAGTAGAACTTTCTTCACTGACCAAGGATGATTTTATCCAGATATTGACCGAGCCGCAAAACGCTATCATTAAACAATATGTGGCATTGCTTGGAACCGAAGAGGTTGACCTGAGGTTTCAGGAGGATGCCATCCATGAGATTGCCTCTATCGCCTCTACTGTTAATGACAGCACTGAAAATATCGGGGCAAGAAGGCTGCATACTATTATTGAAAAGGTGGTTGAGGACATCTCCTTTGAAACCCCACCCCGTAAAGGGGTCGTTGTCATCGATGCCGAATATGTCCAATCTCGATTAAAGGATATTATCAAGAATGAGGACTTGAGTAGGTATATATTGTAGGTGAATAGGCTGAAGGCTTTTAGGTGATTGATCTTTAGTGTCGTATCAAGTCTCAAGTGTCGATCGGCAGGGTTACTTGATTTCTAAAAATGTTTAATCTCAAGACTGTATATTAGATTAAAGGAGCTAACGCTTATGTTACTTCAAGTCCAACACCTAAAAAAATACTTTCAGATACAACAGGGATTATTTGGCAAACACTTGCAGGTGTTTGCCGTTGATGATGTTTCGTTTAACATAAAAAAGGGAGAAACATTAGGACTGGTAGGGGAAAGCGGGTGTGGGAAATCAACCACAGTCAGGTTGATATTAAGGCTTTTGGAATCTACGGGTGGAAGTGTCTTTTTTGATGAACAAGACATTTTCGCCATGAATCATAAGAAATTAAACCAGATGCGGGCAAGGATGCAGATGGTTTTTCAGGATCCATTTGGTTCCTTGAATCCACGAATGAATATCGGCAGTATTATTGCTGAACCATTATCCATTCACAAGATAGCTGTGGGAAAAGAAAAGGCAGAAAAGGTTTCACACCTTTTGGAAATGGTAGGATTATCACCAGCCTGCCAAAATCGTTATCCCCATGAGTTTAGTGGCGGACAAAGGCAGAGAATAGGGATTGCTAGGGCATTAGCAACATCCCCTGAGCTTTTGGTGCTTGATGAACCGGTTTCTTCATTAGATGTCTCTGTTGCGGCACAAATAATCAACCTTTTGATGGATCTTCAGGAACAATTCCAATTGAGCTATCTCTTTATCTCCCATGACCTTCGCATGGTTAAGCAATTAAGTCATCAGGTAGCTGTGATGTATCTGGGAAGGATTGTCGAATTGTGTCCGGTAGGTAAATTATACTCTAACCCCTTGCACCCCTATACCCGTGCCCTTCTTTCGGCTGTGCCCAGCATGGATCCTTCAAGCACCAGAACAAGGCTAATCCTTAAGGGCGATGTTCCCAGCCCAATTAATCCACCATCAGGCTGCAATTTTCATCCCCGCTGCCCTCAGGTAAAGCCAGAATGCAAGGAAATAGAGCCAGCATTAATAGAATCATTTGATGGTCATTCTGTCGCCTGCCTTGGGGTCAGCCCTACCACTTAACATCCTTCAAGTTTAGCTGCAAGGTGCTTATCCCATCCCATTCGTTCATTTGGGGACGATAGGCAATATGAATCTTTTTCATAGCAGATACATCATCAAACATCTTACCCAATCCAAAGCCAATGACCTCTATCTGCTTGGTGCCAGAATTAACCTTCAACTTAAGGTGATTGTTCCCTACTAATCTTGGCACACCTGCCATTTCAACAAGAAATGAGGAGAATACAGGGCGTGGGTTACCGATACCAAAAGGAGCCAGGAGATTTTCCATCTCCCAGACAAGTTTTGGGTTTACCTCTTCAAGATTAATCTCAAACACATCTATCCCCTTCCCCATATCCTCATCACGTAATACCTTATCCGCATGTTCATTTATCAACCTACGGAAATCATCAACCATTTCCCTCTTGATGCTAATCCCTGCTGCATGTTTGTGCCCGCCATAGGTTTCAAGCAATTCATCACATTTTATCAATCCATTTAATAGATGAAACTGCGGTATACTCCTGCCAGATCCCTTTCCCTTTTCGTTTTCATTTTCATAAGCAATAACAATTGCCGGATACCCATACTCATCAACCAGCTTTGAGGCAACAATCCCAAGCACCCCTTGATGCCAATTATCCTTTGCCACTACAATCACTTTTTTATTATCCTCATGTCCAACTAATTGCCTTGCCTCATCCAGAACCTCTTTTTGAATCTGTTGTCTGAGGGTATTTTTCTCATCCAGCATCTTGGCTAATCTTATGGCTTCATGATGTGTATTTGAGAGAAGCAGTTCTAAAGAAAGAACAGCATCCTCTATCCTTCCAGAGGCATTCAGCCTGGGACCCAGCTTAAAACCAACATCTGCTGTATCAACCACCTTACCCCGTATCCCTGAAACCTCAAGAAGCGACACCAGACCAGGTTCTCTTGTGGATGACAATAGCTTTAATCCATGCTTGACAATAATCCTGTTTTCCCCAGTAATAGGAACAATATCAGCCACTGTCCCTATCGCTGCCAGAGGCAAAAGAGAAGAAAAAGATATGGGAACATCTGTTTTCTGCATCAAGGCATGGATTAGCTTTAAGGCAATTCCTACACCAGCAAGATCCTTGTCCGGATAAGAACACCCCCCTTGTTTTGGATTAACAACCGCATAAGCAGAAGGCATTTCTTCCTTTGGCTCATGATGATCGGTAATGATTGTATCTATACCAAGCTGATTACCATAATCAACCACATCTTTCGCAGATATGCCGCAATCAACCGTAATGATAAGCGAGACAGCATTGGATACAGCATAATCTATCCCTTGCATACTTAATCCATACCCATCTACAAACCTGTTAGGCAAATAAAACAGCACATCTGCTTCTATACTGCGCAAGACACGAACAAGCAAAGCAGTAGCCGTAATCCCATCAACATCATAATCCCCATAGATCATAATTTTTTGCTTATTCTTTACAGCCTGTAGGATACGGTTAACTGCCTCATCCATCCCCTTCATCAAAAACGGTGGATGCATATCCTTAAGATCAGGATAGAGAAACCGTTTAGCCTCCTCTGGGTTACTAATACCCCTGACAGCCAGAATCATGGCTAACATCGGCGATATTTTAATCTCATCAGAGATAATATCCTGCCACTTAACATCCGATAATTCAATTTTTTTCCACTTCATAAATTTCTCCAATCTATACCGTTGCATTCAATTCTATTCCCACAAATACAACAACAACCCACTCACCGGTTTTGGCCAAAAATATGTTGACTTTTGTGGCATTTTTTCATGATTTAACGACAATGTTTTTAATTGAGACAATCTTGCCGGAGCAAGAAACAGAGCCAATTGATATTCCCCTGTATCCACAGAAGCAATCGCTGCTTCCGTATCCTTTACATAAGCAATATTTCCTTCCTCAAAGCAATCACCATACAGATTATCAATCACCAGCGAATGCAGAACAACCACATCCAATGATTGATATTCTGCAGACTTGCCCGGCATTAACTGTTTATCAGCAACCCCATCTTTCAATCTCAATAGATAAAAATTACCCTGAATATACATCCCAAAGCTATACTGTTCACCCTCAATCGCAGCAAACATCTCATCCTTTAATGATTGGCTTACATCAAACGAGTCTTTCAATTGTTCTAATAACAAGCCATTCGAGGTGTTCGGGACACCCTTAACAAGCCGATATGTCGGAAGTATCATCAATCCCGGGTCATTCATATCCACCAACAGCATCATGATATAATCATATGGCTTATCCCCTGGTTTTGGATCCCTGATTGACCTTTCGGTTTTAAGCTTAAACGTTGCCTCATAGCGATGATGTCCATCGGCAATAAACACAGGTTTATCCTTCATTACCCCTGTTATTTGAGCAATCAGGCTATCATCTGTTATCTGCCACATCTGTTGATTTATTCCTTTTTCATCCTTAAAGTCAAGACATGGCTCAAGATTATCTATTGTTTGGGTTAACATCTCATTTATCGCACAAGTTTCGTCTGAATAGAGGGAATAGATAAACTCCAGATTTCCTTTGCATGTATCCATGAGATTAAATCTATCCAATTTTGGGGCAAAAAGGGTTTCCTCATGAGGCAGGATATTGCCCTTACCCATCTCTTCAAGCCGGACAAGGGTAACAATCCCGGTGATAGCATAGGTTTTATCATTAACAGAAAATGTCTGCCGATACACATAGATACCCTTACCATCAGATGCCTGAATTGCCCCGTCCTGTATCCATTTATCGATATAGTTTCTTGCTCGAGTATACTTGTTATTGATACGGCTATCACCCTCATACTCCTTACCCAGAATAACCCGAATGATATTATGCTCATCCTGGTTATAATAAATCTCTTGTTGAGCCGGAGAAATAACATCATATGGAGGCGATACTACTGATGAAAGATTTACCTTTTTCGGGTTATAACCAAAACCCTTGAATGGTCTAATATCTACCATTTACTTACTCCTTTAATTTTCATATTATAGGTCATATAGGTCGTATAAGACCTATACCTCTTCCTTTATCCTCTTCAAATACTCCAGAAAAAATGCCATAAACACCCCTATAAACAGACTTAATGTCCCAGCAATCATCATATTTACCCGAATCTTTGGCTTACACTTTTTCGCTGAGGCCACAGCCTTATCCAATATCTGCACTGATGGGGTATCCCTTGCCTCTGATATCTTTGCATGTTCATGCTGCTGGGTAAGCAGCTCAAAGACTGTCTCCTGAATCTTAAGATCACGCATCAATCGAGTGAGATCCAGCCCCAGTCTTGGTGTTTCTGAAAATGGGATATACATTGATTTCTTGCCAGACTTCATCTTGCCCGCTTGTTTCCTTAACTGCTCTATCTTGAGCTTTAACTTTGACACATCAGGATGCTCGGTAGTTGCATAGCTTTGCATGACCTTAAGCTGGACATCTGAGGCTGTAATCTCCCCTTCTATCTGCGCAGCAGCTTCAATGGACGCCTTTGCCTGTTCACTAATCTCTACAAGCTCATGCTGCGTCTTAAACCCTGCTGACCTTTCTTCTGCCTCCCTCAATCTCACCTCTGTCTCTTTCAGCCTTTTTTCAATAAACATTCGTGCTTGTTGAGCCTGACTGAGAGCCATGCTTTGAGCCATTAGATCCAGATTACTTGCATAAAAATTGGCTATTCCTGCTGCCCTTTCTGGATCTGTATCCTGAATAGTGATACTCAACAGCTCATTCTTTTTCCCAACAGATATCTTTGTTGCTTCTTTCAAGCCAAGCCTTGCATTCTCGATTAATTTTACCTTATAAACCCTTAAAAGGTCAAACCGTTTAATGACTGCATCTGCCATATTCCGACTATTAAGAATAGCTACAAAGACATCTAAAGAAGTCTTTTGTCCAATGCCCATAATACCCATAGCTGATTGCAATTCAGGAAGAGAGGCAAGAGAACCCCCAGCAGATGATCCCCCTTGCGGGGAAAGGATAGTAACCGTAGACTCGTATGTCTTTGGCATGAGCAGACTAACAATCATGGCAAGCAAGACAGACAGTACGCAAAGGGTGATGATCAACCCCCTGTATCTATTGATAACCGAAAAATAGTCTAATAAATTGATCTCTTCGTCCATCATGACACCTTGTAACACAAGCATCCTGCTTGTGTCTTATGATACTCTCAAGCTGGAAGCTTGAGCTACCTCTACTTAAAGATATTAATCATAACCGCAACGCTTGCAGACAGTTGATAAACAACCTCAACTATCTCCTTAAAGCTTACCCTCTTTTCAATTCGAGAAGGGACAACGATTATATCCCCTGTTCCGATCATGTTATATCCCAGAAACCCCTTATTTTCCACCCTACCATCAGGCTTAATGATATAAGCTCCTGATTTATCGGCATGTTTAGTAATACCGCCAACAGCATCCAGATAATACTTGATAGTTCTGTTGCCATGATATAAAATAGCTCCAGGGTTATTTACCTCACCCATAACTATCACTGAAACAGGGGTCTTGGGAATAAAGACAGAATCACCATTACAAAGGATAACATCATCTCGCGACTTCTTTAATTTCTCAAGGTTAGCAATCTTTAGTATTATCCTGCCCTTTGGCATCCTTTCCATAGACATCCTCAACAATTCCCTTTTATTTACCATTGCCTGCTGCCTCTTCTCAAATTCTTCTGGCAACAATTTTTCATTCAGTAACGAAACTTCTTCCTGCAATAAAGCCTCTTCTTCTATCGATAAAAATCTATTCTTTACCTCATGCTCCTGCTGCTGTTTTACAGATTGCCTGGTAAATACTGCCCCTGCTAAAAATGCCTCTTTAGTAAACATACCTGCCCGTTGCAGCACAGAGGATAACCTTTCATCCATAGCAATAGAATATGTTCCTGGAAAAAGAACCTCACCAGAAACAACCACAGTATCTTCTGTTCGCCATTCAGGAATCTGTCGAATAAACAAACTATCATCTTCCTGAAGGATAATATTCTCATCCATGTCATTCTCTATCAGTATCTTTTTCAGATTGACAGGCATATTGATAAAGGATACCAATTCTTCATCCTTTATCATCCGGCATAGCTCTGTATTAAACAATGAAGCGCCCTTTTCCAGTCCACCAGAACGGTTAATAATATCCGATACCCGCATCCCATTAGTAAACGAGTAAACACCTGGTTTTTTTACATGACCGGTTATCCTTACCACAGGTGTTGTCTCTGGTTCAAAAACAGAATACACATAGATATGATCAAATTGCTGCAACCTGACATCCCTATCCCTATCATTGCCAAGCACATCATTAATATCAATTGATATCACCTCTACCTGCCCTGAGACAGTTGTGCGAATAACCTCAACATGAATGATTTCATCTGCCTTTGTTATTCCACCTGCCTGACAGATAATATCACCCACAGTCATATCCTCAAGCAAATCATATGACCCTGGATTCTTCACCATTCCGGTAATACTCACCCTATCCCTTGGCGATACATCCCATGATGAATAGACAACAACCCTATCCCATTCCTGAAGCTCTAAATCCTGAGCTTTATCCTGTTTATTCAGGTTAACAGCTATAACCTGTTGATGTTTATCCTTATATGTCCTAATAATATCTATTTTTTCTACACATGCCTCTTCCAACAGTCTACCTGCATCAAGCAATTCACGCAGCTTCATCCCTTCCTTTAATTCATACCTTCCAGGACGCATAACCATGCCAACCAGTTCTACATATTTATAAGCCTGCTCTGGTATAGGAAATACCAGGGCAAAATCCCCATCAGACACATACATTTTCTCAGGAGAGGAAGAAGAGAAAGAAAACAACGGATCCAGGGATATATCCTCTATGACATTTTTTTCATGCTGCTTGAGCCGTTCTATCTGAATTCGATGAAGATAGCCTGTGGGTTTGACCCCGCCAGACAGCTTAATCAACTCAGCTACAGTAGTGCTTCCCTTTAATTCATACATAGCTGGTCTTGCTACCTCACCAGCTATTCCAACCAATGGACCCCTTAACGGGATAAAGATTGTATCCCCTGAACAAAGTTTCTGGTCATGGGACTTATCACCTTCAAGCAAAAACTTATACAGATCAATGGCATCTACCTCTTTATTCTCCCTTATCAGCCTTATATTCCGCATAGAACCCTCAATACCAGGTCCACCAGCTGCATAAAGGGCATTAAATACTGTAGATAGAGAACTCAAGCAATAGACACCAGGTCTTACTGCTTCACCGACAACAAACACCTTGATTGTCCTAAGCTTGCCCAATGTTACATTCATCTTAAAATCATTATACACCTTAGAAAATTTATCCTGCAGGAGCTTTTGGAGCTGGGTAAACGAAAGCCCATAGACATAGACAGCACCAATATTGGAAATAAACACCTTCCCATCCCGATCCACGACTAAGTTATGGACAACCTCGAACTTACCCCACAATTCAACAATCAGATTATCGCCAGGACCAATGATATAATCAGGTCCCACAGACACATCAAGCACTGGTTCGATCAAAGGTGATGCCTTATCGAATATTTCATAGCCAAATATTTTAACATCTTTTTTGGAAACAACCTGGGGTGTCCCCTCCTGGGGCAAAGGTGGAATATCCTGAGCAAACGATACAGAAACACTCAGTAGCAGCATTATTAAAAAACAGGTGAGGTTACGCACTATTCCTCCTATATGACCTATAGGTCATATAGGTCATATAAGTCATATAAGTCTTATAGGACATATTCTATCTTTTAGACAAAAAAAATTCCCGGCGATGTCCTACTCTCCCACATCGTCTCCAATGCAGTACCATCGGCGCTGGAGGGCTTAACTTCTGAGTTCGGGATGGGATCAGGTATAACTCCTCCGCTATTGTCACCGGGAAAAATTTATTCGATTTATAAAAGCATTCAGCATTAAAACTAACACCTAACTGCTTATTCACGGATAATCAAGAAACAATATAAGATAGCATGATCAAGCCACACGACTGATTAGTACTGCTCGGCTGAACACATCACTGTGCTTACACCTGCAGCCTATCAACCTGGTGATCTCCCAGGAGTCTTTAGGTGGATCAGAATTATTCGCTACCTTTTTATAAAGATCCGAAGATCAATACTCCAAGGGTTAAAACAACCCTGAATACCACGGGATATCTAATCTTAGGGTGGGCTTCCCACTTAGATGCTTTCAGCGGTTATCCCTTCCGAACATATCTACCCAGCGATGCCCCTGGCGGAACAACTGGTGCAATAGAGGTTCGTCCACTCTGGTCCTCTCGTACTAGGAGCAGCTCCCTTCAAATATCCTACGCCCGCAACAGATAGGGACCGAACTGTCTCACGACGTTCTAAACCCAGCTCACGTACCGCTTTAATGGGCGAACAGACCAACCCTTGGGACCTACTACAGCCCCAGGATGCGATGAGCCGACATCGAGGTGCCAAACCCCGCCGTCGATATGGACTCTTGGGCGGGATCAGCCTGTTATCCCCGGAGTACCTTTTATCCGTTGAGCGACGGCTTTTCCACACAAAACCGCCGGATCACTAAGCCCTGCTTTCGCACCTGCTTGACTCGTTTGTCTCGCAGTTAAGCTCCCTTTTGCCTTTGCACTCTATGTGTGATTGCCAAACACACTGAGGGAACCTTTGGACGCCTCCGTTACATTTTGGGAGGCGACCGCCCCAGTCAAACTACCCACCAGACACTGTCCCTCTCCTGGATTCACAGGAGCAGGTTAGAACCTAAACATGATAAGGGTGGTATCCCAAGGTTGGCTCCACAAAGGCTAACGCCCTTGCTTCATAGCCTCCCACCTATCCTGTACATAACATATCCAAGTTCAATATCAGGCTATAGTAAAGGTTCACGGGGTCTTTCCGTCTAGTTGCGGGTTACCAGCATCTTCACTGGTGCTACAATTTCACCGAGTCCCTTGTTGAGACAGTGCCCAGATCGTTACGCCATTCGTGCAGGTCGGAACTTACCCGACAAGGAATTTCGCTACCTTAGGACCGTTATAGTTACGGCCGCCGTTAACTGGGGCTTCAATTCAATGCTTCGCCTCAAGCAAGCTCAAAGCTAACATCTCCTTTTAACCTTCCAGCACCGAGCAGGCGTCAGACCCTATACGTCGTCTTACAACTTTGCAGAGTCCTGTGTTTTTAGTAAACAGTCGCCTGGGCCATTTCTCTGCAACCCTTTCATGCTCCATGAGTAAATCACTTCACACTATAAGGGCACTCCTTTTCCCGAAGTTACGGAGTTAATTTGCCGAGTTCCTTAACAAGAGTTATCTCGAGCGCCTTAGAATTCTCTTCTTGCCTACCTGTGTCGGTTTGAGGTACGGGTATCCATGAATCTGGTTTAGAGGTTTTTCTTGGCAGCATGGGATCAATCAGTTCCCGGTTCAAAGAACCAGTCCCCATCACCTCTCAGGGTTAATGACCATCCGGATTTTCCTGGACGATCCCCCTACGGGCTTAGACACACACTTCCAATCGTGTGATGACCTACCCTTCTGCGTCACCCCATCACTCATAACGATTCACAGATAGTATCGGAATATTAACCGATTGTCCATCGTCTACGCATGTCTGCCTCGACTTAGGTCCCGACTTACCCTGGGCGGATTAACCTTCCCAAGGAAACCTTAGGCTTACGGCGAACAGGTTTTTCACCTGTTTTTTCGTTACTTATGCCTGCATCCTCACTTCTATCTCGTCCAGCAGTCCTTACGGTCTGCCTTCGCTCTAATATAGAACGCTCCTCTACCACTCCAGTACAATTTTTGAGATTTAAAAAAACCTCTGTACTGAAATCCATAGCTTCGGTGATGGACTTGAGCCCCGCTAAATTATCAGCGCAGAACCGCTCGATCAGTGAGCTATTACGCACTCTTTAAATGGTGGCTGCTTCTAAGCCAACATCCTGATTGTTTGAGCAGCTCCACATCTTTTACCACTTAGTCCATACTTGGGGACCTTAGCTGATGGTCTGGGTTGTTTCCCTTTTGTCTACGAAGCTTATCCCCCGTAGGCTCACTCCCATAATACGAATACTGGCATTCGAAGTTTGATTGGATTTGGTAGACTTGGTAGCCCCCTAGTCCATTCAGTGCTCTACCACCAGTACTTAATTTATGAGGCTGTACCTAAATACATTTCGAGGAGAACCAGCTATCACCGAGTTTGATTAGCCTTTCACCCCTACCCACAACTCATCCCGGGATTTTTCAACATCCATAGGTTCGGGCCTCCACGTGCGATTAGACACGCTTCACCCTGGTCATGGGTAGATCACTCGGCTTCGGGTCTACTACATGCTACTAAACGCCCTATTCAGACTTGCTTTCGCTACGGCTCCGTGATTCTTATCACTTAACCTTGCAACATACAGTAACTCGCAGGCTCATTATGCAAAAGGCACGCAGTCGAGCGTTACGGAGCAGGTGTCCTACGAGCCGAAGCCCACAAGAACCCACATACCGTCATAGCTCTTCCACAGCTTGTAGATATACGGTTTCAGGTACTATTTCATTCTCCTCTCGGAGTGCTTTTCACCTTTCCCTCACGGTACTTGTTCACTATCGGTCGAGAGCTTGTATTTAGCCTTAGGAGGTGGTCCTCCCAGATTCAGACAGGATTTCACGTGTCCCGCCCTACTCAGGAACTCAGACCAAAAAGTTCATTTTATTTCGCTTACAGGGCTATCACCTTCTATGGCTGACCTTTCCAGACCATTCAACTATAAAATGAATTTATCACTTTTCGAGCTTGCTATATTTCGCTCCGTCTAAGTCCTACAACCCCAAAACTTACAACGCATATAGGCTATAAGTAAGCTTGGTTTAGGCTCTTCCGCTTTCGCTCGCCGCTACTAACGGAATCGATTGTTTTCTTTCTCTTCCTCAGGATACTGAGATGTTTCACTTCTCCTGGTTATCTTCTGTACCCTATGAATTCAGATACAGATGACAGGGAATTACCCCTGTCAGGTTGCCCCATTCGGAAACCCCCGGATCTAAGCTTGTTTGCGGCTCCCCGAGGCTTATCGCAGCTTACCACGTCCTTCGTCGGCATCTCTCGCCAAGGCATCCACCGTATACCCTTAATAACTTGATCATACTATCATAAATTGCTTCTTTAATTAACTAACTAAAAAGTAATCCATATTCAGTTGTCAAAGATCCTCTTTTGGTGGAGATGAGCGGGCTCGAACCGCTGGCCTCCTGCGTGCAAAGCAGGCGCTCTCCCAGCTGAGCTACATCCCCTCTTCTTTAAAAGCAAGAAGTAGAAAGTAAAAAGATATTACTCGCTTCCTACCTTCCACTTCTTACCTATTCACAATAACCACATGCGGAATCGAACCACAAACCTCACATGCGTTATACGCAACCTTAAAGGCTGCGACTACAAAACTGGTGGGCCTATGTGGAATCGAACCACAGACCTCACGCTTATCAGGCGTGCGCTCTAACCATCTGAGCTATAAGCCCATCTAAAAGCTATAGGCTAAAGACAATAATCTACAATGCAGACTCTTATCTTTAGCCTATAACACAAAACCTATAGTCTCTCAAAACTGAATAGATGTAATGGGAATTTTAACGATCGACCTGGAAAAACATTCTTTAACAGAATATCTCCCTAGAAAGGAGGTGATCCAGCCGCACCTTCCGATACG
>DYDG01000169.1 GCA_020717845.1 Marinifilum sp. | reverse complement strand
TTAGCAGAGTGATGTCAGGAGTTCTGGATTATCTGCGGCTTTAAGACTTGCAAAACAAGGGATAAAGGTTGAGGTGATAGAGGCAGAACCTCAGGTTGGCGGACTCTGCCGCACCATACAACATGTGCCAGAGGCAGAAGGTCTGCTGCCAGGGCTGTCTTGCGATTTTTTCTTTGACCTCGGTGGACATAGGTTTGCTACTACGAATAAAGAGCTTGAAAAAGAGATAACAGGGCTGATGGGTTCAGAACTTGTAACCAGAACAAGGTGCTCTACTATCTGGTTAAACGGAAAGAACATCAACTATCCATTAGAACTGATAGATCTGATAAAGAAGATGGATATATTTACCTCAATCAGATGCGGACTTGACTATCTTAAAGCTGTTTTGAAAAGGACTATTTTTTCGCCTCCGAATGTAACCCTTGAAGATTGGGTTACAAACAGATTTGGCAAGACATTATACTCGATATATTTTGGTCCTTATTCTGCAAAATTCTGGGGTGTTTCACCAAATTTAATATCCGCAGACTGGGCTGATTATCGTATCACGCTAACAAACCTCGCAGATGTTGTTTTGAGACTGTTCAAGATTAAAAAGGACACACCAACTACTTATATTAAGAACTTTTATTACCCAAAATCAGGAGGGATTGGCAGAATATCGGCATGTATGCAAGAGGTAATTCAAGCAAATGGAGGAATAATTCATCTCAATTCTACGATTAAGGAGCTACAGGTTGATAAAAATAAGGTTATCTACCTAATGGATGGGAGGTTAAACAGTATGGATTATGATTATGTCATCTCCACTATACCCTTACCTGGGTTGATTCATAAGATTAGTCCTACACCACCAGATGAGTATTTAGAGGTGGTCTCAAGTCTGAGGTTTAGGGGTATAAGATTTTTCAACCTTTGTCTCAACAAAGAAAGGGTTTCAGAGAAGACATGGATGTATATCCCACAAAATGATATTATCTTTTTCAGGATTCAAGAACCTAAGAATTGGTCAGAGAACAATGCCCCTGCGGGTAAAACCTCACTTATATTGGAGATTGCCTGTAATAAAGGTGATGATGTCTGGAATGCGGATGATAAATCAATTTATCATCTCTGTATTGATGGACTTAAAAGAATAGGATTTGACCTGGAGGGGGAGACAATAGATTACTTTTCTGTCAGGGTAGAGCATGCCTACCCAATATATTTACTCAATTACAAGAATCATCTACAGAAATTGCTTGAGCTTTTAAGTGGATATAAAAATTTAGTCTGTTGTGGCCGTCAGGGACTTTTCTGGTATAATGCTATGGATGAGGCAATGAACTCGGGGTTTGAGACGGCTGATAAGATTTTGGGTATGGTCCAAAAGGGCTAAGGGGAAAAGATGGACAGAAAAGACAGAAAAGACAAGAAAAAGGAAAGTAATATTAAAACTCCTGCCAGAAATGCTACTTCTGTAATGAGTCGTATATTGCCAGAGTTACCTGTTTGGATTATCGTTCTTGGTGCATTTCTCATCAGACTTTGTCATCTGCACGCCATTATCCACAACGACCCAAACTATCTTAACCTTGCCGGTAACGATATGGAGGCTTATGACTCAAGAGCCATGCAGATAGTCGATGGGACACTCCCCAAAGAACCATATGATTGGTATCCGACATATTGTTATTTTGTGGCAGCTGTATACTTTATATTTGGACATAATCCGGTAATGGTAATGGTCATCCAGAGTTTACTGGGCGGTATCACCTGTTGGCTGGCATATCTGATTGCTAAAGAACTGTTCAATAAATCAATAGGTATCATTGCTGCTTTGCTCTGCAGCCTGTATGGCACTCATATAATGTATTCATCAGTATTACTCTCGCCAGCAATAGATACCTTCCTTACCACCTTAGCCGTATTCATTGGGATTAAAGCTGTAGAACGAAAAAATAAGGTTTATTTCCTTGTGTTAGGTGTGGTTTTGGGAATAGCTGCACTCTCAAGACCCAATATGCTGTTAGTTGCACCATTTTTCTTAATATATCTATTGATCATGGTTAAGGGCATAAATAAGTATCTTGCCTCTTTGTTGGTTATCGTCGGGATAATTATGACCATAGCACCGGTTACTATCCATAATTATGTGTATAGCCATGGAAAGTTTATCCCTATTGTTACAGGTGGCTCATTAGAAATATGGGTGGGTAATAATGAGGATTCAGCTGGCACATATTTTGTCTCACCACTTCAACGATATATTGAACAACACCTTAAGGAACTTGGTCATGAAGACCCATATTTAGCCGATACCATGGAGTTTATTACAAAAAAACCTGATAAATTCTGCCTGCTTTTATTAAAAAAGGTAATGTTATTCTGGAATAGTGAAGGGATACATGACAATAATATCATGTATGAGCGAATCAGGGCTAAATCCCCTCTTCTCTGGTTATCATTGTCATTTGGTTTGATTGCACCATTAGCACTTACCGGGATGCTGCTCTTATTGTTAGGTGGATATTCAAGGAATTCCTCCAATAAGTTTGGCTGTCTTAAGGGGTTTTCAGGGCTTGAGATTCCTTATGCACCCCAAAAGGCACTCCTTCTGTATCTTGTTATCTCTGGCTTTATGATCAGCATCATCCTGTTTTTTATCCAGTCCAGGGTTCGGCAGCCTATCATCGCCTGTCTGATGATATTTAGCTCTTTTACCCTATATTGGTTTTACAAGAATATCTGGAAACAGAAGCAAAAAACATCCCCATCCAGAACAGGCAATTTACTCATTTTTATCGTTATGTTTGGTATCTTTTATGGGTTATCGAATACTTGCCTTTATATAAGATGGCTTTATCCAATCATTAAACCAGACGGGTTTTGTAAAGAGAAAAGATATGGTATCACTATCAGGGATGATAGTGAAATATGGCATGGGAATAAGGCAGTTGACTTAAACGCAGAGAACACGCTTTTAAGAAAGGATATAATAATTGATTTTGAGCCAGCAGCTAAGGAAAAGGATAAGGGTATAGGACTGAATATGTTCTATACCTGTAACGATAAAGGGGATTTATCCATTGAAATTAATGGGAAAAATATCCCTGCCATCAGCTTAAGCCAGCTTAATAGCAGTGGATTTTATCGGGTAGTAAGATTTGGAATAAAGCCAGAATTCTTTAAGAAAGGGAGAAACACCATCATCTTCAGGGTTAGCAAAGGCTCATTCTTGCAACTACCTGTTGATAATTACTATCATTACAAAAGGAGTATGTTCTCTACCAATAATGGTAAGAGCTGGAAGGTGAAGAAGGGCGAGTATATGATATATCTTGATTTAGAGAAAGGTATTGATAAACGGTAATCAGACTATCGGTAATCGGTCAGTGAGTGGTAGGGAAACGGCTGGGAGTAATGCGGGGACAAAAGAGCGGTGTGCGGAAACGGAAGGATGAATCGGATGGTAGGGGCGGGGTGTCCC
>DYDG01000168.1 GCA_020717845.1 Marinifilum sp. | reverse complement strand
ATGATGTTAAGATGCTTCAGGCTGGAGAACTTGACGGCTTCTTTTGTGGTTACGAAAAAGCTGCTGTGATTTGCAATATTTATAAGCCCTGTAGAGGCTAATTTCTGTTAATTTTGGCTAAATGAAGAGAATTGCCTCACGCATTATGTCAAGAACTTACGATATTTGTCAAGCTGGAGGTTTTGTGTGATTTTAAGACTATTTTTGCTGTAAGTGCTTGTATTTATAGGCTTACAGCTTATGCAACGCTCACTTACTGACCTATTACATTGCAATGGTAATGCGTCAGTTAATTGAGGGGGGCTGTAGGGATGAAGGGAAAAAGGAGTAAGCAAGAAACAATAGACAGTCGAAAGTCAAGGAGTGGTTATTCTTTCTCCTTACAGCCTAAACACCTTCAGCCTTTTTCCCCTTTAACTGACCTATTACATTGCAATGAAGGAAAAATCTTGACAAAACTTAAATGATATGATAATATAAGGGTGAGAGAAATATAAGGATATAATATGTAGTGATGATCCTGGCTGCAGGGCAATTTTAACTGAATGGTTTGAATTATTAAATGGAGGGAGAATGTGGGTGTTGATGATATAAGAATATTTTCAGGAAATGCTAATCGGGGACTGGCAGAGGAGATTTGCAAGTATGTAGATATACCGCTGGGCAATGCAGAGGTTGACAGCTTCAGCGATGGAGAAACATGTGTCCAGATAAATGACAATGTTCGTGGAGCAGATGTTTTTTTGGTGCAATCTACATGCCCGCCGACAAACCAGAATCTAATGGAACTCCTGATTATGATCGATGCTGTCAAGCGAGCCTCTGCACGACGCATAACAGCGGTTATTCCATACTATGGCTATGCCAGACAGGATAGAAAGGTTCAGCCACGAGTCCCTATCACAGCCAAGCTGGTAGCAGACCTGCTTACTGTAGCCGGGATACACAGGATACTGACCATAGATTTGCATGTAGGACAAATTCAGGGTTTTTTCAATATCCCGGTAGATCATCTCTTTGCTGCATCTGTAATCATCGATTATTTTAAGAACAAGGATATCAGTGATCTTGTGATTGTTTCTCCAGATGCAGGCGGGGTAGAACGGGCACGGGCTGTGGCAAAAAGATTAAACACATCTATTGCTATTATCGATAAACGCAGGGAAGAGAAGAATGTGGCTAAAGCTATGCATGTTATTGGCAATGTTCAGGACAAAAATCTTATTATTCTGGATGATATGATCGATACCGCAGGTTCTATTACCCAGTCTGTTGGAGCATTAAAACAATATGGGGCAAAGGATATTTATGCCTGCTGCACACACGGTGTGTTTTCAGGCAATGCTATGGAACGAATCAATAACTCTGAGCTTAAAGAGGTGGTAACTACTAATACTATCCCTCTGGGAGATAAAAAGAGTGATAAGATTGCAGTTCTGTCAGTAGCAAAATTTTTGGCAGATGCAATTGTAAGAATACATCAAGAGTCATCAGTAAGTTCTTTATTTGTATGAGGAGGAGAAAGATATGCATCAGGTAGAATTGAACGCAAGTATTCGTGGAAAGAAGGGGAAGGAAGCCAATAAGAAATTAAAGGCAAATGGAGCAGTCCCTGCAATCTTATATGGCAGAGAAAAAGAAAATATTTCTTTAACCGTAAATGCTAAGGAATTAGCAAGGGTTATCTCTGAAGGTGAGAATGCGATTATCAGCATGACCCTGACTGATAATATGCAAGAAACGGTTGTCCTGAAGGATTGGCAGCTTCATCCCTATAATGGGACAATCCTTCATGCTGATTTTTATCGAATATCCCTTGAGGAAAGCATTGTGGCTAAGGTGCCTCTGGAGATTGTTGGGACTGCCCCTGGTCAAAAAACAGGCGGTATCCTGGATATCCATCTCCGAGAGATAGAGATACGGGCATTGCCTTTGCAGGCACCAGATAAATTTGAGATAAATGTCTCGCACCTTGAGATAGGGGATATTATCCATGTCCGGGATATCCAGATGGGTGAGGAGATTGAGATATTGAGCGATACTGAACTGGTGATAGTAACATTAATTGTTCCGGTTGTAGAGGTTGTTGAACAGGGACCAGCTGAGCCAGAGATTGTAAAGAAGAAAAAAGGTGGGAAAAAGTAAAGAAATAGTAAAAAGGTAAATAGGCTGAAGACTGTTAGACAGGAAAGAATTTGAACCTAATAGTCTTCAGTCTTCAGCCTTCAGTCTAACAACCTAATAGGAAATTGTGCTATGCATAGTTTTATCATTGCCCTCCAATTTTTAACAAGATTAACCATAAATCCAAATATTGAGGTAACCGAGAAAAGGCTGGGTCAATCCATAGCCTTTTTCCCTGTAATCGGTTGTATATTGGGTTGTATCCTGATTGTAGCAGGTCTATTCCTGTCAAGAATTCTTCTTTTGTCCCCACCTACTGTAAATCTACTCTTAATTATTATTCTTATCTGGCTGACATGTGGACTGCATCTTGATGGATTGGCTGACACGATAGATGGTCTGTCTGGAGCAAGGGAAAGAGAAAAAATTCTTTTTATTATGCGTGACAGCTGTGTTGGCGTAATGGGGGTGCTCAGCCTGATATGCCTTTTGGCAATGAAGGTATGTTTTTTAGGAGAGATACAGCCTGAATTCAAGAATCAGACACTGTTATTGATGCCATTAATGGGACGGTGGGGAATAGTTATTGCCTGCTGTCTTAGCCCTTATGCCCGTGAAGATGGCAAGGCAAAGGCATTTATTGCTCAAGCAGGCATCAAAGAATTGTTATTTTCAACCATCTTTACGGTAGGACTGACATTTGCGTTAATCGGATGGAAGGGAATGTTTTTGACCTTTCTTATCCCTCTTTTTGTCCTGATATGGATAAGGTATCTAATGGTTAAGATTGGCGGAGGGACAGGCGATACACTCGGTGCATGTTGTGAATGCAGTGAGGTATTGGTGTTAATCGGTATGCTGGTTCTGAATCGGATGACTTAAGCCCCTCTGTCTGTCCTGCCAGATGAATATCTGCCTCTGACATAATCAATACTGTTGCTTTTGTTGCAGCATAGAATGCACCTAAAGCTGCAATCGTAATTACGCTTTTATGTTTATCAAAAGTATTGCCTACAATCTGATGAACTGGTAATCTCTGCCGAATTTCCCGTTGAAAGTAATCATTGTTTATTATTTTGTCTAACGATTTAGCTAAAGGTCGCGACGGTTTTTTGTCACGTCCCTCTTGATCGCCTTGTTTAGACCATCCTTGCTCATTTTATCTTTTTAAATGGTCGTTTGTCTCTATTTTGCCTAATAGAACACAGATAATACGGATTTAACGGATTTTCACTGATTTTTTTATCTGTGTTAATCTATAATGGACTGAGTGGACCCATTGAGATTTGACCCTAAGCGTGCTTCTATATGGAGTCCAATAAAATAGTTGACATTAGAACCGTAAACAAAGACCGATTACTTCCAATACATGTGTGGTCGTTG
>DYDG01000046.1 GCA_020717845.1 Marinifilum sp. | reverse complement strand
GCTCTTCTTGCAACCGCCTATTTTTTTTCGCAAAATGTCAGGAGTTCTGAACTCATCACAGATGTGCGGATATTACCCTGTCCGGCAAGGGCAACAATGTTTAGCCCAATACCAGTATCCTTAAGAAGGCTGAAGTAATCAGACACGGATTTCCATTTGCATGTAAAACCAAAATCATGACAAATTTCCTGTCCTCGATTAAATGCCTCTTCATATCGCGGTGCAGCAGACATGTCGCAATTACCAATTATCTCAGTAGTTACACCCTGCCTTATCTTGCTCTCAGAATACGAGTTAGCCAGAATAGTAAAATCAGAATGACTGTGCATATCTATAAAGCCCGGGCAAACTACCCTATCAGCAGCATCAATTACCATCAATGCCGAAGGGTCATTTATTATCCCTATGCAATCAATAAATTTAAACGCTATTGAAGAAGAAATTCTGTGTTGGTTTATCTCACGATGGAATGTAGAAGTTACATTTGAAGAAGTACGTGCTCATATGGGTGTTGAAACACAACGACAATGGTCTGATCTTGCAATCGCCAGAACCACCCCTATACTATTTGCTATGTTCTCTCTGGTAATACTTATGGCAATTCATATGGTCAAGGACTCAACATTACCAATATTGCAAAGTGCATGGTATAAAAAGTCGTATGCTACGTTTTTAGACGTAGCATACAACTTATTTACAGACAATTTCGTGATTATGTTGATAGAACGACTATGTTATGCAGCCTGAAATGGCCAAAGTCGAGTTGATAATACATAACTTAATTTTTTGAATCGCGAACTTGGGTTAATGTCTTTGTGGCAAACTTTTAGCTAATTTCAGACACACCCAAAAATCACAAATTATGCCTGTGTTGAGTATATTTTCTTCTGTCCCTTTCTTCTACCAATCCCTGCTATTCCCAGCAATCCACTACCCAATAGAACAAGGGTGGCTGGTTCAGGGACGGTATTAATCTCATAATCCTCAATCTCGCCACGCCATGCAATTCCACCTGGAGTAGGGAGAGGAGTACTATAATTCAGCCATGTTCGCATCCATGTTTCCCCTGATACGGCATTACCTGGTACAGTGAAGTTTACTGTGCCTGTATAATTATTACCTATTGGTCCCCAGTCAGGCTCAGTTATATGCTTGTTCCAGTTAAATGCAAGCTCACTATTTTCCCAGCTTCCGTTTTGGTCCCAATCAATCCAGCCCTGGACATAATACGGCTCTGCATATGAAAGACTACGCATAGTTGGATCAAGGTCAGAATAAATTGTTGAAATATCGAATGTAACACTTATATTCTCTCCGGGAATCACTTGTATTGGATACACGACCCCATCATTTATTGTCTTACCATTACCAAGCCATTCAAAATACTGAACATTTGCCTGTGCGTTTTGATATGATGATGGGGCACTGCCATAATCTGTAGAATGTTCCCATGGTCTTGCAAGATACCACATTGCCTGTGACTGTATCCCTTCATCAAAAATCTTTTCTGAATCATTCGGCAAACTGTATGCATCAGCTTTAGGACGTTCAAGTTGTATCTGTTCGGGGATTGACTCCGAAGTAAATTGCTGGAGCTGATAATATATATTTGCACTCATATTCATTGTATCCAAAAATGTGCTTACTGCAGCCTGATCTGTCATATTCGGTACTGGGATTGGTCCTATTTTTTCCATCAGACCTTTTACATCTGATTCTGAAACAGCACACTGCTGTATCCATTGTTCCATCATTGGGGAAGAAGCTATCATCAATCCATCCTGATAAGCCATCATCTCATCTGCACTATATCCTTTGGTTAGTGTTGTTTTTTCTTCCAGATACTGAGGTTCTACTTCTTCACCTTTCATGCCATCCAGCATCAGGGCTTCCAGGACATCGCCAGCCTCAGGATATACTTCCTCAGTTTCTTCAGCATATTCTTCCTCATCTCCTCTCCCTGCGAGATATTCTATTCCTTTGAACATCTCTGCTGTTAATACTCTGTTTTCCGGAACAGGCCATTCAATTGAAGTTGTACACCAACCACCATCCTCTCCACATATCTCTGCGGTAAGCATTCCCGGTTGAAAAGGTGTCTTGATTTGGAATCCACCAAGACTTTGTCCTGGCTTTATTAGATTCACCCCTTCCCAATCAGCCCAGTATATACCCTCATAAGCTACATTATTGTCATCTATCGCTCCATCCCATTGATAACACTCCCATCCTTCCGGGGACATAACACTTCCTATTTTACCTACAGCATCAAAATACTCAGTATATGGTGGGAACATCAACATTTTTACCCCATCCACCTCATAGACAAACGCCTCACGGTCACCTTCATCTATAGCATCGAAATAATCAGCACTTATCAACATTTTTACCCCATCCACCTCATAGACAAACGCCTCACGGTCACTTTCATCCATAGCATAGAAATAATCATCATTTATGGGAAACATCGGGTATTTCTCCATTATTTCCTTCTCACCATCCCACACAGGCATATCCACCATTATTTGGTCCCACATCCATATATATGGTAGATCAAATGAGTAAATTGAGCTTGCTGCCGGATCATTTGGATCACCGATATTATGGATAATATAATCATAGACCCAATTCCCCTCTTTCTGGCTAATAGACACTTCTACCTTTGCGTCAACAACAGGATATTTTTCCGCAATTTTTTCGAGATATTCTATTCCTTTGAACATCTCTGCTGTTAATACTCTGTCTTCCGGAACAGGCCCTTCAATTGAAGTTGTACCCCAACCACCCCCCTTCCATCCATATATCTCTGCAGTAAACATTCCCGGTTGAAAAGGTGTCTCGATTTGGAATCCACCAAGACTTTGTCCTGGCTTTATTAGATTCACCCCTTCCCAATCAGCCCAGTATATACCCTCATAAGCTACATTATTGTCATCTATCGCTCCATCCCATTGATAACACTCCCATCCTTCCGGGGACATAACACTTCCTATTTTACCTACAGCATCAAAATACTCAGCATATGGTAGAAAGCTCAACATTTTTACTCCATCCACCTCCTGGACATAGTAATCACGGAACCACTCATCCATAGCATAGAAATAATCATCATTTATGGGAAACATCGGGTATTTCTCCATTATTTCCTTCTCACCATCCCACACAGGCATATCCACCATTATTGCCTTCTGGTCCCACATCCATATATATGGTAGATCAAATGAATAAATTGAACTTGCTGTCGGATCATTTGGATCACCGATATTATGGATAACATAATCATACACCCAATTTTCATCTTTCTGGCTAATAGACACCTCTACCTTTCCCTGAGGTGGTATATCCGTAAAATATTCCTCATAACTATTTTCTACCGGGCCAACCATATCCATGCCACCCATCATCCCCATCATATCCACGGATGCAACCTCACTCTCTTCAGCAGGCTTATCATTTATTACGTCTAACTCACCCTCTATTACCTCTCTCACTGCCTCAACCGAACACGTTGTCATAACAGTCAATAATCCAATTATTGCAGCAATACCTATAATTTTATTCATCTTACACCTCCATTCCAAAGTATTTTTAGTAAGTATTCAGGCAAAGAGTTAGCAAATACAAAAACACACTATACCTGAGGATAACCACTTACAAAACTTATAGCAAATTTCATGCTACTTTTTACCACTATCTCTAACCTCGGTATCTATAATATGTTAGCCTTAGCTATAGTATCCATCACAGATTGATTTATGTACAGTTATTGGACATTAATGTATTGATATTGGACAGCTATCTAAAATTGTGGACATAATAAAGCGGGGACAGGCTCTGCAGCTACAGAACAGACAGTTTTGCAGCTTGCGACCTGGCAGAGGGAACCGATTATCCATCTGTCTTGCATTGCCTCAAATCAATTATTTTGCTTCTCCTAACGTTTACACTTGATCCCCATCCTTCATCAATTCCTCAATCAACCCAATTGATTTCATGAGAAATGCCAGATACTGGTTACCTCAAGATAGCGATTCAAAAAGTTAAGTTACGGACTATCAACGAGTTATGTATTTCAAAAATTTGATTTTGACACTACAGATTTTAATGGACTTCTATGATTGTTTTTGTTGATGTTCCAGGTTGGGAAGATAAGTTCAGGGCATCATATATTTTCTTATGGGATTGTTCAGCCTGGCAAGATTTTCTTAGATGAATCATCTTGCCATCCTTTGTTTTCATATTTGTTGTGGGAAACTTCTCGTATAAACATGGAATAGATTATGCCACAAATCTGTCTGGAAGTCAAGGTCTTTTTTGGGTCTCTTGTGAGATTTTGGCACTACGAGGCAATTTTTCAATAGCTTGTTTTTAGAACATGTTGATATGAAAGAACTTAATTTTTAGATGTGGTGAAAAACAATAGCTAATCGGCTGCTTAAAGGCTCCTTTTCGCGAACTTGGGCTAACGGAACTTAGGAAAAGATGTGGGTAAGGGTAAGCTTAGCAGGGGGTCAGTGGGTTGTATTTCCCTCCATTTCTTCTCACACATTCTAATTGCTCAGGTGGTTTAATTTCAGCACCTTTCCGCAAAGTTTGCCTGTATGTTTTCCATAAGAGACAACTATCTGCCCATTCAGGATAACATAATCAATACCTATTGGATAGCTTAGGGGTGATTCATAGGTTGCTGTACTGTTTATAGCTGCTGGATCGAAGACTACTATATCTGCAAAACACCCTTCTTTTATCTGACCACGTTCAGAGATATTAAGTGTTTTTGCAGGCAAAAGTGTCATCTTCCAAACAGCCTCTTCTATGCTTAAAATCTTTTTTTCTCGTACATAATAACTCAATATCTGAGGGAATGTTCCAAACCCTCTCGGATGAACCATGTCCTGCGATAAAATTCCATAGGTTGCTCGTGAAGAAGCATCTGAACCAATCATTACATAAGGCTTTTTCAGGATTTGCTGTAGATTATCCTCACTCATGCTAAAAAATATTGCCTCTGTTTTGCATTCTTCACTTATAAGAAAGTCTAATAATCGTTCAATCTTGCCCTGTATCAGTTCAGATACCCTTTTACCTACCCAGCCTTTATTGTCTTTGTTCCAGACTGAGGCGATCATAACCGTATTCCAATCTCTCGAATGTTCGTCAGATAGCTGTGAAATTACCATATCTCGTATTTTTGCATCCTTAAGCCGTTCCATCTCCTTGCCTGTCCCACCCTCATACATCCATGAAGGAAGAACTGCATCCAACCCGGTAGCCCCTGCAGTATAGGGGTATCTATCTGCCGTAACATCAGGATAATTATCAAGTTTATCGAAAACAGCCTGTAATTTGGACCAATTTCCCTCACCAGAGGTTTTGAGATGAGAGATATGGACATGAACACCACTCTTGCTGCCTATTTCCAATGTCTCATCAATTGCCTCTAATAGCTGACTACCCTCGCTTCGCATGTGGGTGGTGTAAATGCCATCAAATTCAGATACAACCTTGCATAACTCTATTAATTCATCCATAGGTGTAAAACAACCCGGCGGATAGATAAGCCCGGAAGACATTCCAGAACATCCAGCCTTAAGGGCATCCTCAAGCAAGGATTTCATCTTTGACAATTGAACATCTGTAGCGGCACTATCTGCATAACCCATCACAGATGTACGGATATTACCCTGTCCGGCAAGGGCAACAATGTTTAGCCCAATACCGGTATCCTCCAGAAGGCTGAAGTAATCAGACATGGATTCCCATTTGCATGTAAAACCAAAATCATGACAAATTTCCTGTCCACGATTAAATGCCTCTTCATATCGCGGTGCAGCAGACATACCACAATTGCCAATTATCTCAGTAGTTACACCCTGCCTTATCTTACTCTCAGAATATGGATTAGCCAGAATAGTAAAATCAGAATGACTGTGCATATCTATAAAGCCCGGGCAAACTACCCTATCAGCAGCATCAATTACCATCAATGCCGAAGGGTCATCTATTATCCCTATGCAATCAATCTTTTCTCCCTTGATCCCTATGTCAGCCCGGTATCCTGGAGAGTTTGTTCCATCAATAATTATACTGTTTTTGATTAGCAAATCATTCATCTTACTATCCTTACATCTACTCCCTTATCTGCATTGTAGATAGGAAAACACTTATAGCCCTTGACCCAGTCTTGATGCACGGCAAATTCCTTTTGATGCCATAAGAAGACCCATGGTGCATCATTATGGATAATAGTCTCAACCTGCTGATAAATCTTAAGCCTTTTCTTTTCATCCGATGTTATCTGAGCTTCATGTATCAATTTATCCACATTTTCATTTTTATATTGAGCACGATTTCCACCAGCACCAAAGTTTTCCGAATGAAACAATGGAGCAAGAAAGTTTTCTGCATCTGGATAATCTGCTATCCATGCAAGATAAAAGGCATCACACTTACCCTGATTAATCATCTCTTTTAAGGCACTCCACTCAATCTGAATAATCTCTGCTGTAATGCCAGCATCCTTTAGCTGTGATTGTATTACCTCTGTAACATTTAACACCTCTCTGCTCGGCTTTTGATATATTTTCAGACTTAAAGACTGACACCCGGCATCTTTTAACAATTCTTTAGCCTTCTGTGGATTGTATTCATAAGCAGACAGTTTGCGATTGTATCCTGATAGTATGGGTGGAATGGAACCATGAGAAAGAACCCCCTGATTTTGTAAGACTGTCTCTAAGATCGCCTTCTTATCTATGGCATAATTCAAAGCCTTGCGAACCCTGGTATCATCAAATGGTTTTTTCTGGCAGTTTATACCAAGATAATAGGCATTCAACCCTACCTGACCTACAATATTTTTCTTCCATTTAGCTGAGGATGTAAACCTTTCAAACTCAGTCATCGGCAGCCCCATGGCATCAAGCGTCCCAGACTCAAACTCAGCCATAGCTGTAATATCCTCCGGAATTACTCGGTATTCAATGCCATTTATCTCCGGTTTTTTATCAAAATATTCTATATTTTTTTTCAGAACAAGCATATCATCATGCACCCATTCAGTCAGTAAAAATGGTCCTGTCCCTACTGCATGTTCGGAAAAATCCTCACCCCATTTTTCCACCTCTTCTTTAGGGACAACATACCCTGCAGGCATAGCCAGAAATCCTAAAAACGGAGAGAATGGTTTTGTGAGAATAATCTGCAAGGTATATTTATCCTTGATCACAAACCCTTCAACATTTTTATCTGCCCTATCTGCAATCTCATCTGCACCCAATACATCCTTAAATACCCATCTTCGCGGTGACTTTGTCTCTGGTAAAAGTATTCGCTGAAATGAATACTTGAAGTCATTTGCATCCACTAATCGGCCATTAGTAAATTTTACATCCTTTTGAAGGTAAAAAGTATATGTTTTTCCATCATGGGAGATATCCCATCTCCTGGCAACATCACCTACTATCTTCATCCCATCTCCATATTTTACCAATCCATTAAATACCTTAGCACCTACTATGCCGCCAACTACATCTACCATTAAAGCTGGGTCAAGGGTAGTTGGGTCAGATGAAAGCCTCAGATGCAGCGTATTAGTATCCCTTTGTGTGGTACAACCTGATAAAAGAATAGTCATCAGGATTACAATATATTTTATCATATTTAACCTCCATAGTAAAAATATAGTATTGCTTTGCACTGACCCATTATGTCAGGAGTTCTTACAATCTCTTCCGATTTTTCAGAACTCGCTCTACCGCAGGGCATGAGAAAGGGTGTGAAAGGGTGCGAAAAAAGGTCTGACTGAAAATGGCCAGCACAAACAGGATACTTGTGTTACAATGGAATAGCTGCCACAGCCAGTCTATCGCACCTTTCGTTATACTTATCCCCTGAATGCCCCTTAACCTTAATCCATTCGACCTGATGAGGCTGGGTTAATCTGAGCAATTCCTGCCACAAATTCTGGTTTTTAACCGGTTTCTTATCAGCAGTTTTCCACCCATTAGCCAGCCATGTTCTTATCCAATTTTGAATAAAGGCATTGATGATATAGGCGCTGTCTGAATGTATTTTTATCTTTGAAGGGGTATTTACTGCCCTTAATCCCTGGATGACACCCATCAGCTCCATCTGGTTATTGGTTGTGTCTCGTTCCCCGCCAGAAAACTCTTGTTCGCTTTTATGGGTGATAAGGATAGCTGCCCATCCTCCTGGACCTGGATTACCTTTGCATGCCCCATCTGTATATAGGCTAAACACATTGTTGCCTGACGAGACAGCATCTTTGCTAAATGAATCCTTACTGTTTAGCATAATTTCTCCTTTTTGCAGCACAAGTATCCTGTTTATGCTTGTAACATGCTCAAGATAGAAGCGTAAGTTACACAGCATTTTGCAGATACATTTGCAAGACTAATTACAGCAGACATTAGTCTTGCAATGGTTACTCAATCCTCATGTTGACAGGTACTATCATGCACATGCTTTTCGACCTTTTCGACTAATTTCTCTTTTATTGGAAATGTTTGAATGCTTTCAGCCATATCAAGTAATTTATTTATGTCTTCCTCATCACCCTTCATAACCACAGTAATCTGCTGTTTTTTATTCTTTGGAAACAGTTCTAATCTTAATCTATTGTATTTTTTAAAGAGCTTTTTTTCTCTTGTCCATAACACGCAGGCCAAATCGAAGCCTGGTTTGTTCATCTTATATGACTTAACAAGCTTGTCGTTTAGTCCTAATTCCTCTAAATTAATTAGTATTTCTGCATCCTGATCCTGAGAATTTTGTGGTTTAGAGAAAGCATCCTTGTAGTTTTGATATAATCCCGCATCCCTGCCCCAGAAGAGGATAGCCAGATTTTTAGGGAGTTTTTTATCCATCTCATTCTCAGGGATAAAACAGTAAGCATCGTTTTTGGCTGATACATTTTTGTATTCAGGATAGAGTTTCATGGAAAATCCATAATTTTCAAATCGTTGAGCTACCCCCTTAAAATTGGGGTTTGCCTTTCTGACAAATTTTTCTTTTTCCCCACATCCAATAAGAATACACAATCCAATGGAGAGCAATGCAATTCTTCGTCGAGTATACATTTACGATAAAATCCTCCCTGTATAAAATTCATTATCTTTATGTTCCTTTGTAAGAAACTCATTGGGCTACATTTTAACATCTTAACAGTCATTTTGTCAAGGACTTTTTACCATGTTTGCATGTGCACAACAACTTTTTTTGTTGCAATTAATTGAAAAGTTTGGTATAATACTTTGAGGGTTTGTAGAATAGGGAATGATTGCGACCGTTCCCTACAGAGGAGGTTGATATTGAAATATATCTTTGTAACTGGCGGGGTTGTTTCTTCTCTGGGAAAGGGCGTAACGGCTGCTTCTATTGGACATCTTCTGGAAGCAAGAGGGCTAAAGATTGCTATGCAAAAGCTTGACCCTTATATCAATATTGATCCAGGGACAATGAGCCCTTACCAGCATGGTGAGGTTTATGTGACTGACGATGGAGCCGAAACAGACCTGGATCTGGGGCATTATGAACGGTTTACAGATGTTAAATTGAGCCGCACAAGCAATGTAACCACTGGCAAGATATATCACTCTGTTATAACCAAAGAAAGAAAAGGGGAATATCTTGGTCAAACCATTCAGGTTATCCCTCATATTACGGATGAGATAAAATCTCGTATTAAACTGTTGGCAGAGGAAGATGTGGATGTGGTTATTGTTGAGGTTGGCGGCACGGTTGGGGATATGGAAGGGATGCCATTTCTTGAGGCTATCAGGCAGTTTAAGAAGGATGTTGGAAGAGACAATGTTATTTATGTCCATTTGACATTGGTGCCGTTTATCAAGGTTTCTGGTGAGGTAAAAACAAAACCGACCCAGCATAGTGTAAATAAATTAAGGGAGATAGGGATTATCCCTGACATGCTTATCTGTCGCACAGAGCGAGCCTTGAGTGAGGAGATAAAGGAAAAGATTTCTCTGTTTTGTGATGTAGAAAAAAAAGCTGTAATTAATGCTTATGATGCAAGCAGTGTCTATGAGGTCCCTCTTGTCTTTAAGCGGCAGGGTGTGGATAACCTGATTATTGAGCTGCTTGGATTAATGGATAAAATCTCTCTGCCATTGGAAGATGACCCATGGGCAGAGATGGTGAATCGGTTAAAGAGTCCAAAACATTCCCTGACAATTGCGGTGGTAGGGAAATACATAAAACTTCCTGATGCTTATAAGAGCATTATTGAAGCACTTAATCATGGCGGCATCTGTAATGGAGCAAAGATACATATAAGATGGGTTGATTCTGAAAGTTTGAAGTCATCCGAGGATGCAGAAAAGCATCTTTCTGATCTGGGCGGGATATTGGTGCCAGGTGGGTTTGGATACAGGGGGATTGAGGGTAAGCTGGAGGCTGTGAGATATGCTCGGGAGAACAATATCCCTTTTCTTGGCATATGCCTTGGCTTGCAGTGTGTGGTGATTGAGTTTGCTAATAATGTCCTTGGGCTTAAGGGCGCAAACTCGATTGAGGTTGATCCTGAGACACCATATCCAGTGATACACCTGATGGAAGAACAGCAGGATATTGAGAATATGGGCGGAACCATGAGGCTTGGAAGCTATCCGGCTGTCTTGCGGAAGGATACAGCAACATTTAAGGCTTATGGCTCAGGATTGATACATGAAAGACATAGGCATAGGTATGAGATTAATCCTGAATATTGTGAAGAGTTTGAAAAAGCAGGATTAATTATAGCGGGCACTTCACCTGATAATAAATTGATAGAAATAGTAGAGATTATGGGTCATCCCTGGTTTGTGGCAACACAATTTCATCCGGAATTCAAATCAAAACCAACGGCTTCACATCCATTATTCAGGGATTTTGTGATGAATAGCCTGAAGCATCAGGGAAGGATATAGGAAGATTATTTAATCCGCAGATTACACAGATTATTAGGAGAAGATGGAAAAGGGCAAACATGGAGGAGAAAGGGAATATTGTTTATAGAGACGCAAAAATCTTGCGTCTCTACAAAGCAGAACAGCCTGGAATATAATTGTTTTGCTTTTAATCTGCGTAATCTGTGGATATTTCGATTGCACAGGTTGGGGGTATAGAAATGGCAAGGGAGATAAGTAGAGATGATATGCGGGAGCTTCTTGGGGTAATCAAAGGCATCCTTGGACCAGATGGAGAGATTCAACAACAAGATATGGAATGGAAAAAAGAGATGGAAAGCCCACAGGTGGATGCTGATACTGCTGGTGATGGGACAGACAGTGGAAGGAAATACACCAATCATACAGGCAGCAGCTATTATCGGGAAATAGAGCCTGAGACAACCAGTGCAAAATCCTTCTGGACAGATATGGTGAATTTTCTCTGGATAGTGGTCATTGTTGGGGCTATTGGTTATGGGTGTTGGTGGCTCTTTTCATCTGGCACAGTAGCTAAGGCTATGAATGCTGTGAAACATCAGGGAGCAAAGGCAGTCAAATCTACTACTGGTTGGGCACAGAAGTAGGTTGTTGTAACATAAGCATCTCTGCTTGCCGCTGTGATGCGGGAATGGGGAAGTGGTGGTAATCGGTAATCAGTGATCGGAAAAACGGTATCCTATATTATCTGATTACTGATCACTGATCACCGATCACCACTTTGTAGTCCACGTTAAGTGCTAATAAGGAGATTGTGAAAATGACTGTAGATATTTTGGCTGTACTCAGAGAAAGCTTTACCATGATGATTCTTCTGGTTTGTTCCATGGTTCTGCTTGCCTTTGTTATTGAACGATGGTGGTTTTATCACAAGATGCGTGTTGATAGTAATAAATTTATGGATAGTATCCAGAAATTTATAAATGCAGGTAAGTTTATGGAGGCTATAAACTTTTGTGAAAATACCCCTGGTGCGGTTCCAGTAGTAATGAAAACAGGGCTGATAAATCGCTACCTTCATAAACCTGATCTGGAAGAGCTTATGATTAGTGCCCGAATGGAACAGATGATCAAGATGGAGCGGTTTCTTAATATCCTGGGCACATTGGGAAATATTTCACCGCTTATTGGATTATTTGGTACTGTAGTTGGTATTATCCGGGCATTTCATGATCTGGCTGCATCTGGATCTGGTGGTCCGGCTGTTGTGGCTGCTGGTATTTCAGAGGCATTGGTTGCTACTGCGGCTGGATTGATGGTGGCTATCCCTGCGGTAGTATTCTACAATTACTTCACAAAAGAGATGAAAACTATAGTTATGAATATGGATATATGCAGTCGAAGGCTATTGGTTATGCTCACCGGCGGGCTTGAATCAGAGGGTTAATATCCATGAAAACATCCTCGTATGAAACCGAATATATCTCTGCTCCCAATATTACCCCATTAGTAGATGTAAGCTTAATCTTAGTTATAATCTTTATGGTTACTGCCCCTATGCTCATGCAGGCAGGGATTCGAGTGCTTGAATCAAAGACAGGTGTAGCTGTTGGCAAACACGCTGCCTCAGAAAATATCTGCATCAACTTGAAGGCATCAGGAGAGCTAACCCTGGACGGGAAAAGGGTCAGTTGGAAGAGCTTGTCTGGAGAATTACGGAAGGCATTAAGAAAAAGCAAGGATAAGCTGGTTGCCATTACAGCTGAAAAAGAAAATATGGTGGATGATGTGGTCAGGATACTGGACATCTCCAGGCAAAATGGGGCAAAAAAATTAGCTATCATGAAAGGGCAGGAAGAAAGGGGAGAAAAAAGGGGGGGACATGAATGATGCTCTGGAATATATGAGTGATACAAAGGCAATTACCGGCATAAATATTGCCCCATTGGTTGATGTTTGTCTGGTATTGGTTATCATCTTCATGGTTACAGCACCGTTTTTTTCTCAGCCGATATTAGATGTGAAATTGCCTGAGGCTCATACGGCTGAGGGGGAAAAAAGGGAAAATATCACCATTACTATTACCTCTGACAAACGATTATCCGTAAATGATGTGGAAACAAACTGGAAGGGATTACCTGTAATACTTGAGAATAAGATTAAAATAAATCGTGATAAGTTTGTAATTATCAGGGTAGATAAAAAAGCAAGCCATGGTGAAATGCTTCGTGCGATGGATATTGCTAAGATGTGCGGGGCAAGAAAGTTGACTATTGCTACGCAGCAAAAAAAGACAGGTAAGTAGGCTGAAGGCAAAATGAAGGAGGATTGATATGCCAGAAGAAAAAGAGGAAGGGTTAACACTCGATAAAAAGACAATGGAGGTATTGGTAGCCCATATCATCCCAACATCAAAGTATTTTGAGGTTCGTTTTGACCATTTGCAGGAACAGGTACATGATGTGAAAATAGGGATGATGTCGCTTGAGGATAGGATGAACAAACAGTTTGAACAGGTGGATAAGCGGTTTGTAGCAATGCAGGCAGATATGGGTAAGCGATTTGAACAGGTGGATAAACGATTTGAGCAGGTGGATAACCGGTTTGCAACAATGCAGGCAGATATGAATAAACGATTCGAGCAGGTAGATAAGCGATTCGAGCAGATTGATAGTAAATTAGATAAATTGATAGAGAGGGTGGATGTAAGAATAGACGCAGGATTAAGAGAGAACAGGATGCTAACCGTCAAACTATTTACATTTGCCATGACATTCGCTGCTATTTCAATGGCAGGGCTATTGGGTAAGATGTTGGAGATATTCTAAATGTCAGGTCAGGCTAACACCCGGCTTTTAAAAAGAATTAGAACGCTTACGACAAGAAAACAAGATGGATGAATTCATTCCTTACAGCCTGATTTTCCCTGATCTTACCTGATACCCGATACTTGACACCTATGGAGAAATGTATGTTTTTTTTTGAACGACAGGTAAGCATATCCTTTATTGTCTCTATTGCGGTCCATATTTGTCTGCTTGGATTTGCATATCATACCCATGTCCAAACCTCTCAAAATACGATAATTATCACTGATATAGATCTGATTGAGCCATTGCTTGAAGAGGAGGAGGTTCAGCCTGCAAAGGAAGCGGCAAGGGTGATCCCGTTCTGGAAGGCACCCCAGCAAGCAACCGTTGAACTCCTGAAGAAGATAAAGCTCATCCCCACTGAACCAGCAAAGGTGGAGGAAAAAGCATTGGAAATAGAAAAAATACCTAAAATCAAGCCTTTATTAATGGAAAAAGAAGAAAAACCAATTGAGATTAAGGATAAGCTTAAGAAAGAATCACTGGCTGAATTATACGAAAAAACCGGGGAAAAACTTCCTGATATAATAGAGTTGCCAAAGAAAAAGATTGCAATTACTGAGAAGCCTGCCCCAATTATCAGTTCAGAAAAATCTATTTCGTTGGAAGAGGTTGGTGAAAAGCAGGTAGAGGTGAAAAGGGTGGTAAGACCAGGGAAACCTGTATTTGAAAGCTTTAAGCAAATACCAGAAGAAACCATTCATCCTGAACGATTGTTGGAGAAAAAGAAACAGATTGCTGAAAAAAGGATAATACCGCTTCCAGAGATGCAGAAGGAAGAGGGTATGGTGAATTTGGGGAAACCTGTTGGTATGGTAGAAAAGAAAAGGGTTATTGTTGTCCCGGCTCAAAAAACATTTATGCCTCAGGAAGAGGAACCTGAGAAAAAGGCAGAAATAGCTATTGAAAAAAAGCCGGTAAAAAAGCCGGAAGTGTTAAAGCCTGTGGTTAAGCCGGTTGAGGTAGCAGAAGAACCCAAAGAGATGGTCCAACCAATAGAGGATAAGCTTAAAAGCTTAAAGAAAGAAGGTGCCTCTACGATGACTATTATTGGTCCTTTATCAAAACGGCCAAAGATACGCTCTCCGCGTCCAGAATACCCTGCCTGGGCCGAGAAAAAAGGGATTGAATCACAGGTTATCATCTATTTTACCGTTACCCCTGATGGTATGGTTAACCCTGATGCCTATGTCGAACTGACATCCGGGTATTCCCAGCTGGATCAATTAGCCTTGCAGACACTAAAGGGATGGAGGTTTGCACCATTGCCAATGGATGCAGAGCAAAAGGATCAGTGGGGGAAGGTGACGTTCAGATTTGTGTTGCAGTAGTTAGAGTGGTGCAGGAATGGTAGTGTGGGAATGATGCACAAAAAGCAAGGAAATGGTGAGTAGTAAATGGTGATCGGTGATAAGTAATCGGTAATCAGGTAATATTAGGATACCGCTTTCCCAATTACTGATCACCGGTCACTGGTCACCACTTACTATCTACTAATCCGGAGGATATTATGCCCAAAAAGATTCTTGCAGTTGATGATGATGTTGCTATTGTCAGGATGATTGAGTTTAAGCTGAAGGCAGCCGGGCTTGAGGTTATTTGTGCCTTTAATGGTCAGGAGGCTCTGGATAAGATAGCAGGCGATAAACCAGACCTGCTTATTACTGATATCAATATGCCTCAAATGACCGGTATTGAGCTTGTCCGACAGCTAAAAAAATCTGTTCAGACAAGGGATATCCCTGTAATTATCCTTACTGCCAGGGGTGAGGATGAACAAAGGGAAGAGGCTATGCAGATTGGAGCAAATGTATTCGTAAATAAACCATTTTCGCCAGGTAAGCTTTTGGAAATAGTTCAAGGGATGATGGGTGAATAACTATGGATAACACTAATGAACTTTCGTTAATGACCCAGAAACTTCTCGAAACATACGAGGAGTTAACCCTTATTCATGACTTTGTCTCAAGGATAGGGGGGATGCTTGATCTGACAAAGGTCTTTGATGAGATTATAGATGAAGCGATAACCATCTCTAAGGCTAAATGGGGTGGTATCCTTTTAATTAACGAATTAAATGGCAAATTAGAGTTAAATTCCTCAAATGGGGTTGATGAAATATCGCATAAACTCATCGAGTATAGTTGTGAAAAAGGCTTGATTAATAAGGCAATCCATGAAAAAAGGTCAATTATTGGCAAAGAGATGGATTCCTTTGTCATGATTATCCATCTTAGTCTTAAGGAAAAGCAGCTTGGTGTTATCTGTTTGGGCGATAAGGTAGATGGTGACTCATTCTATTCTACAGAGATGAAATTAATAGAAACAATGAGCTTTATTGTTTCTTTTGTCATTGAAAATACAAGGCTGTATCTCAGCTTGCAGCAGCTATTTTTTTCAGCTGTTGAGTCGCTTTCATTTGCTATTGATGAAAAGGATCCCTATACACATGGGCATTCAAGACGGGTTATGCAATACTCCTTAGAAATAGCTGAAATGCTTGGATTGTCAGAAAAAGAAAAGATTGTTCTTAAACTGGCTGCGGTGATGCACGATGTAGGCAAGATCGGTATCTCTGAGGCAATCCTTCATAAAAAAGGAACACTGGATTATGAAGATTGGGAAGTGATAAAACAGCACCCTCTGAAAGGGGTTCATATCCTTCAGCCTATGCAGGAATCTCAAGCAATAACAGCTTCGGCTGATATCAGATTCAAGGACATCCACGGTATCATAGACGGGGTAAAGTATCACCATGAACGCTATGACGGCACAGGCTATCCTGAACACCTTTGCGGTGAAAATATCCCCCTTATTGCCAGAATTATTGCTGTGGCTGATGCTTATGATGCCATGATCTCTGACCGTGCCTACAGAAAAGGGATGAGCAATAGTGATGCCTGTATGGAACTTAGGTTTAATGCTGGATGTCAGCATGATCCAGCGATTGTTGAGGTGTTTTTAAGGCTTAAGGGGGATGATTAGAATGTAGTGAGCACCTTCAGGTGCGTTTTTTTACAAGGAGTAAAAATCGAGAGCGTTGCAAGCAGTGCTTAAGAGTGTAGATATGGTGGGAGAGGCTGCAACGCTCACGCCAAAAGTCGAGTAGTAATTACCGAAATAAATCTTGACTGTGTACATACAAATAATGTATAATATAAAATATGAAATATGAATGGAATTCCGAAAAAAATGAATGGTTAAAAGAAGAAAGGAATATTTCATTTGAACAAATAATATTCCATTTATTACAGGGCGATTTATGGAAAATTGCGGATCATCCTGAACAAGAAAAATACCCAGGTCAAAAAATCTACTTTGTATTAATGGACAATTATATTTACTTAGTCCCTTACGTGACAGAAGGAGAACAAGTATTTTTAAAAACAATTATCCCCAGTAGAAAAGCAACTAAAGACTACCAAAAAGAATTGGAGAAACAAAATGAAATTAAATAAAGAAGAAAAAGATATTCTGTCTGCTTACGAAAAAGGTATGATAAAAACTGTTTCGCCTTCAAAAAACGAATTAAAAGAAGTGAAATCTATAGCTGAAAATACATTGCGAAAGAATAGAAGAATTACTATTCGGCTTTATGACCATGATTTTAGAGGAATTCAGAAAAAAGCAATGGAAATAGGGATTCCTTATCAAACATTAATTTCATCAATGATTCATCGTTATATTGAAGGAGAATTAGTAGGAAAAAAATTGCCTAATAAGTCAATTCAGTAAAGCAGCTTTTCACCATACAGGGTTTATGAGTATGCTTATAAACAAAGAGGGAATTACACAATGCCAATAATTAAAGGTATTCGTGTTACAGAAGAAGAAATTATTGCCTATCTTGTTGATGGTCGTACTATTAGCGTACCACTCGCATGGTCATGGCGCCTCTCAGAGGCAACTCCTGAACAACGCTCAAATTTTGAGATTATTGGAGATGGATATAGCCTACATTGGTCAGATATTGATGAAGATATTAGTGCCGAAGGTATGTTATATGGTATTCCTGCTCGTCGTTCAAAACATGGACATCCATATTCTTCTGTCATTGGTGCAATCGTTTAAGTTGAAGAGAACTCAGAGAATCACATCTTCAATCGGCAGACTGTGTAAAAACTCAAAATTCATGAGCAAATATCACAATATATTGACAGAATAAAGCTATTTACTACCTTATATTGTATGGCAATCCTTGAGAAATCGAGTTTTTACACAGTCTGGCGTATGTCGCGACCACGCGAAGAAAAAGGATAGACGAAAAGAGGTAGAGATGGGGGCAAACCTTGAAAATGGAATTCAGAAAAAGACAACAGAGTGAATCTTTTGCCTAATATAATATTGTGATCAAAATAAATCAGAGGTGAGATAAAAAAATGGAAACTTCTAATCTTCTTAAAGAGGTGGTCTTTTTGCCAATGGAGGCACAGAAACAAGTTATTGATTTTATAACTTTTTTAAAAACACGTTATCCTACTACACAGGTTGTCTCAAAAACCAAACGAGTCAAATTGTCGGATGAACCATTTGTTGGCATGTGGCGAGGACGTAAGGATGTGCAAGATAGTACAGCATGGGTGCGTAGCTTGCGGCATCGTGAATGGGAGGGTAATTCGTGAATACATTCACCATTGTTGATACGGACATTTTGATCGATGCAGCTCTCCAACTCAGTGAGGCAATTAATTGTTTGGATAAGATAGACCATGAGACAACACTTGCGATTAGTGTAATTACACAGATGGAATTATTTGTTGGATGTCGCAACAAAACTGAACTTAGAAAAACGGAACACTTTCTTCAACGATTTCAAGTTATCAAACTAAATGAACAAATTTCAGATACAGCAATTCATCTGTTGCGTCAATATCGATTGAGTTATGGGTTAGCAATACCTGACGCACTGATTGCAGCAACAGCTATTATAATGAACCAGGATTTTATTACGAAGAATCAACGTGATTATCGTTTCATCAGTGACTTGCGGCTATTGCCATATCCTGGATGAATGCGATTGTAGATAGTCGAATATAGGAGGAAAGATTGATGTGTAGTATAATACGATTGGTAATATTGAGTTTGGTTTTATGGGCAGGATATGGAGAGGCAGGTAATCTGCCGGTATC
>DYDG01000167.1 GCA_020717845.1 Marinifilum sp. | reverse complement strand
CTCGCACCAAATTCTTATTCCGTAACAGCCTGTCGAGTATTAAAATAGTTCCAACTGTGTATATTGCTTCGTGAACTGCTCTATTGGTCTTCCTCTTATCTTCTCTCTCAGCCGTTCTCTGCCGGCTAAGAAGCTATCCTTGAAAATTATATTGTTCCTTTAGCTCTCCATTCCGCCTCTTTTGAGTGCCATCTTCTGACTCTTTGAGTCGTTTGAGTCGTTCCTGAGGCATTCGTTCTTATGGACGCAAGTCTTATAGTATGTAGCCTGTCCAGTCTTACCAACTCTATCCAGAATATGGAGATCGGTAAGTGTAGTAAGCTCACGGGATGCAGTTTGCCTCGAGACTCGACCAATTTCCTGATATTTCTTATTTGCAATCCTTCCTTTTTCCCTAACATGCACCACCGCCTTAATCTGCCTTTCGTTCATGCCCATTTCTCTAAGTGTTACAACAGATATTCCAATAAAAAACATTTTTATTGGAGATATTATGTCGGGTTTGTGCCGGGTTTGTCGGGTTTATTTCGGGTTTGTGTCGGGTTTGTCGGGTTTATTTCGGGTTTATTTCGGGTTTTTCGGGTTAAAATATATTCTGTTTTTCTTCCAGTCTTTCCTATCCGTTCAAATATCTCTTTTGCACAAAGCTCAGAAAGATCAATGAGTGCCATTCTGTCTGTAATATCAAACATTCCATTATATTCCTTATTTGTAATCCTTCCCTTCTCCCTAACATACACCACCGCTTTAATCTGTCTTTCGTTGAGACCTGATTTCGCAAGATATTCTTCTGTATAGATATCCTTATTGAATATAACCAAAAACCCGCCAAACCTCTCCTTAAACTCAGCCATGACAGATTCTCCTGCAGTCAACACTTTTTCAATATCCATCTGCTTTTTCTCCTTTGACAGTCAATTCCTCAAACAGCACAATATATCGGACAACCTCTATCACTCACCTCAAAAATAATAAAAGCACAATAATCGTAACAAACGAATAAATGAGATAAAACTGGATATTCCCATGCTGGAGCTTTCCAAGCTTGCGGGATATCCAGAAGCTGCTCTCAATTATCGGCTTATATATCCAGTCCCAGAAACGATCCCTTATCCTGAGCCGGTAATGTAATCCCTGTCCCCCACCCTTTAAGGGTATGGTCATCACCTCTTCCCTGATGTTGAAAAGGAATCCAAATATCCTGCGAATAGGCATGGAAAAGGATGCAGCAGTATACTGCATCCTTGGGGTTATCTTTTCAAAGCCGCAGTCCCAGAGTGGTGCTCTATGGATAGCTCGTTTCTGGATGTGGAGAAAAAGGTATACCAGCCCTGTGAATACACAAAGGCATCCAAAGAAGATACATCCAGAATAAGATGCCCTCTGATGACTGATAGGTGTCAGCCATAACCAGCCAAAGCTGCCGGCAGTTGGAGCAATACTTGCACCCAGTAGTGTAGACGGAAGTATATCCAGCCATTGAATAACTACAGTTGGCATAATGCCTAGGATAAAGCACATAATGGCTGGCAGAATCATCCCTATTCGCATAAACCAGCCTACCTCGTGAATATGCGGATTATGATGACCTCGCCAATGACCCAGGAATGTTACCCCAAACGCCTTGACAAAACAGGCTGCAGCCAGGGCACCAGTAAGGGCAAGTATGGCTGCACCCAAAGGAATGAGCAGATTAAGAAAATGTCCCTGAAGCGATGGGGAAAGAAGAAATGCCTGAAAGGTAAGCCATTCAGAGACAAACCCATTAAATGGGGGAAGGGCAGAGATTGAGACACACCCTACAAGGAAAAGGGCAGCAGTCCATGGCATTTTATGGATTAGCCCGCCCATCTCATCCATATCCTTCTTATGCGTAGAATGAAGCACAGCACCTGCACCCATGAACAAAAGACCCTTAAACATAGCATGATTGAGGGTATGATAAAGCCCGGCAATAAGAGCAAGGCTGGCAAGTACAGGAAGATGAGAGGATGTAAATATCATTGCCAGTCCAATACCAATAAGAATAATACCTATATTTTCTACAGAATGATAGGCAAGAAGCCTTTTCAGGTCATGCTGCATAAGGGCATAAAGCACACCCATAATCGCAGACAGAAGCCCAGAAATCAAGACAATCACACCCCACCACCAGGGGAAGTCTCCGATAATATCAAAGGTAATCCGAACTATCCCATAAATAGCTGTCTTGATCATCACCCCACTCATCAGAGCAGAGACATTTGATGGGGCAACAGGATGAGCCTCTGGCAGCCAGACATGAAGGGGAATTATTCCTGCCTTTGCCCCAAACCCAAGGAATGCCAGCAAAAAGGCAACGCTTGCCCATCCAATTGGAAACTCAGCCTGACGCATAGCATCAAAGGTATATCCATTAAAACCCTCAAAACCGCTGGATAGTCCAGCCATTAAACCAAAGGATAATAATATGGCAATAGCCCCAACATGGGCAACCACTAAGTAAAGGAAGGCAGCTTTCCTGTTTTCCGATAATTCATCCTCATACATGACCAGAAAGTATGAGGCTGCAGCCATAACCTCCCATGCGGTTAAAAAGATGAAGGCATCATCTGCAAGAACAACCAGAAACATCCCCATAATGAAGAGGCAATAGAATACTATCAATCGTGTGATTGAGCGGTGTTTTAAAAATATCTGGCAATAACCAATAGAATAGATAGAGACAAAAAAGCCAAGCAGCCCAATGACTACCAGGAAAAAACCAGATAAGGGGTCAAGCCTTAGATGAAAGGGTAAGTCTGGCAGACCAATAAGCAGTGTCGCTGATTCAGGGGTATTACTGATCATTGACCATATCCCGGCAATAGTGCTCATCAAACAAGCTACTGCCATAAAAGAAAAGGAAACAAAAACAAGTATCTTTTGCCATCTTGCAAATAGTGGGACAATTAAAAAGGTGGTAAATAGAATGAGACAGATTGAAGAACATGCTAAGATAAATGGAGTAACCATCATTTTTTTACTAAAAACCCTGCCCTTGCTGTAAGAAATGGTTAACGATGACATTATATCCCATAACAATGGGATAGTCAAGTAAAATCTTTGATTTTCTGCTAATGGATCAGTGAACGGGAGGGAAATGATGAGACAGCAGCGAGAGGACAGGATAGTGGGGCGTGAACAGAAGGGTGAATCGGATGTAGTGGCGGGGTTTTCCCGCCCTTGACCCTTGATTGGTCGAACCGTAGAAACAGAAGGGCGAATCTGGCACAGAGAGCAGTGTAGGGTGCAGAGGCAGCACCTCTGTCAGATTGCAGCTACACCTCATATCCCACACCGTACTCAGCCAAATCAATCAGGGCGGGATGACCCCCCGCCCCTACTACCACACCCTGCACCGTTTCCACTACACCCTGCAACCACTCCACCATGGACATCACACCCTTTGTGGTTGTCTGTTTCCCTCCCGTTCACTGACCGATTACAAACACTCAAAAACTTTCCTTTGACTTATCTTACCTTGTATGTTATAATTGGTAACTGTTCAGGATGTAGCACATCTATTGTCGTGTCAACCTTAATCTGTCGCATGTAGTAGAGACGCG
>DYDG01000001.1 GCA_020717845.1 Marinifilum sp. | reverse complement strand
GCATACCCGGCTCAATTTAAGTGAGCAGTATAGCCATTGATTATTGTAACGTTGCCAAAGGAGGTAGAATCAATATGAAAACAGAAGTCAAAACACAGAGATCGGATATAAATCAAGAAGTAAAGGAAGAAGTTGAGAATATTGTAAGCCAAGTAATTGAGAAGTATAATCCCATAAAGATAATCCTTTTTGGTTCGGCGTCCAAAGGAGAATTTAATAACGACAGCGATGTTGATCTTTTGGTTATCAAAGAGAATACCCCTTATCTTGGCAGAGAGCGGGCAAGAGAACTTAGAAGATTGATCAAAAAAAATTTACCTGTCGATTTTTTTGTTTACCGTCCAGAAGAATTTAATGAAAGAATTCGTCTGGGCGATCCTTTTATCAGAACTATTCTAAGGGAAGGTGAAGTGCTCTATGATAGATAAAAAGATTGTCAATGAATGGTTGAGTAAGGCAAAGGAAGATATTGGCTTTGCCTCAATGAATTTAGCGCAGAGCCAAGAAAGAGTCGGGAGCAGCACTATTTGTGTGGAGCGGTGCATGTCCAAGAATGGTGCACGTCCACAGTAGTAGCCGACACACAATTCTGGGTTGAATTGAGAGAGGAGGTATTGCTTGTGTACGCTGTTATCCCATATTTGTGGATACCTGAATTCAGATGCGTTTGCCCTGCCTCAGCATAGAAAAATGGACAAGTTATTGCTCATCCTCAACAACAATATACGCCTTTGCCTTTAATTCCTTTATCAAGGCTTCTATCTCTTTCTCAAAAGCCTCTTTCTTAAGCTTTTCTTCTTGTTCCTGAACCAATATTTGAAGGGTATCTTCTGGTGTTTTCCTTCTTTCGATCATTTTAATAATATGATACCCAAGATTGGTTTTTACAACAGGACTCACCTCATCTATTTTAAGACTAAATACCTTGTTTGAAAACTCAGGTATCATCTGGTATCTATGGAAAAGCCCTAAGTCTCCACCGTTTTTTCCAGAGGGACAGATAGAATATTCTCTGGCTAACCCTTCAAAATCATCTCCCCTGTCAATCCTGGCTAAGATCAGAACCGCATCCTCTGCACTTTTAACCAGAATATGCCGAACCCTTATCTCATAGGAAAGATCCTGACGAATCTTATTCATCTTTTCAGGGGATATTTTTATCCTTTTTCTTGCCTCCATTCCTATCCACTGCTGTTTTGTTAGATTTTCTCTATATCTCTCTCTTAATTCCTCTTTGTTGGTTCCTTCTTTTATTAAAGCATTCTCAAATGCTTTTTCTGTTGGGAATTGTTTTTTCATCGTATTTATTATTTCATCTATCTGCTCATCAGGAATCTCAAAACCTTGTTTGTCTGCCTCTTGAAGGATTAGCTTTTGTTCAATAAGACCCTGCAAAATCTCTTTTTTATCCACATCTGGATTTGCAGCAACAACATCGTTTAATTCTTGCATGGTAATAACCTCATTATTTACCCAGGCAACAATCTTATTAACCATGTCATTTGATACCTTCTCACCCTCACCTGAAGATACAGTGACATCCATGTTAATGGTTATCATGCTAATAAGCGAGATGATTAAAAATCGTTGAATATTCATTTTACACCTTTCTCCTTACTGTAAGTTAACACCCTTACGCTTTCAACGCTATCGTTCCCAGCACACTATGTATTGCACCCTGCGGGGTAAGCTGGCTTTTCATGATGTGAATATCAGACACTGTCATCGACATCTTCCTCAACCTTTCGACAGGTGTCTCTATGGTAACAATCTTTTTTGTCAACTCAGCGATCCCTTTCCGTCCTCTTACCATGCCAATAGTCAGATGTGGGCTAAATTTTTTCGTCTCTTTTTTAAATCCAAGTATTGCTAATCTATTCTCCATCTGATGATTCATCTCACAAATTATTTCCTTCCCTTCATCTATCCCTGCCCAGATGATTTGAGGACAGTTCACGTTTGGAAAAGCACCCACTGAAGAAAGCGAGATAAAAAATGGCGAAAAACTACTCGCTATCTCAGATACAGCTTTGCAAATACCATCAATCTGTGAAACCCTTGTATTACCTATAAATTTCAAGGTAAGATGCATTCTTTCAGGGACAGTCCACTTAACATCAGTATTGACTAACCTCAAATCCTCCTGAATCTGCTTCAGCCTGTTTTTCAACTCATCGTTTATAGGCAGAGCAATAAATATTCGGATTGACTCTTCCATTGTAACAAACTCCTTGTCCCAATGATAAGCAAGGAATAGTCACGACTGTTCCCTACATTGCACCATGACAAATAAGGAATGGTCGAAAAACCCTACACTTATTCAGTCCAACAACTCCCTTCTCAATATATCAAAGGCTGTATACGCTGCTTTCAGTTTCATTTCGTATCTTTCACCTGAAAAGAAAAATTGCCGACACGTAATCTGGCCATTTGCATACAAACATATCCAGACCAGACCAACATTTTCCCCTTCTTCTAACCCCATAATACCTGTAACACTTAAGGCAAAGTTTGACTGGGTAAGATTTCTGACTGAACTGGCCATGTCTCTGGTTACTCGTTCACTGACCAGTCCATACCTCTCGACACTTTCCCTTGGGATATTAAAAAGAAGGCTTGCAGCATCTGCATCGCAGGCAGTAATTCCCCCTTTATAATAAAAAGAACACCCTGTTATATTTGATATCAGGTTAGAGAGCAGCCCACCGGTACAGCTTTCAGCTATTGACAGAGAATATTGTTTAAGGTAAAGAAGATAGCCGACAACCTCTTCCATGGTCTCTTTATCAAAGGCATATATATTGTCGCCAATTTGATTACAGATGCTTTTTTCTGCTGAAGCAAGCAAAGAATCGGCTATTCTCTCTACCTTAGATTCTGCAGAAATAAAAATATCTATCCCAGGCAGATTTGATATAAATCTTATATGCAGATCGTGACCATGACTTACACTTTTTAATAGATCCCTTAGTTGCGGCTCGCTTAATCCAAAGGTTTTTAGTGTCTTATGTTTTAAGTATTTTTCAGGCTTTTCGGACTTGAGCTGCTGCTGCATAAAACACCACCTAATTTATCATAGTTTTTTATAACATCCCGTTGTTCCAAGCTCTTCTTCAATTCTCAGCAGCTGATTATACTTAGCTGTTCTATCTGTCCTACAGGGTGCACCGAGTTTAATCTGACCAGAGTTGACTGCTACAGCAATATCAGCGATAGTTGCATCCTCTGTCTCTCCTGAACGATGTGAGATCATGGTTGTGTATCCTGCGAACCTGGCCATTTCTATGGTGTTCAGCGTTTCTGTCAGTGTGCCTATTTGATTGACCTTGATCAAGATAGAATTAGCAATACCCTTCTCAATGCCTTGTTTTAACCGCTCTGGATTGGTAACAAAGATATCATCTCCAACCAATTGTACCTTTTTTCCAAGGGACTCGGTCAAGAGCCTCCATCCATCCCAATCATCCTCAGCCATTCCATCCTCAATAGAGATAATTGGATACCTGTCTATCAGCCATTCATAATATGTTACCAATTCTTCTGATGACCTCACTACTCCTTCACCACTAAAATTATACTTTCCATTTTCAAATATCTCATTTGCAGCAATATCCAATGCCAGGGATATATCCCTTTCTGGCTTATATCCTGCCTGATTGATTGCTTCCATGATAATATCAAGTGCTTCTGGGGCTGAGGCTATATTTGGAGCAAAACCACCCTCGTCACCAACAGATGTGTTTAATCCCTTTTTTATAAGAATTTTTTTAAGGTGCTGATAAACCTCTACCACCTGTCTGGTCGCTTCTTTGAAACTATCTGCTCTTGTAGGAACAATCATAAACTCCTGTATATCAATAGGATTATCTGCGTGCTTTCCACCATTTAGTATATTTGAAAACGGTACTGGAAGAACATGGGCATTTGTCCCGCCAATATATTTATATAACGGTATTTCCAGGGTATTAGCTGCTGCCTTTGCTACAGCCAGCGATGTACCAAGAATAGCGTTTGCTCCAAGCTTCGATTTATTTGGGGTGCCATCTATCTCACATAAGAGTTTGTCTATTTCTCTTTGATTAAGTGCATCCTCTCCCTCCAAGTCCTCGGCAATAATATCCGTCACATTTTCAACTGCTGATTGAACACCCTTTCCAAGATAACGGTTTTTATCCCCATCACGCAATTCTATAGCCTCATGTGTTCCTGTAGATGCTCCAGATGGAACTATTGCTACACCACACACCCCATTATCCAGGATTACCTCTACCTCAATGGTTGGATTTCCACGAGAATCAAGTATCTCCCGAGCCCAAACTTTTGCTATTTCTGTCATAATTCCCTCCTAAATATTGCACAATTTATCTAATTTATCGGCAAATTTCCAATATTACTTTAGCTTAGTAATCACAAGCAAGGTAATGGGTCAGTGAAATGGGGGAAATTGTTTACCTAAAGGTGTATTATTTTTTAGCGGAGTAAAATTCACACACCCCTAACCCCTCTTGTTAGAGGGGAATACAGAAATCCCCTCTTGAGAGGGGGTAGGGGGTGTGTTACCCTCTTGAGAGAGGGTAGGGGGTGTGTATCTTTCCTATAGAAATTCCCCCAATTCACTGACCTATTACCAAGCAAGGATGCTTGTATTACTATTTCCATCTACAACCAAGGTATCCTAATGGCTTACCGTCATTAATGTATTGCTTCAGCTCATCCCTAATAAGCGGATACATTACTATCTCATCAATCTTATCTATATCAATAAACTCGACTGCATCAAGTATTTCTTCATTTCCAAGCCTCATTTCTCCACCAGTTATTTCTGCCTCAAAAAACATGTTTACTATATGCCTATGATTATCTTCAGGGATAGCCTCACTAACAAACATTAGATTACCAACGCTTATTTCAAGCCCTGTTTCTTCTATCATCTCCCTTTTAAGGGTTTCCACCATTGTTTCGCCGAACTCCATTCTACCACCAGGGAGCAGCCAATATTTTTTTTCACCTTTTTTATGTCTGACCATTAATATTTTATCATCTTTTAATATGCAGGCTGCTATCCTAATATCAATTTTCATTTAAACACCTTCTTTTTAAGATACAGACAAGAATGTCTGTGCTACTATCTTCAACCCTTTTAATGTCAACAACGGATCAATCCAATTAACATACTCAGAGCGTGGACCAACAACTCTTGATAATCCACCGGTAGCGATACAATTTATTTCTTCACCATACTCTTCTTTAATCCTTCTAATAATCTCATCAATCTGCCCAATAAATCCATAAAAAATCCCTGACTGCATACATTCTATCGTACTTCTACCTATTACGAACTCTGGTACACCGATTTCTATAGCAGGGAGTTTTTCTGTTTTTGTCCATAAAGTTTCCGCAGAAACACCGATACCAGGGGCAATAACACCCCCCATAAACTCACCATTCTTAGAAACAACATCAAATGTAGTTGCTGTACCAAAATCCACAACAATACATGGAAGTTTATATAACTTTATTACAGCTACAGCATTAATAATTCTATCTATTCCAAGCTCAGATGGATTATTATAGTGGATAGGGATTTTTATAAAAGAATGGTCAATAAAGATTGGGCTAAAACCAAAATTATTTAATATTTTTTCATCAAACATATCTTTCAATGAAGGAGCAACACAGGAGATTATAGATTGACTAATATTATAACCTTCTAAACCTGATAAAATAGTGTCATTCTGTTCTTTTATGTTTTTTATAACACTATTTGGCACAGACCAACATGTCTCTAATTTATCTCCTGCATATATTCCAAAATGTGTATTTGTATTACCTATATCAATTACCAATACCATATTTTACTTCTTTTCCATAGGCATAATAAAATGAAAATACTCTTCATTATCATCCTTTATATTTATAACCCCTGCCATTGATCCACTCATAAATAAAATATCTATCTCACTTGCATCAATATTTCTTAAGACATTTATCATATGTTTAGAATTATATGCAACACTAAAATTCTCTCCTTTATAATTAACATTTACAATATCTTCTTTTGCCTCACCTAAACCAGGGGTAAATGATGTTATCTGAATAACACCATCCAATATGCCAAAATCAAATACATTAACATCATCTGACACCATAATACCAACTCTTTTACATGTATTCAATAATATATTTTTTTCTATATGCAATATATTATCTCGTGTTACATTAGGAATAAAACTCTCACAATCAGGAAAGTTCCCATCTATTAATCGTGATGTAAAAACAATATCATTAAACATGAGTATTATATTATTATCACTCAGATACACATCAACCATAGCCTCATCCCTTAATAATTTCATAATCTCACTCAATGTTCTATTAGAAAGTACTACACGTATATCTTTATTGACATTCTCTGATAATTTATACTTCGCTGACGATAAAACAAACCCATCTGTAGCTGTAATTGTTATTTCTGATCCATTAGCATTTAAACAGCCTCCATTTAATACTCGACGAGGATCCTCTTCAGCTGCAGCAAAAGCCATTTTTTTTATCATTTTTTTAAGTACACTTGACAATATAGAGAAACAAATATCTCCACTAATATCTGAAATAATAGGATAATCATTAGAAGTCAACCCAGCTATATTAAAAACTGATTTTCCAGAGGTAATAGATACATAATAATTATCTTTTTCCTTTATAATTACATTATCTTCTGGCATTTCTCTAATAATATCCAGTAACCTTTTAAATGGAAGGGTAATACTACCCTCTTCTATAACATCTGCCTCTATTTTACATTTCACTGAAATATCAAGGTCAGTAGAGGTTATAGTCAGTGTATTATTGTTTGCCTCTAATAACACATTAGCCAAAATAGGTATAAGTGACTTTTGAGGGATTACGGATAATTGCAAGGCTTCTAACATCGAATACTTCTTAATAACTATATTCATTCTTCTTTACTCCTTTATTATATTAAATTAGTAGTAGTAATAACTACTGCTAATTTTTGTTGATAAGTAAACTAACTTCAATAAACATAATGAGATAGTTTGTTGACAAACCTGTGAATAATCCATACTTTTTATCAACAATTCTACACAGCCTGTTTTAGATCATTCTCAATATGTTGAATTATATACTGGAGTGATGTATCTTTTTCTAATTGTTCTTTAATTTTATTACAGGCATGCATTACTGTAACATGATCCCTTCCTCCAAACTCCTTTGCTATTTCTGGCAGGGAATGAGCGGTCATATTTCGGCAAAGATACATGGCTACTTGTCTTGGAGTAACAACCGTGCTATTTCTTCTTTTTCCTAACATATCAGACAACTGAATCTTAAAATACTTAGATGTTTTTCTTTGAATTGTTTCTATAGAAATAAACTCAGGCTGTTCATTAAATAGAAGAGTATTTTTAAGTACCCTTTTAACCATATTTATATCTAATTTTTCATGAGTCAATGAAGTATAAGCAATTATTCTTACCAGAGCCCCTTCTAATTCCCTAATATTGGTCTTTATTTTAGATGCAATAAAGAAACCCACATCATCTGGAATTAAAATACCCTCTTTTTCAGCTTTCTTTTTAATAATAGCCATCCTTGTTTCAACACATGGTGGTTGAATATCTGCAATTAATCCGCCTTCAAACCTTGATCTTAACCTTTCTTCCAGTGTTTTTATCTCTTTTGGAGGCCTATCACTGGTTAAAACCACTTGTTTCCCTAAACCATGCAATGTATTAAAGGTATGAAAAAATTCTTCTTGTATACCCTCTTTTCCTGACAAAAATTGAATATCATCAATAAGTAAAATATCTATACTTCTATATTTACTCTTAAATTTATGTGATTTATTGGTCTTTATAGCCTCAACAAATTCATTTAAGAACTGTTCAGATGAGACATATACAATCTTTGCATTTGGTTTATTTTGTAATATTTGATGTCCTATAGCATGAATAAGATGTGTCTTTCCAAGTCCTACACCACTATAAATAAATAAGGGATTATAAGATGTGCCTGGTTTATCAGCCACTGCCTGACAGGCTGCATGGGCAAAACGATTACTTTCACCAATAACAAAGCTGTCAAAAGTATATTTTGAATTTAGATAAAAATCTGATATTGTATATCTTTTTTCTTTTATTATTTCTACATTTTCTTCCATTTGAGAAGGTGTAACATCTGATGAAATAATAAAATCTACAGACATCAGATTATTGGTAATATTCTTAAGATGACTATCTACAATCATCTTAAAATGATTATTCATCCAGTTCTTAAAAAACACATTTGGAACGCCTATTTCCAATATATTTTCCTGTATATTTACAGGTTTTATAGGCTTAAACCATATCTCATAGCTTTCCTTTGGCACATCTTCTTTTACTTTTAATAATACCTCTTCCCATAACTGCTCTTTCACCTTCGTAACCTCCCTTTTTTCACAGAGTTCCCTCACCTTGAGAGAATACAGTTTTATCCCTGTCTTCTCCCAAAGTATTCTCCCTCCCTTGAATACTTAGAAGTAAAGGTTCTTTAATTATCCTTCTTAATTAATGTTATTTTTTATAGTTATAGACTTATTCACAGATTATTCACAAGAAAACTTTTTAATTTGTCTATATTTTAAAAATTATTGAATTATAAAACGGTTATTATGATAACTTATTGAGATATAAGTAATTACGTAAAATTTTCTGATAAATTAAAGGCTTGTTATATTTCCCAGTTTTATATATAAACGCTGTAGTGTAGAGGAATTTTCACTTTATTCACAAGTTATTCACAGGCTGCCTTACATCGATAATTATAATTATATCATACTCTTGAAAAAAAGCAACAAAAAAAATCAGAGAAAAATAAAAAAAGTTGTAAATATATAATATAAAACAAGTTTTGTTTTATAAAAAAAACAGCTTGATTTCCTCTGGTATATGTGGTATCATATGTTAAAAGAAAGATACGTGGATAGGCTGTAGGAAGGATTTAATGTCTGGAATATTTATTACATTTGAGGGGATAGAGTATTGTGGAAAAAGTACACAATCATTGCTATTGGTTGAACGACTTAAGAAAAATGGTTATGATGTCATTTATACAAGAGAGCCTGGTGGAACCAATATTGGAGAGGAGATAAGAAAAGTACTTTTAGATACTCAAAATTCTGACATGAATGATTTAACAGAATTACTTTTGTATATTGCTTCTCGTGTTCAGCATGTTTATGAGGTGATTCAACCGGCTCTATTAGAAAATAAGATTGTAATCTGTGATCGATTTATGGATGCTACTATTGCGTATCAGGGTTATGCTCGTGGGCTTAATTTGGAATTGATTAATAAACTACAGAAGATGGTTATCCGGGATATTGTTCCTGATTTAACACTGTTGTTAGATATTACGCCTGAGCAAGGGATTTTGCGGGCAGTAAACAAAAAATTGGATAGAATAGAGAAGGAAAATATTGAATTTCACAGCTTAGTCAGACATGGGTATCTTCAAATAGCAGAACAAGAACCAGAGAGGGTTAAGGTAATAGATGGAGGCAAGGATGTCGATGATGTGCATCAGATGATTTGTGAGTGTGTGGATACAAAGCAGAGATGTATGAGGTGATTATAAATGCAGGTTAATACACTTCTTCAGGAGATGAATATAGCCTCAGACAAGATAAATAAAAAGAATGCGATAGAGGAAACAGACGGGTTTAATAACAATAACCTGTTTTTTCCTATAAAGCCGTCCCTTGATGTATTGCTGTCCAAAGTATCAGAACAAGGGAAGGTATTGCTTGAGTCGCCTATTTATGATAACCTGATAAAGTATAAGGATATGGTCAAAAACTTTATCCAGGAGGTTGTCTCTGAGCTGTATGTAGTTAAGAAACATACTACTAATCAACCTACAGTTCAAAAAACAGGTCAAAAGAACGTATATTTTTTTATAGAAAAGGTAAATAATAATCTTATTGCCTTGACAGAGAATGTGTTACAAAGACAGGCAAAGCCTCTTGCTATTGCATCCAGGCTTAGCCTTATAAATGGATTGTTGATGGATATGTATGTATAACGGAAAATGCGAAAGTAAGAATGCGGAATGCGGAGGAAAGTGTGGAAATACAGGATACCGTATTTCATAAAATAATCGGACAAGACCACGCAGTAGAAATTCTTAGGCAGTCTATTTATGCTGGAAGGATTCCATCTGCATATCTTTTTTTTGGTACAAAAGGGGTAGGAAAGGCTACTACTGCGAAAGTTGTGGTAAAAGCTATTAATTGTCCGTATCAAGGATGTGGTTCCTGCAATGTGTGTGTTAGGATTGATGAAAAAAAATATCCAGATGTCCGAGAAATATCTGCTGATGGCAGTTTTATCAAGATTGGACAAATTAGACAGATAATTAAAGAGGTATCCTTAAGTGTATTTGAGGCTCGATACAGGGTTTACATCTTAAAAGAAGTGGAAAAGATGAATTCTGAGGCTGCAAATGCTTTCTTGAAGATATTGGAGGAGCCTTCAGACAGGACATTATTTATCCTGACTACTAATGCACTTGATTCATTGTTTTCAACAATTGTATCCAGATGTCAAGTGGTAAGATTCAATCTCCTTTCTCTGCAGAATGAGGAAAAGGTTCTTTGTGAAAAGGGTCTGAGTCAGGAAGAAGCGTCTTTGTTGACAAATATTTCTGCTGGCAGACCGGGTAAGGCTATGGAGTATAAGGAAAAGAATATTGGAAAGTATTTGTCTATACTACAGGGGTTTTTTGAAGAAATATTTAGGAAAAGAGACAAAGTAAAGATATTCAACCTTGCTGAAGAGATAAAAAAAAACTCTGATGATATAGAGATTATTCTGGACATCATTATCTGGATGATTCCAAGCTTTTTCGCCACTAATGCACGTGCTAAAGCAAGGGATGAGGTGCTAAAGGTAAAAAACCAGATTGCAAGAAATATAAATCTTCAGCTTGGATTGGAAATAATGCTTTTTAGGTTGGTAGATATATGAAAAAATGCGGAAGTAGGAATGCGGCACAACAGAGCGTAGAAGAGAAACAAATCTTGTAATAGTTCACCGCAGAGACGCAGAGAAATTAACAAAAATTAGAATCCAGAACATAGAAAGGCAAAAAGAAAGAATCTGTAGTCTCTCATCTGTGCTCTGTCCTCTGATTTTTTCTTTGCGTCTCTGCGGTTAGCTGAACTGTTACGAAGTCTTTTAATACGCATTCTCCCTTCCTAATTTCGCATTTCAAACATGGAGGTATAGATGATAGAACGGGTTGGAATTAAGTTTGAGAAGGACAGCAATACATATTTTTTTAATGCTAATGGGATAGAGCTGAAAAAAGGGAATATGTGTATTGTTGAATCAGAACGCTGTCTTGATATAGGCACGGTTGTTCAAAATGTAACGGCTGTTAATGATGAAAACATAAAGTATTCAAAGGTTGTAAGAGTAGCAACAGAAGAGGATATAGAAATTGCGGAAAAAAATAAGAAAAAAGAATCTGAAGCATATATGGTTTGTTCAAAAAAGATTGCTAATAGGGATATGAATATGAAGTTAGTTGCTGTCAGGTATATGTTTGATGGCACAAAGATAGTCTTTTGCTTTACAGCTGAGGGAAGGATTGATTTCAGAGATTTGGTTAAGGATATGGCTCATCATTTTAAGGCAAGGATTGAAATGCATCAGATTGGTGTCAGGGATGAAGCTAAGGTTTTTGGCGGGTATAGCTGGTGTGGCAGGGATTTGTGCTGTGGATCATTCTTAAAGGAGTTTAATCCTGTTACCATAAAAATGGCAAAGGAGCAAAACCTTATCCTTACTCCAAGCAAGATATCCGGTATTTGTGGCAGATTAATGTGCTGCCTTGGATATGAGCATAAAAATTATGCAGCTGTCAGGCGGTGTGTTCCCAGGGAGGGCTCCAGGGTAAAGGTTGGAGATAGTCAGGGGGTAATTACAGAGATAAATGTTGTCAAGGAACAGGTAAGGGTAAAACTTTCGGATGAACGGATTGTTTGGATACCAATATCAGACTTTACTAAAGGAGCAGCATGTAAATGTCAGAGCTAAGAAAGGACCCAATAACCGGACGATGGGTAATAATCTCTGTAGAAAGGGCTAAAAGACCAACAGATTTTACTGTCAGTGTGGATTGGAAAGAAGAGAAATTATGTCCTTTTTGCCCTGGTCATGAATCAGAAAAAAACGACAAGGAATTATTTGTTGTTCATTATCTGAAAAAACAGGATAACTTAAAATCTCTTTCAAAAGCAGAGAAAGAATGGATGATACGAGTGGTTGAGGATAAGTATCCAATCCTGGATTTTTATGGAGAGGTAGAAAGAATTGGGGACGGGATGTATGATAAGATGGACAATATTGGGGCACATGAGATAATTATTGAAAGCCCGTTCCATGATAAAACATTAGCTACCATGAGCATTGATGAAATTTATCATATTTTCTGGACATATAAACAAAGAGTTTTAACACTAAAAGAAGACAAAAGATTCAGACAAATAGTTATTATTTGTAATCATGGCTATGGTGCTGGTGGACAATTAAAACACCCGCATTCTCAATTATTGGCTACCCCTATAGTGCCTAAATCTATTATGGAAGAGATAGAAGGGGTTCTGGAATACTATGCTTACAAGGAAAGGTGTATCTTTTGTGATATTGTCCGGGAAGAGAGGCGGCTAAAAGAACGGTTGATTGTTGATGATCCATCCTTTATAGCTATTGCCCCGTTTGCTTCAAGGGTGCCTTTTGAGATATGTATCCTGCCTGCAGAGCATGTCTCTTCCTTTGAAAACATTCAGGAGGAAGAAGCCCTGGATGTAGCAAAGGTGGTAAAAGAGACCTTTATGCGTATGGAGAAAATTCTTGGAGATTGTCCCTACAATCTCTTTATTCATTCTTCACCCTTTAATAAATATCATGTAAGTGAATATCACTGGCATATTGAGATAATGCCCAGACTTACCAAACTGGCTGGGTTTGAATGGGGCACAGGGTTTTATATCAATCCTACACCACCTGAGATGGCTGCTGAGCAGTTGAGGGGGGCAATGGATTGAAAAAAACCCAGGGGCAGAAAGGGCAAGAAGACCGGAAAGAACGGAAAGACCGGAAAAGCTGCTTTCCAAATGAATATAATCTTGAAACCCTGGCAAAAGGGATTATCCATGAAATTCGTAACCCATTAAATAGTGTTTATGCCCATGTTCAGCTACTGGAAGAGGAGATAGGAGAGGAACGAGAGGATTTATGCGATAGCTTGATGCAGATAAAGGTAGGGATTTCTCAGATTGATGGGATATTGCGGGAGTTTGGACGGTTTGTTCGACAAGCTAAACCTATGTTGAAAAAAGAAAACTTGAACTCTTTGCTAAGTGATGTGTTAAGATTTGTCGATGCAGAATGTCATGCTTGTAATATTAAAATTGTTAAGCAATTTTCAAATGATTTGCCAGAGATATTGGTGGACGCTAACCAGATAAAACAAGTTGTCCTGAACCTTATCCTGAATGCAAATCAGGCTATGTTAAATGGGGGGACGCTGACCGTAACTACCTTTTTGTTGCCAGGTGCAGAATGTAAAGCAAAAGTGAACGAAAAGGGAGAAAAAAGCGAAAAGGGAGAAAGAGACTGTGTCTGTCTGGAGATACAGGATACAGGCATAGGCATTTCAAAGGAACAGATGACAAGGATATTTGACCTGTTTTATTCTACTAAATCAGCTGGGACTGGTCTTGGGTTGCCTATTGTTCAGAAAACAATCCATGATCACGGTGGAAGGATAGAGATTGCCTCTTATCCTGGTAAAGGGACAGGGGTGAGGGTTATTTTGCCGGTAGCAAAGGATGAGGAGTGAGAGAATTTTTACCACAAAGAACACAAAGTAGACACAAAGTTCACAAAGATTTTTCTTTGTGAACTCTGTGAATTTCTTTGTGTCCTCTGTGGTTAATCTTCAAACAATAAGGAGAAAAATTATGGAAAAAGAAAAAGCTGTTGAAATGGAACACGAAAGCGTCTGGTTTAAGGAACACGAACAGGAATTGATGGAAAAGGCAAAGGAAAGGAAAAGGATGGAAGAGGCTGATGCCTTAAAAAAATCTCACTATATGCATTGCCCAAAATGCGGACATCTGCTTCAGGAATTCATGATAGAAGGAATATCTGCCGATAAATGTGAAAGGTGTGAAGGAATATGGCTTGACCGTGGGGAGTTAGACCAGATTTTGGAGCATTCTGAAGAGAAGAAAGCCAGTTTCTTCAAGCGGTTGTTTTCACGGTAGAGGAGCTTGTAACACAGACATTCTTGTCTGTGTCTGTGTAAGAGCAGCACAGGCTTTCAGTCTGTGTGTGCTTGGGGTGCGAACAAATGACTTCATGGGTAAAAGATTGCAATGTGCGGTGTTCGCCTTGTTGTTGTGGCAAGCTAAGATTTGATTGCGATGCAGAGGTAAAGATGGTGAACAAACACAGACAAGAATGTCTGTGTTACGTTGGAAAGCTTGAGGTGTAACATGAAAGAATTATTGATCCTTCTTCAAAGTCGAACCAAAATGGTGTTTTTTGTTCTCCTTTCTATCCTGTTAATCCTATCCGTTGCATGGATAAGTAAATTATCCATTTCTTTTTCTCATATTATAGGGATAATTTTCCTTACCTGTTTGATAAATGGCATGTTTTCTGTATTTATCAAACAAAAATGGTGTTTAAGAACAATAAAGCATGTCCAGCCAGTGATAAATATTCTACTGATAACCATTGGTATCCATTATTCTGGCGGTATAGAAAGCATCTTTATTTATCTATATTTGATGGTAATTACAGGGGAATCCATCCGTATGGGAATAAAGAGGGGATATTTTTTTGCAACAATTTGCTTGTTATGCTATGGAATGGTGATTGCTCTGGAATTTACAGGTGCTATCCCGCATATCCATACCTCTGATTTTTTCTATGAAGACAACTATAAGAATGTTTCTTTTTTTATCGTTACATATACAACAATAATTGCCTTTTTGGTTGCTTTTTTAAGCGGTCATCTTTCGCGGGTTGTTCGTCATATTCTTCAGACAAAGAATGAGGAATTGGCTCTTGCTAACCAAAAGATTATATCAACAACAAATCTTCTTCAGGCTGTCCTTGATAACATGAGTGAAGGGGTTATTAGTGTTGATGCTAACCAGATAGTTTTATCGGCAAATGCAAAGAGCTATTGCTTGCTGAACATTCAAGAAAAGGATATGATTAACAAGCCGATAGGTCAATTTTTTTCAGAAACACCCTTGAGTAGTTCCATAGAACAAGCCTTGAAAAAAGAAAAGAATGTTTCCTGTCAGATTCTTTTAGATGGGGGCGAAAAAGGTGAAAAAGAATCCAGAACCATTCTGGCAAGGATAACACCCCTCAAGGATAAGGATGGATCTTTTTCAGGGTTTTCTGGGGTTGTTATTGTTCTACAGGATATTTCTACAGAAAAAAGATTTTTCGCCATCAAAGCGACACTTCTTTCCATATTTTCCCATGAGCTAAGAACACCATTAACCTCTATCAAGGCATACACTGAGATACTCATAGATGAGGTTAGTAAGGAAAGAGATAAGGATTTTCTGCAGGTTATTGCTGATGAGGCTGATCGTCTGGATATGCTGATAGAAAGCTTTATAGGCTTTGCAAAGATAGAGTTGAAGAATTTTAATCTAAAAAAGGAATCGATCAGTATTTCAAGATTGATAGATGGGTTGATAAATGCAGAGGAACTTCGCCGGGACAAGACAGGGGTGTTTTTTGATAGAATAAAAAAGCTGGCTCAGAAAAAGAATATCTTTCTTTTTTGTGAGACATCTGCTGAAGAAATAACTGTTTTTGGAGATCCTTCTCAACTCAAAAAGGCTATTGAATATATGCTGGATAATGCCATAAAGTTTACTCCTGAAAATGGAAAGATAACAATCTCTGTTAAACAAGGTGTGGACGATATTGAAATCAGGGTTTCAGATACAGGCATAGGGATTGATCCTGCTAATCATACGCGAATATTTGAGCCTTTCTATCAGGTAGATCCATCAGCCACGAGAAGCACAGGCGGGGTGGGAATGGGATTAGCCGTGGCAAAGGGTATCATTGAGGCTCATGGCGGAGAGATTTCTGTAGAAAGCCGTCTGGATGAGGGAAGCACGTTTGTTGTGAAGATACCTGTAGAAATTGGTGAACGATGAAACTGGTGATCGGTGATCGATATTTGTAATCGGTCAGTCATTGGGAGGCAAACAGCGGGTGAGCGGCAAAAGAACAAAAGAGTGATGTGGAAATAGTAGAGTGGTGCTGGAACGGTGGAACGGAAAGCAGGGGGCAGGAGTAGGGGCGGGGTCACCCCGCCCTGATTAATTCGGATGGAAACAGTGGAATGGTGCAGGGTGGATACCACATATTCCCTCGCTTCTTGTGAGAGAGGGTGAGGGAGTGCGGCTTCAGATTCGCAATTCACGTTTGTATGCTTTCCTACTGTTCACGGACCCATTGCCAATATTTTGCGATCTGTGCAATCTGATCACCGATCACCGGTTATCACTCACCATTCAACAAGGAGATAAAATGCGAGAATACTTATGGGAAGCAATAAAAGATGTTCCAGTAGATTATATCGAGATTAGGATTGAAGAAACAACCAGAACCAGGGTGGATTTTGTAGGCAGGGAACTGGAGCAGATAGGCACGGTTGAACGAAGGGGTGGCTGTGTGCGGGTGTTGAGTAATGGCGGCTGGGGGTTTGCTTCATTTAACGATATTGATAATCTGAAGGCAAATGTTTTGAAGGCAGCTGATATGGCTCGTCTGGTGGGAAATTCTGGGGCAAGGCTTGCCCAGATTACCCCGATTACAGCCGAATACCTGATAGGATGGGGTAAAGACCCGATACAGGTTTCCTTATCCGAAAAACAACAACTGTGTGAAACATATAATCGTCTGATTCTTAATACCCCTAAGGTTCAGACAACAAGCGTCAGATACAGGGATATTGCCCTGAAAAAATACCTGCTGACCTCTGAAGGAACGTATCTTTCACAACAGGGTATTTTTTGCGGGATAAGCCTGGCTGCAATTGCCAAGGAAGGCAGCAATATTCAGCAGTCTCACTTTAGCACAGGGGATTTCAGGGGTTATGCACAGGTAGAGGGGCTTGAGGATAAGGCTGAGTCTGTGGCAAAGTCAGCCGTTGACCTGTTGTCAGCCGAACAAATCTCTGGCGGAAAGTATACGGTTATCATTGATCCAAAGCTGTGCGGTGTTTTTGTCCATGAAGCCTTTGGACACCTCTCTGAAGCGGATTTTTTATATGAAAATCCACATCTGCAGGGGTTGATGCCATTGGGGGCAAGATTTGGAGCAGATGATTTATCCATAGTTGATTTTCCTGGACTGGAGGGAGAGGCAGGATACTACCCTTATGATGATGAGGGTGTGCCAGGGACAAAAACATATCTTATTAAGGATGGGATACTATCTAATCGGCTTCATTCAAGGGAAACATCATTGATGATGAATGAACCGTTATCAGGTAATGCCAGGGCAATAGATTATTCTCATGAACCAATTGTCCGGATGTCAAACACCTATCTTGAATCTCGAAACTGTAAATTTGAAGAAATGCTTGAGGGGGTTTCCCTTGGTGTTTATGCCAGGGGTGCTATAGGCGGCATGACCAATTGCGAGATGTTCACTTTTTCTGCGGAGGAGGCATTTTTGATTGAAAATGGCAGGATAACAAAACCCTTGCGAGATGTGGTGTTAACTGGAAATGTCTTTGAAACCCTGGCTAATATTGATGCCATTGGGAATGATGTCGTGTTTTATGGTGGACTTGGTGGCTGCGGTAAGGCAGGTCAAAGCCCTTTGCCTGTCTCCACCGGTGGTCCACATATCAGGGTTCAGGATGTAACCATTGGCGGCAGGTAACTTTGGAGTGCGGCAGCTTGCTGTCGCTTTTTGACAACTAATTGAGTGATTGCTGCTTGTATCATGAAGCGGAGCGAAGAAGAGATGAAGAAATATATAGAATATTGTCTTCTGAAAATTCTTGAAATAGTATTTAGTCTGTTTTCTTTCAGAATTTCCAGAAAGATAGGAATGTGTATTGGTGGAATAGCTTATCTTTTTGATCGTCAACATCGCCTTATTGCCAAAGAAAACCTTTGTGCTGTCTTCAAGGATAAAAAAGAACAGGAAGTAGATAGAATTATTAAGAGGGTATACCTTAACCTTGGACAGAGTCTGGCTGAATTTTTTTATATTCCATGGGTAGATAGGGAGTTTGTAGATAGGTTTGTTGAAATAAAGGGAAAGGAACACATGGATAGTGCATTGGCACAGGGGAGAGGGGTGATCAATGTTATTGGACATTTTGGTAACTGGGAATTAATAAACCCTATCTACAGTGTCCTTGATTATCCATTGACAGCTGTTGCTTATCCACAAAACAATAGATTAACCAATGAGGTAATTAATCAATATCGAACCTCTTCTGGGGCTGTGGTTGTTACTCATAGAGAGCCTTATAAAAATCTTGTCGAGATATTGAAAAACAAAGGGCTTCTTTTCTTAGTAGCGGATCAGGATGCTGGAGAACATGGAATATTTGTTGATTTTCTTGGCAAACAGGCATCAACAGCAAGAGGACCAGCAATATTGGCCTCAAGAACCTCTGCTCCAATAATTATTACCTGCCTGATAAGAAAAAGGGCAGGGTATCAAATGACTATGTCAAGACCCCTTGAACTTGTCAAAACAGATAATTGGAAAGAGGATGTGCTGATAAATACAAGGCTCTGGTGCAAGGTGCTGGAAGACTATATTTATCAATACCCGGATCAATGGTTTTGGCTTCATCGGAGATGGAAAACACAACCAAAAAAACCCAAAAAGACACCACCAACTTTTGGAGAATAAAAAAATGCGGCATGTATTGCTTATTTCTTATGATTTTTTGCCTCAGACAAGTGAATCTGCCTATCGGGCAGCAGGATTGGCAAAGCATCTGCCCTCCTCGGGCTGGGCTGTGTCTGTTTTGACTGTCCTGACCAATAGAAGCGAGGCAGATATTAATTATTCAAATATTTGCGAGGTAAAACCAGGCAAGTTTTTAGAAAAAGCAGACAGGATAAAAGATTTAGTCTCCACATATCTTATCCCAGATGAAAAAATTCTGTGGATTCCAAATGTTCTTCGGAAGATAAAAGAAATTACAGGGAAACAAAGATTTGATTTGATATATACCATTGCTCCCCCATATTCTCTTTCCTTGCTTGGGTATCAGGCACATGGTCAAATAGGGGTGCCATGGATAGCAGATATACGGGAAAATTGGGTTGGGACAAAAAAGCATGGAATACTCTCTTCATTTTATAAAAACATAGAGAAAAAAATGGAGGAAACCATCATCAAAAATGCAAGAAAGGTTGTTTCCTGCTCTGACGGATGGTGTCAATTTTTTTACGAAAAATATCCATTCTGGGGAAGGGATAAATTTGTCTGTATCCCTGATGGATATGATGCAGAAGAGATGAAGGTTGTTGATACATCAAGCAGGGTAGATGATAAATTAAGGCTTGTTTATCAGGGAGGGATAGATAAAAACACAACACATCAATATCTTTTAAGGGCAATAAAAGAGCTGTTAAAAAAGGACTCATCTTTGGGAGATTTGTTGCGGGTTGAATTTGTTGGAGATATGGATAAAGAACAGCAGCGGCTTATCCTTGAATTTTCACTGGAGGATGTTTGTTTTTATGTTGAAGACACGTCTGATAAAGAAGGGATAAAACGGCTGGTTACTGCGGATGCAGGAATAATTATTGCTAATAAAGAGAAAAACATTCCGCAGGCAATATATAGGTGTATTGCTGCCAGGAAACCCATCCTGGGGTTGAGCGATAAAGGGGCAGTAGAAAATCTGATAAAAAAAGAAAATCTTGGCTGGGTTGCTCCCTTTTCTGCTGTTCCCAGTATCAAATCTGCTTTGCAAGAGATTGTTGACTGCTACAAGCGGGGCATTCTGAAGCCAAACTATTCTCCAGAATTGAGCATGAAGTATGAAAAAGAAGCAATTGCTCAAAGACTGGCAGAGATTTTTGATAAAGTTGTAGAGGAGAATCCGTGTAACGATTATCTGGCTGTGCAAAAGTTTGGGTATCGAGGGAATTTGTGATGTTCTTGTTTGCTGTAAATATCTATAGCTCGATGTTCAGGTTTTTGTCATTAAAGCGACTGAAGCTGTCAAATCGCTGTCTGGAACGCTGGCACGTCTTCACCCGCAAGCCAGAAGGGCTTACCCACACGATTTGTTAAAGAACCTTATTTTTTGGTGTTACTCGATGTTCAAGGTTTTTGTGGCTCATAGTAATCACCAGAATAAAGAGGTAAAATGCCCGATGATATTCTTGTAGCTGCGACCTGCCAGGGGTGCTACCCCCTTGTGGTCGCTTCTTATTTCCAGTCGTGGTTGAAAGATAGCGGGGACAAGCCCCCCGCAGCTACAAATATGCTAAGCCGTTCTATTCTGACTATCACAGGTTGAAAAACCTTGAACATCGAGTGTTAGCCAAAAAAACTGGTTGACAGAGTAATATTTTAAAACTGGAGATATATTATGCATAATGAATTTACAGCGATAATGGAAAAAGATGAAGATTGGTATATTGCCTATTGTGCGGAAATTTCAGGAGCTAATGGCCAAGGAAAAACAAAAGAAGAATGTCTAAAAAACTTGGCTGAATCAATTGAACTGATTTTAGAAGATCGACGGCAGGATTTTTTACATGGATTTCCTGAAAATGTGATATCAGAATTGGTGGCAGTAGGATGAAGAGGATCGCCTTATTAAAGTATTTGGGACAAAACGGATGTTATCTCAAGCGTGAAGGCAATTCTCATTCTTTGTGGTGTAATCCACTTACAGGACATGCTGAAGCAGTACCAAGACATATAGAAATACCAAATAAATTAGCACGGAAGATTTGCAAGGCATTATCAATAAAGGAAATAGGTTAATAAAAAATGAACCAGACATAGCTGGTTGTTTTTGTCGTTAGCCATAAAGGGGAATAAGGATGGCAAATGTCAATCATCTGTGTTTTCCGGCAGCCGGAGAATAAAAGCCAACCATAAACATCGCGGTAGCTACTGTTAGACGTTAATGACACAAGGGGAATACTCTGCCTTGCAAGAGATCGTTATACACCTTAAGGCGGTGATTTGATTAATGTATCCATTGAATGCTATAATCCTGGCTGGTGGACAAGGTTTACGATTTGGGTCTGATAAGGCTGAGATGGTGATTAAGGGGAAAGGTGTTCTGGAAGCATTGATTGATAATTTCTCAGAGGTATGCCAGAAAACAATTGTTGTTTCTAACACACAAAGGACTATCTCTGATCATCCTGATGTTAGGATAGTTGGGGATGTAATACAGGGTATTGGTCCACTTGGCGGCATCCATGCCGGGCTTTTAGCCTCAGATACTCAGTATAACCTTGTGCTTGCCTGCGATATGCCATTTATCAATATAGGGTTTGTCAAATATATGATATCTCTGGTTGAGCCAGAGGATATGGCAATTATCCCTATGATAAATAATTGGGTTGAACCGCTTTGCGGGATATATGCCAAGGGCTGCAGTAATGAAATTGAAGAGTTGATAAGCACGAGCATGGTTGAGTCTCAGGGGAAAAAGGCAAAGGAATTTTGTATCCTGCGATTATTAGATAGAGTCAGGGTAAGGTATATTGAGGAGGAGGCAATAAGGCGGTTTGATCCGCAGTTGCACATGTTTTTTAATATAAACACCCTGCAGGATAAGAAAGAGGCAGAAAAGAGGACAAAAGAGGCTACATTATGTTTAAGATAGGGATATTAACCATAAGTGATCGATGTTCTAAGGGGATGAGAGAGGATAAGAGTGGTGAGGCAATTCAGGGAATGGTCGCTGGGTTGAATGCTGAGGTTATCCGGTATGATATTGTTCCGGATGAAAAGGAGATAATTGCTCAAAAGCTTATTGAGATGGTAGATGTAGGAGGCTGCCATCTTGTTTTAACAACAGGGGGCACAGGGTGTTCTCCGCGAGACATTACCCCTGAGGCTACCTCTATGGTGATAGAGAAGGATGTGCCTGGATTGGCTGAAGCCATGCGATTAGCCAGTCTTAAGATCACCCCCCATGCCATGCTTTCAAGGGCTATCGCTGGGATAAGAAAGCAATGTTTGATTGTTAATCTGCCTGGCAGTCCCAAAGGGGCAACAGAATGCCTGGATGTAATCATGCCTGCACTTCCACACGGGCTTAGTGTCTTAAGGGGAGATGTTAGTGATTGTGGCCGTTAAAAATTGTCGATATATTGTTGACACAAGACAGTTGAAAAAGTATTGCTTTTTTGCAACATTTAGTGTATACTGTAGCAATATAAGTATTGTTCATAAGGGTAAGCCGCGAGTAAAAAAGATATTGGCTTCTGAATGGGGCAAGCTTTTTATGGAATATGGGGAATAGGCTATGGAAGAGATTTTGGATGAGGTTGTTGAACTCTCAATTGTTGTGTCGTTTTTTAACGACGAAGGGACTGTTGTTGAGTTGTATTTTCGCTTAAATAATGTTATCTCAAGGCTTAACAAGACATGGGAGATAATATTTGTAGACAATGGAAGCGATGATCGCACCCTGCTTCTTCTTAAAGAATTAAGGGAAAAGGACGAGCATATCAAGATTATCAGGCTCATAAAAAACTTTGAGGAAAATGCAGCCATAATGGCAGGTTTTTCTCAGGCAAATGGCAGGGTCGTTGTTACTATTGCCGGGGATATGACTGAACGGCCTGAGGGTATTCCACAATTAATAGAAATGCTTGCTAAGGGGTATGATGTTGTCAGCGGATGCCGTGTGAATGATAGACAACCTTTTGCCGAAAGACTGGCAGATTGGCTGATTTTTAAGATGACAGGGATGCGGATTGAGGGCTATACCTGTCGATTACGGGCATATCGTCGCAGTATTGTCAATTTGCTCAAACAATGCCGTGAACGCACCCAATCTATCCCGCACCTTGTTTGCTGGCTTGGGGCAAAGACAATAGAGATTGAGCTGGATGCTGGGAACAAGGATACAGAAGAGATAGTGCCCTTGCAAAAAATGCAAAAGAAAGAAAAGCTGTTTGCAGCCATGAAAAGGGCTCTCTCATTAGCATCAAACCTTGGTGTTGCACCGATAAAGATTGCTTGCTGGCTTGGTGCATGGCTTGGAGGATTAGGGATATTAGCTGCCCTGTTCTTTATTGCTTCAGGATTGTTTGTTGATTACTGTGGATTGAATATCGGGCTTGGGATTGTTCTTATTGTCCTGTCCATGCAGCTCTTTGGCGGGGCATTGATAGGTGAATATATAGCTAAAACATATACACAAATTCAGGGAAGACCATATTATATTATTGAAGAGGTGATTGAATGAAGACAAATATACCAGCTATTGAGGGCGGAACAGCAGTAAGGGAGACATTCCTTAGCTTTCATCAGGCACTGCTTGATGAGAAAGAAGAATTCTCGGTTATCCAGACACTAAGGTCAGGGTGGTTGACTACTGGCCCAAAAACAAAGCAGTTTGAAGCTGAATTTGCTAAATATGCCAGAAGTGAGCATGCTGTTGCTGTTAATTCCTGCACAGCAGCCCTTCATCTGGCATTGGTTGCTGCAGGGATAGGGAAGGTGGAAGAAAAGGAAGAAAAGGGCGAAAAGGATGAGGTGATTACTACACCCATGACCTTTTGTGCTACAGCCAATGTTATTGTTCATGTTCAGGCTGACCCGGTCTTTGTTGATGTGGATCCAGGGACATTGAACATTGATGTCAATAAGATTGAGGAAAAGATTACTTCAAAGACAAAAGCAATCATCCCGGTTCATTATGCCGGCTGTCCATGTGAGATGGATAAGATCCTTGAGCTGGCTAAGAAATATAATCTTATAGTCATTGAGGATGCCGCTCATGCGACAGAAACAGAATATCACGGCAAAAAAGTAGGCTCTATCAGTGATATGACTGCCTTTTCCTTTTATGCCACAAAAAATCTTACTACCGCAGAGGGCGGGATGCTGACCACCAATTCTACGGAATTAGAAGAAAAGATTCGTGTCCTGGCACTTCATGGCATGAGCAAGGATGCGTGGAAAAGGTATTCCCCTGAAGGGTATCAGCATTATGATGTTTTATATCCAGGGTATAAATATAATATGACCGATATTCAGGCATCGCTTGGGCTGTGTCAATTGGCAAAGATTGAGGATTTTTTGAAACTAAGGCAAAAACATGTAGCTGCATATGATGAGGCATTTAAGGATATGGAGGCTATCGTTCGTATCGGCAGGATACCAGACATCAAGCACGCTGAGCATCTTTATGTTATTATGCTCAAAACAGATATGTTGAATGCTTCAAGGGACAAGGTTCTTTCTGCCCTACAAAAGGAAAATATCGGGGTTAGCGTCCACTTTCAGGCATTGCACCTCCATCCATATTATCGGCAGCGGTTTGGTTTCAGTGAAGGGGCATTTCCTGTGACTGAATATGCAGCTGAAAGGATACTCTCCTTGCCACTGTATCCAGGGCTTGCAGAACAGGATGTGTGTGATGTGATTGAGGCTGTGAGAAAGGTGATTGGCTATTACAGCAAGTAAATAATCACCGTAAGCGTTCAGGTGTAAATAAGGGAAAATGGAAAAGTAAGGAAAAAGGGGAAATCTAATTATTCCATAGATTCTTTTTTCCATTTTTCCCTATTTCCCCTTTTTCCTTCATTACACTCTGAATGGTTACCAATCACCTTTCTCTTAAGCAAACATACTATACTATTGACTCCATATTCAAGGCTGGATGTCCAACCCTCTGCATATGCTCATAGACCTCTTCTTGTGTTGAAGCTATGGTTTCATCGGCAATCATATCGACAAACCCTTCTACACCCAGCTCTTTTGATAGCTTTTCCAATTTTTCCCGAAGCTGTTCCTTCAGGTTTTTTGGCATCCATGTAAGCCTTAAAAGCCCGCCGTCTCCAGAGACAAACTTCTTGCTGGAGATATAAAGCTTGGAATGGCCGATAAACCCTGGCGACTGCACGCCTCCGCCAACAGAGCCGGCAAGGGTGGAGAACTTCATCCCGCATGGGGTCATCATGCTTGAATCCCTGTCTACGGTCATGATCCCATTGCACAATGGCAAGAGGCAGGAGATACATTCAAAACAACCACACGAGGTCATAGGGTCTTCCATCATGGTGTAGGCATTCATTCGCTCTATCTTGCCTTGAGACAGGGCTACGATAGCCTCGTTTATCCCTTTCCAGGCACCCTTCTTCTCGTCAATTGCCTCTCCTTTTTTGACAGGCTTATTAGGTCCGTATGGGTCTATTTCGTAGGATGCTTTACAGTCGAGCCAGCTATAGGCTCCACACAACCCCTGTCTCTCTGGGGTAACAATACAAACATGGGTTGGAGCAAAGGATTGACAGAGGGCACAGGAATAGAATACATCCACACCCTCATCGGTCATACCAGCGGTTCGCTCATCTCTTTCTACATAAGAAGCTCGGGCTATATTCAATAATTCCCTTGCCTTTTCCTCATCTGTATATATCTTCACCTGAACCTTATCTACAATCCCTGAATATCCCTCATGGATCTTGGCATGAAGGATGTTTCCAAAATGCCGCAGTCTGAAGCCTTTTGCAAAGGCAGCCTTGCTTATTCTGACCCAGTTAATATCTCGTTGCCCTGCATGCCAGATGCCCTGTGCCTCATTGACAAATTTATGTATCTGTCGCTCAAGGATAGGCTCAAAATCCTTCTGGAACCTTGCCCCTGCTATCTCCACAACAATCCCAAGTGATAAGAGATCGCCTTCTTTTATCTCATCAAGATCATGTCCAATTATCTCTACCCGGCTATCTTCTACCTCTTCAATTGGTTTCATGGTTACAAATTCAAAGGAGGGTTTCTTTGTTCTGCTGCTGCACATCTCTACAAAGACATCCTCTTTCTTGATTCGCTCACCCTCAAAGGCAGGTGCATAGGCAACAGGGATGTCTATATTCACATGAACCACCTTTAACCCTCTGACCTGTAAAGCCTTTGCAACCATCTCCTCATGAGAAACATTTGGAACTACATGCTCATAAAGACATATTCCTCTTGGGTAAATAGTAGGAATATCTGTATCAGCAATTACTGGAAAACCATAGTTAATAGCACCAGCAGCCGTAGCATACCATTCATCTGTAACCTCACCGAGTGCTAAGACAAAGGCAAAGACCCGATGGCGGTTATACATCAATATCCTTCTATAATCCCCTGGTTTTACCCCGCCAAAGGACATGGCTGCTCTGGCAGCAAAACCAAGGGCAAAGACAGCAGAGGTAACATCCTGTCCAAACGGGACAAGCCTTGTTTCCCACCCCATCTGGATATTTTTTTCTTTCAACTGTTCAGCCATACCTTTCCCATTATGCTGGGCACACATAAATACATAAAGGCTTTTTTCCTGAAGCTCCTGGGCTATTTTTACCGCAGTCTCTGCATCAGGAAGTGAGCCGACACAGGCTGCAAAACCTGGGGCAGTCCCATCTACAAATTCTATCCCTCGCTCTCGCAATATCTTATCATCTGCTGCCCCAATCCAGAGATTATTTTCATCTGGTGATGGAGCAATCAGATACGGAATAGGTTCTTCTAAGTATTTCAATGCCTCAATCATCTCTTCAACAAACAGCGTTGCCATACCAGCGTCCAATGTTCCGCCCAGATAGGGCAGCCAGACACTCTCTGACGGATGTGGTGGCAGAAGCCCTTTAGCTATATTAAGCACCTCATCCATATCACCTAATTTTTTTACAGCTATTCCGGTCATCCCATAAATAATAGGCAGGTAATAGGCTGTATTGGGAAATTCAACCTTCCTATCCTTGCCAAACTTTTCTACTGCTGATTTAATCTCATTTTCAGCTCGATCGACTAACTTATACGCTCCACGGATTGCGGCAGATGCAATAATTTTCGACATATTACGAGACCTCCAATATTAATTATTGACCACAAAATTGTAGAGACGCAATATCTTGCGGCTCTATTCCTTAGCCATTTCAGCGACAATATCACTTGCAGACAATACCCCTACAGCTACATCATCTTTTGAGCCTTCGCCCATGACCAACAACCGATGACATTTCATTGTTTGCATCATCTTTGCTGCCTCTATCAATGGGCTTTGCGGGGTAATGGTTCGGATACAGGAAGAACACATGATATCCTCTGCCTTCAGGTTATCGATGTCTTCATCAATAGCACCGATAACATCTATCTCAGAGATTACCCCGGCTACCTCTCCATCCTTTGTTACCACAGATACAGCATGTATCTTGTTCTGGCTCAGTGTTTGAGCTACGGTGCGTACTGAATCGTCAAGATGAACAGCTATTACCCCACGGGTCATAACATCAAGAACCTTTTCGTATTGCATGTTTTTAGCCTCCTCTAATTGCTTCCAGCCTATCCGTAGGGAATGGTTGTAACCGTCCCTTACGATTAAAACTTCAACTCCCTCCTCATAGCCATATCATAAAGCACACGTGGAGGTCTTTCCTTTATGCCTAATTTTTCACGGGCATTATCAATCCATTTAACAAGAATTTCTGCCTGTTTGATCGGGTCAGGCTCAACAGCCCATAAAGCAGTATACTCATCCCAGTATTCCTTAAACAGCAGGTCTTTCATCCCACCGCCAGTAATCGGAAATCCTACACCAAACAATACCGGTGCCCCAGAGGCAACAAAGTATTGTCCAATGGCAATAGCCTTTTCGCTCATCCATTCAGGGGCACAGCCACAGGCAGGAAGCCCGCCTATATCATCACCCAATCCGCCTATGTGGGCTATCTCACTTACGGCAATCAGCAGCCTTGAGTTATCCACACAGCTTCCGCAATGAAGCACTGGCGGAATACCAACTGTCTCACATATCTCAGCCAGACCTGGTCCTGCGTATTTTGCTGCCTCTGGAAGCAGTAGTCCTGCCTTGCCAAACGCCATAGCCGCACAACCTGTTGAAACAACAAGCACATCTTTAGCAATCAACTCTTTGGCTAAGGTAATATGAATATCATCATGCCGGACCCTTGGATTATTGCAGCCAACAATGCCTACTACGCCTCGTATCCGTCCATCAATGATGGCATCATTCAATGGTCTGTAGGTGGCACGGAATGAGCCACCCAACATGTGGTTTATGGTCTCATGGGAGAACCCTGCTACCAGGTCAATGGCTTCATCAGGGATGTCAACCTTGATCTGATCCCTTTTTGGGTAATTCTCAATAGCCATGCGGATAATCTCAGTTGCAGACTGGACAGCATCATGCTCATCAAACTCAATGTGAACTGCTCCGGGTATCTTTGCCCTTTTGTTGGTAGTAATAACCTTTGTATGATAACAGTGAGCTATCTGAGGCAGGCTCTGGAATACACACTGGACATCAACCACCATTGCCTCAACAGCACCGGTAATGATAGCCAATTCCTGTTGGATAAAGTTGCCGGCAAGCGGAACCCCATGACGCATCAGGACCTCATTGGCGGTGCAACATATACCGGCAATATTAATGCCCCTGGCACCATGTTTTTTAGCATAATCAAGCATATCCTGCTGCTTTGCCACCATAACGATTATCTCAGAAAGAAGCGGCTCATGTCCATGAACAATGATATTTACCTCATCCTTTTTAAGCACCCCCAGGTTTACCTTAGACCGTATAGGTTTTGGTGTGCCAAACAAGACATCCTGAAGCTCAGTCCCAATCATGGATCCGCCCCAGCCATCAGCGAGTGCAGCACGTGTCCCAGCTCTCATAATCTCTTTATAATCAAGGGAATTTCCCATCAAGGTCATGCTCATGGACTCAACCACTTCCTTATCAATCCCTCTTGGGGCAATACCCTTTTCTTTCCATAAATTTTGTCTGTTTAGCGGTGCCCTTTTCAGGAAGGTAAGCGGTTCATCCTTGCTAAACTCATTCAGACACTTCTCTGCCAGCTCAATGGCAATATCCTCTGCCTTTCTATTCTCAGTCGGTATCTCAAAAACCTCAGCGAGCATCAGGAGTTTTTTTGTATCCTTTATCGTATAGCCGGGAATCTCTCCCTTAGCTGCCAACAACAGCACTTCTGCCACACCCCGTCCATGGTCCGAATGTGCAGATGCACCGCCTGCAATCATACGGACAAAGTTTTTGGCTGCAATAACATCTGCTGAAGCACCGCAAAGCCCTGTTTCTTCATCAGCCTTTTTGGGTGATATTCTACATGGACCAGTACTGCAAACCCGACAGCATCCCCCTGAATCACCAAAGGGACAGCTTTTTTGATCACTTATCCGGTCAAAGCATGTCCGGATATTTTCATCCTTTGCCTTTTGTAGCATTGCCTGCGAAGCTGGACAAACAGTTATCTCTTCAAACATAATTCCTCCTCCATTACCTTTTTGTTGCAAATACCTATCCTTTTGCCAATACAATATGCCCTATCCTCAGCATCTCCGTATCAAAGATGACATATAGCCCCTGTTCCTTATTTGCCTCTGTCAGAGCTTTTTTTAACCGCTTTTTTACAGCAGCATCCTTGCCTATGCAGACTATGCCAGCATTTTCTACCAGCAATTCCTCCTGCTCAGAGATTATGGAACCAAGGTAGGTGATAGGCACCTTTACCATAGATGCTTGCAGCCCAAGCTGCTTCAATTCTACAACCAATGCGTTTTTATAGATATCAACAGACAACCCATGTCCCAATTCCTTGTATACAGAAAATGCAGCCGCAGCCACCTTATCCAGATCATCTTTAAGGATAGAAGTTTTTGGCATATAAAGGCTCAAGGATGAAGCAAGCGACAACCGTTCTCTTTTGCGGTTGATATATTCTACGATAGGGACATCATTCTTCAGGAGATGTCCAAGGATAATCTCATTGCAATTATTTTCTAAAAACCCTCGCACCTCTGAATTGATTGGAAGAGGGGAAGAAACTTGAACCGCTATGCCGCAGGCAATGGCTCCAAGCATCAGGGAGATATTCCGTTCGCTTCGCCATGTGGGAAGGATCAAGCCTACAGGCAAGGACGAAAAATCTCCGATGGCTGCGGACTTGCTTATCTCATTCAGCAGCCTGATGACTGCCCCTTCTTTTAAGCAGCTTCCCAGATAGACCACTGGCGGGATACCTGTTTTCTCACAAAATTCCTTCAAAAACCCACCAACCGGAGCAACTGGCTGATGAAGCAGCCCAGTCTCCATGAGCTGGTTAATGGAACAGCCAGTAACTATCACCAGAATATCCTGAGCAACCAATTCCTCGACGATTTTCTTTCTTTTATCTTCAAGGCGTGGGTCTATACATCCAGCAAGCCAGACAATCCCACGGATACTTGAATCCATCAGGGCGTTTTTAAGTATTCCTGCTGACAGCTTTGGCTGGGAGACTGTTCCCTTGAAACTCAAGACTTGAGTGCGTTTAACCTGATTCTCGATTGCCTTAGCCACAACCTCTGAAGAAACAGAGACGCAAGTAGTATGATAACAGGCAGATATATAGTTGATAGATGCTGGTAGCTGTTCGGCAAATATCACATCAACCAGTCCAGAGGCAAGAAATACCTCCAAGCTAAGCAAGGAATCTACACGGACAGTGTTTACCTTGTCATCATTCAATTGGACATTACCAAACAGGATAACATTTGGCTTTTCCAGAGAAAGTGCAGATGTATCAACATGGACCATCGATGACTTTTCGTCTGCTGACAGGAGTGCAGATGAAAGCACACTGCCAAGGCTCATGCGAAGAACTTGAAAAAGAATATGTTCACACTCTTGGTCAACGCCCATGTGGACCCGATGAAGCAGCTCTACTATCTCCCGCTGGATATTTCGTGGGATAAGATGCAGACGATTGAGCAGGCTAACCCTTTCTATAGGTAGAACCTTGCTCAGATCCAGTCCCTTTTCCCCTTGTGGGGAGAACCATTCCTTTTTCTTCTGGCTGTCTAACAGAGAAAGAACAGCTGTAGACAGGGATGATGCGCCAGCAGCAGCCATTCTGCCAAGGTTTCTGGCAGAGATGGTAGAATCTGTGGCACCGCAAACACCCTCTTTTGCCTTATCCGTAATCCTGCACGGACCCATGTAACATGCCCGGCAGCAGGCACCCTCTTCATAAAAGGGACAGGTTTTATGTTTTGCTAATCGTTCTGTAAAGCTTTTCATATTTTTCCTCCATTTTTCCTCCAACTTTTCTCCAATCTTATATGTCCGCAAGTCAGCTCCAGATTGAGAGCTACACAAGCAAGATGCTTGTGTTACCTTTTCTGTTAACGCATTGTTCAAACTGAAGCCTTAACTCGTTTCAACCGAACAGCAGGCAGCCGTTTCAGTCGCTGGTTCTGAGGATCAACCTCAATTCCAACCGACTCAAGAGCTGTTACACCCAGTATAGGTTCTACATCATCCTTGCCAAAGATTATGGTTGCACCAACTATCTCGCCCATAAACTCTATCTGGACAGCAGCAATATCCATCTTTATTTCTGTCCCATCAGCCAGCTCATATGTCCGTTTTCCACTGGGTTCAATCCCAATCTCTCGCAAACATCTCCCAGGAGCCATACAATCAATGGAACCAGTATCCACAAGGAATAATTCTTCCCAACGTTTTTCTGGATCTCTCAGATTAACCACCGCAGCCGTTACATGTGTCATTCCCATAATCGGTTACCCTTTTACCCCCTTTCTGCGTAAACAATATTCAATGTCTCTTCAAACGACAATCCTATTCCGTAAGACAGCCCTTGTGATGCAAGGTAATTATGCAGGATATTCTTATCCTTGCAGCCTATGACCACAAGGGTATTGCCAACACGGATATTATTCTTAATCTGTCCAATCTCTACACCCTTATAGGTTATTGCTAATGGAACATCCTTTTCAGGCTCAAGCCCATGTTGTTTCAGATCCAGGGCTATTGCTGCGGCATACACATCCCCTGCCAGCCCTTCACCCAGTTCGCGGAAGGCAGAGAAGGCAGACTGGACGATTTTATTTTCATTAACTGATTCTGCTTCTGTATCCTGCATTATGCTCTTATCTGCTAACTTTTCACAACTCACCTCTAATCCCTGACTACTAACCCCTATCGGCTCGGTTTTCACCTCTGCCTTTGTGCCAGACATGTCTGCCAGCCATTTTCTAACCAAAGCCAGTGTCTGTGGATGACGGAGCACCACAATATCTGAACCTGCAAGGATATATGAGATAGCTGTCATTGCTTCAAACATAATACCTCGTGTTTTGGTATTCCCCATGCACGGATCATCTATCTTTACCTCTTTTATCTTCCAGACCTCACGGGCAATATTTCCGATCATTGGCAGATTCAGTTTATCATCATTGGTCTGGAAGGCAGAACAGCGGATCTTTTCCATGATAGAATAGGTATATTCCAACCCATAACCAAGGGCAGAAGGGGTAGGGTCAATAATGATCTTGTCAAGAGACACTCCAAGGTTGGACAAAAGAATGTTAAGCTGTTTGCAAAGGTTGACATCTGTTGGTGTTTGGGCAATAACATAATGATCATAAGCCAGAATGGTTGCCCCAATTGTATTATAATTCCCTTCTGCTACTGGGCCGATAAGTGATTTTTTGAAAGCTAATGCCTCAGCCACCTTTTTTAATACCTTGCCATCCTTTTCCGCATTTCCGCATCCATAGACAATCAATGGCAGGCTTATTGCCTCAGCAACGCTTTTAGCTATATCAGCTGCTTTTTCAGGAGAGGCATCATCACCCATTGGGTCTGTGCTGGCAAGCTGCAAGCAGATCATATCAGGCTTATATTTAGCTTCAACAGTTTTTGCCCATTCAACTGGATTGTTCCACACATCCCGATAGACCTCAGCCACAGCCTCTGGCCATTCCTCATCCGGGGTATCATACACCTCAAGAGCAAGCTTGGGCATATGAGGAAGGGTGCCTTCAAAGGCATGAAAAGGAAAGCAATTCTGCCCGCCAATCCCATAGGACTGATTCTCTCTGATCTGAATCTTATACTCTTCTAAAAGCTGTGTTACTGTTTCCATATTTACACCTCGTTTTGATAAATTGTCCGTAGGAATAGTAAACCTACAATTAAATATTCAATTATACAGCAAGTTTTCGATTGTGTCAATGAAAAAATTTCAGATTAATGATAGTTTTTGTTGAGAGGGTGTTAAGGTTTAGCTGTATGAGTCAAAATAGATCGAAATAGGTCGAAATTTTTTCTTGCAAAAATGCGTTAAAAAGTGTATACTTGAATATTATTCAGAGAGATTTATGGTCTGTAGAGAGGTATTTAGACCCGATATAAAGGATGAGGTAGCATTGTGCATGATATAATTGTTGTTGGAGGAGGACATGCTGGATGTGAGGCGGCTTTGGCGGCTGCCAGGATGGGGATGAAAACCCTTTTGTTAACCATGAATATTGATACTATTGGACAGATGTCCTGCAATCCAGCAATAGGCGGGCTGGCTAAGGGTCAGATAGTCCGGGAGATAGACAGCCTTGGCGGTGAGATGGCCAGGCTTATCGATAAGACGGGTATTCAGTTTAGAATGCTTAATACTAAGAAGGGTCCGTCGGTTAGATCCCTCCGTGCACAGGCAGATAGAAGGCAATACCAGCTTGCAGCCAGATCTGCAGTGGAATCGCAGAAAAATCTGGAGATACGGCAAGCCCTGGTTGAAGAGATATTGGTCGAAGGGTCGATGGTTGTTGGTATAAAGGCTCAAGAGCAGGATATCTCTGGCAAGGATAGCCAGAGTGTTTTTTATCCTACGCAGGCATTGATTATTACTACAGGTACTTTTTTGAATGGATTGATTCATGTAGGGGGAGACTCTATTCCTGGCGGCAGGATTGGAGAGCTTGCCTCGACGGAATTGTCAAACTCCCTTAAAAATTTGGGATTAAACATGGGAAGGCTAAAAACCGGAACCAGTCCCAGGATAGATAGAAAAACCGTTGATTTTTCTGGGCTTCAGGTTCAAGACGGGGATGAAGAACCAAAACCATTTTCCTTTTCTACTAAAAGAATAGAAAGAGAGCAGGTTCCTTGCTACATTACCCATACTACCCTGTTAACTCATAAGATAATCAGGGATAATCTTGATAAATCTCCACTTTATGGCGGAAAGATTGAAGGAACTGGGGTAAGATATTGTCCTTCCATTGAGGATAAGCTTGTTAAGTTTTCGGAAAAAACGAGCCATCAGGTGTTCATTGAACCAGAGGGGCGCGATACAGACGAGCTTTACCTAAATGGGCTTTCTACCAGTCTGCCTGAGGACGTTCAATTAGAAATGCTGCGGACTATTCCTGGATTGGAAGAGGTCAGGATACTTAAGGCTGGATATGCGATAGAGTATGATTTTGTTTTCCCAACCCAGCTTAAACCTATCCTTGAGACAAAGTTGATTGAGGGACTGTATCTTGCTGGGCAGATAAATGGCACCTCTGGATACGAAGAGGCTGCGGGACAAGGGCTTATGGCTGGGATAAATGCTGTCTTGAAGATCAGAGGGCAGGAGGCATTTATTCTTAAAAGGTCTCAAGCCTATATCGGAGTCTTGATCGATGACTTAGTTACTAAGGGAACAGTAGAGCCTTATAGGATGTTTACCTCAAGGGCAGAGTATAGATTACTTCTGAGGCATGATAATGCGGATCAAAGGCTTATGGAATATGGATATGGGTTTGGATTGATATCAGAGGAACAATATCAGGGATTATTAACGAAAAAGATTTTAATAGCCAGGGAACGGGATAGATTAGAACGCATTACGGCTATGCAGGGCAAGGGTAGGACAAGTACTGTTCATCTCTTGTTGTCCGGGAGCCAATTGGAAGAAAAATTGGGGGAATTAAAAGAACCCTGCCCTCTTGCTCAGATTTTACGGCATCCAGGGATAACGTATAAGGATGTAGAGGGCTTTTTATCTGCTAAGAGTGTTGTGCCAGAAGAGGAATTATCCCCTGAAATAAAGGAAGCGGTGGAGATAGAGATAAAGTATGAGGGGTATATAAGGAGACAATTAGCCCATATCCAGGATTTTAAGCGTATGGAGAACTGGCTCATCCCACCAGATTTTGATTACGGTTCTGTTATTGCTCTATCGCGTGAAACAAGGGAAAAGCTCTCGACAATAAGACCTGTTTCCCTTGGTCAGGCTTCAAGGATATCAGGGGTGCGGGTGTCAGACATTTCAGTGTTGATGATTTACTTAGAGAGATTGAGAAGAGAGGCACAGGCTTCCAGCCTGTCTGTATAGTAGCACAAGCTTCCAGCTTGTTTGAGTAGCACAGGCTTCCAGCCTGTGTCTGTTGTTTTCCATTGGCAGGAACAGGAGGCAATTATTTGTTCACAACACATACTGCTGAAGCATTAAAACAAGAGGCAGAGCAAATGGGGATTGCCTTAAGCAAAACCCATGTTGATCAGCTTATGTCCTATCTTTCCTTGCTTGTACAGGAGGCTCAAAGGGTAAATATTACTGGAATTCGGAATGAACAGGAGATAATCACCAAGCATTTTTTAGATTCTCTCAGTTGTGTTCTGGCTGTGAATTTAATCCCAGGGACAAAGGTGCTGGATGTGGGGAGCGGGGCAGGATTTCCTGGTGTGCCTCTAAAGATATATTCGCCAGAGATACAATTAACTGTCCTGGATGCCAGTCAGAAGCATCTTAACTTTCTCTATACCCTGCGGGGTAAGCTAAGGGATAGTTGTGAGTTTGAGATATTTGAGATATTAGAGGGAAGGGCAGAGGATTGTGGACAATCTGAAGAGCACCGAGAGGCATATGACCTTGTTACTTCCCGGGCTGTAGCAAAAATGAATATTCTGTCAGAGTATTGTTTGCCATTTGTGAAGATAAATGGATGCTTCCTGGCTATGAAGGGGCAAACAGGGGAGATTGAGGCAAGGGAGGCAGAGCCTGTTATCCAGATGCTTGGGGGAGAGATTGAGGCTCTCAAAGGTGTGGTTTTGCCAGATGGCAGTAAACGAGTATTGATAAAGGTGTTAAAGGTGAGACAAACACCGATTGAATATCCAAGGAGAACGGGTGTGCCGGAGAAAAAGCCGTTGTAACCGTTCAGGGTGTAATGAAGGAAAAAGGGGAAAGTATGGGAAAATGGAAAAGGAAGAAATAGAATATTAATGATTTACTTCCCCTTTTTCCATGTTTCCCTTCATTACACCCTGAACGGTTACGTTATTGATGAGTTTTGTAGCCATTCATATAGAGTAAAGCGAGGATAAAAACATGGGTAAAACAATCGTAGTTGCAAACCAAAAGGGTGGCGTAGGAAAAACCACTACGACCATTAACCTCTCTGCCTGTCTGGGGATGGTCGGGAAAAAGGTGTTGTTGGTGGACATGGACCCACAGGGAAACAGTTCCAGCGGGCTTGGGATTGATAAGCACAAGTCTAATCCCAATATGTATAATGTATTAGTCGGAAATGCTACGATTGAAGAGGCTATCTGCAAGACAGAGATTCCGCAGTTGTTCATTGTTCCTTCTAATGTTGTTCTTACTGGGGCAGAGATAGAGCTTGTCCCTTTAGAAGAAAGGGAGTTTATGCTTAAAAAGGCTCTTTCTGGGGTAAAGGATGACTATGATTTTATTTTCATTGATACCCCGCCATCGCTTGGCTTGCTTACGCTAAACAGTATGGTTGCAGCAGATACGGTTTTGATACCCATTCAATGTGAATATTATGCCCTTGAAGGATTAAGCCAGCTCCTTAGCACTATTACCCTGGTTCATGGGAAGCTGAATCCTTCACTAAAGACAGAGGGTATTCTTTTGACCATGTATGACCCGAGAACAAACCTGGCTCAGCAGGTGGTTAAAGAAATCACTACCTGTTTTGCTGATAAAGCATATAAGACGCTTATTCCAAACAATGTTCGTCTTTCTGAGGCGCCAAGCTTTGGGAAGCCGATTGTTCTTTATGATATTGGTTCTAAGGGGGCAGAGAGCTACATGACCTTTGCCAGAGAGTTTTTAACAAAACAAGGGGAGGCATAGAGTGGGAAAGGTAAAGAAAAAAAAGGTTGAAGGATCGCAGGCAGTCTCTGCTGGGGGTGCTATTCCGCAGATAAAGATAAGTAAAGAAACATGGATTATCCTTGGGGCAGGGATGCTGGTGTCGTTTCTCTATTTGGTTGCCATGCTTTTTTATACAGATGGGCATCTTTCTTTGCCAGCATCTAAGGCATTTTATCAGTTTCAATATGCCAAACAATTAGCTGCAGGTGAGTTTTTTAGATACTCATCAGGTGATACATCCAGCACAGGTGCTGGCGGGCTGTTGTATTCCCTGCTTTTGATGCCAGCCTTTGTGCTGGGGATAAAGGGTGCAGGAATAATCGTTTATGCTTTTTTCTCAGGGCTATTGCTCCTTTTGCTTTCTGCGGGGCTTCTTTTTCTGATAGGGCAGCAGGTTGCCAATAAAGAAACAGGGCTGCTGGCAGCCTTTCTTTTTCTGTTGAATGGACCAATCCTGTGGACATACCTTGGCGGCACAGAAGTTCTTTTGTTTTCAACACTTATCTTGCTGACAATCTATTGTTTCCTTAGGGCAATAAACACCAACAAATACATTGGTGTGATGATTTTTGCCTCATTGTTGGCTCTTGTCCGATTTGAAGGGATTGTTTTGGTCTGGCTATTGACAATGGTTTTTTTTATTAACCTGATTGCTTTTAAGCAGATAGATTTTTCAAAGGGTATCATGGCTATTATCCCAGCTGCAATCGGGGGATTTCATTTGTGTCTGAACTTTCTGTTTACAGGAAACTTCCTGCCAAACACCATTCATTCAGAATCCATTCTTTTTCAGGCAAACACACCTCTTCCTGAAATAATAGGTCAGGCATGCAGGTATTTTTTCTTCCTCTCAAAGGACATATTCTCTGGATTTAGTGGAGAGTTCTTTAATATTAACAACCCTGATCAAGGGCAGACCTCTGTTTATTTTCCACCCTTTGCCCTTTTCTTTGGATTAATAGGATTATCCCTGGCTGCTAAGGAAGCAATCTCAAAACATTTGGGCACAGTATCATTGACCTTTCTCTGGTTTTTTGGCGGGATATTGCTTTCATCCTTTTTGTATCCAGCACACACCTTGTGGAACATAGCTGTAATTCCGTATTATCCGATTTTTATCATTCTGGTAGCTATTGGAACATACCAGTTTTCCCAGGCGATTGCTGCCTTAATTCCCAAAACCACGGCTTCTTCTAATAAGGAGATATTCTATGGATTCTCCTGTTTCTTTTTGCTCTTTTCCTTATGCAGCACGGTTTGTTTTAGCGTCATTTATGGCAAAAGCTGCTATAACACCTATTACCATGAGATTACTATGGGAAAGATGATAAACGAAAAGTTTCCTCCAGATGCTGTTATTGCAACTAAAGGGATGAGTCCTCTGGCATATTTTGGCGAGAGAAGGTTTGTTGATATTTCAGGAATAGGCAGTAATGGGCTGGCTGCGTCCTTTAGGCATGGGGCAGGAAGCATCTTTGAAGCCTTAGAGTCAAGGGATGTTTATCCCCAATTTTTTATTCTGCCAGAGAATGAGCTTGGGCTTGAGCAATCTGGTTTGCTTGGCAAAAGGGTCTATTCCTCTAAGATGGTAAGCATTGAACAGATTTCACCCTTAGTTGTTTATGAGGCAGAAAAGGCATGGCTTCACAAAGGGGATTCCTGCGTATCTGTATTAAATGAGCTGGATGGCTGGCTATTGATAGACAGCCTTGATGTAGCTGATCTTGTAGACGAAAAAACTCATAATTACAGATTTTGGGAGACAGAGCATAAACCAGGGGCAATTAGCTATGCCTTGAAACTTCCATTTCTAAAAGAATCTGATCAGGAAAAGGTTGTTGCTGACGGCGGCAGGGTTCTTTCTGGAGGGGAAGAGATGGTCATAAAAACAAGGCCGTCAACAAACATGAAGATGATTGTCAGACACAAGGGCAAGTTTAATATCCAGGTAATGGTTAATAACAAACACAAAAAGGCATGGAAGGAAGACAGAGGGAACGACAACGTTTGGACAGAGGCTGTCCTGGATATTCCTGCTGAATGGGTGACTATGGAACGAACAAGGATAAATATTCTGACCATGGATAAGGCAGAATACTTTCCAGCACACTATTGGTTTTATCAGAGGTAATTAGTAGCACAGACATTTCTGTCTGTGCTATTGAATTATTCAATCATGAGATTGAGGAGAATTATGCAAACACGATACACAATATTATTCAGCACCATAGCGATCCTTCTTGGAGCCGTTTTTTTAAGGTCAATGTTTTTTTATACAGACGGCCATCTTGCCCCGCCACTGGATGACACCTTTATCTTTTTTCAGTATGCCAAGCAAATCTGTCAAGGGGCTGCCTTTCAATACAATACTGGGGATAGTCCAACTACTGGGGCAACCAGTCTGTTGTACCCCTTTATTTTGAGCCTTGGGTTTTTGGCTGGCCTGGGCAAGACAGGCATCCTTGCCTATTCGCTTGGACTGGGGCTGGTCTCTTTGATTGTTTCCTCGCTGCTGATCTTCAATATTGGCAGAAGGTTATTCAATGAGACAACAGGCATTATCTTAGGATTACTTTTTTTGTTTAATGGTCAAATCCTCTGGAGTTTCTTTTGCGGGATGGAGACAGGCTTTTTTATGTGTATTATTCTGGCTGTCCTATATGCCTTTCTTCTTGAGGCAGAAAAGAAAAAATATCTCTGGACCATAGTTTTTGCCAGCATTATGGCTTTGACCAGGCCAGAGGGATTGATCCTTTCTGGTGTGCTTTTTGGCTTTATCTTCTTTTTGCGTAAGGAACGAAACTATTATTTTCTCATACCTGTAGGGTTTGGAATGATCTTTGTCATCATGAACTATGCCTTTACAGGAAGCCTGACATTTAACACCATGGTTGCCAAGTCCCCTCTTTCCAGACCAAATGGAAACATGCTGGATATAGCGGCGACAGCAGGCAAGTATTTTTTCTATGTCATGAAGGATATATTCTTTGGGTGTGAGGGCAAGTATATCCCGGCTATGTATGCCAATGAAGAACAGGAGTCAATTTATTTTGCCCCATTCTCATTATTTTTTGCAGTCATTGGGGTGTTATATTTTATAACAAAAGAGATACGAGAAAAGGCTCTGGGGATTGGGACATTGACCATTTGCTTGCTGATGACAGGCTTTTGTTCCCTTTGTGTTTCCCTTCCGGTTAAATGGCACTGGCATCGGTATCTTATTCCGTTTTATCCTTTGTTTTTGATCTTTATGGTTAGCGGGCTTTCTCTTTTTGTCCGGCTGATTTGTCAGCCATTGGACGAAAAAGAGGGAAAAGGGGAAAAAAAGACAAGGGTTGGCTTTGTTTTCATAGCCTCTTTTTTCCTATTATTTGGCATATTGAATACCCTGTATTTTTCTGTAGCCTATGGAAAAAATTGCAAAGACATCTACAACCAACAAATGGCTCTTGGGGAATGGATAGGAAAAAACATTCCCAGTGATGCAGTGGTTGCGGTTAATGATCTTGGGGCAGTAAAGTATCTGGGGGATAGATATGTAATCGACCTCCTTGGTCTTGGAACAAACAAGGCTGGCTGGGCATGGGTCAATGGGGCTGGAAGCATCTTTGAATTTCTGGAATCACTTGACCAAAAAAAATATCCCGACTATTTTATCATCTATCCAAGCTGGTTTAGTTTTGACAAGATAGGCATGTTAAAAGAAGAAATCTGTCAGTTCAAGCTTATTGACTCAACCATTGCCGGCAGCCCTTCGCCCATGACCGTTTATAAGGTTGACTGGAGCCTTGCCCGCAAAGGGGATAAGGTTTATGCTGTTAACAATGAGTTAGAGGGGTATAGATTGGTTGACTATGTTGATGTTGGGGATATTGAAAACGAAAAGGCTCATCACTACAAATTCTGGGAAACACAGGCAGGGATGTTTTATGGCTTGATCTATCAGGATGAGGCTTGCATGTATCCTTACCAGAACAATCCGTCAGCAGTAGTGGTCGATGCAGGAAGGCAGATTACTGGTGGAGAGAGCATGGTGGTTCGGACTATTCCTGGGAAAGGGCTAAAGATGGTCAAGAGGACATCAACCTATACACCCATAGAGGTCTGGGTGAATGGGGAGTTCCTGAATGTATGGACACATGAGAATGCAGACAATGCCTGGACAGAGGCAGTGTATGAAATTCCTGGAAACAAGATAACCTCGAGGCAGACAAGGATAAGCCTTCCCCTACATCGGGAGCTGAAACATTATTATGTATGTTTTTCAGCATACTATTGGTTTTACCAGAAGGCGTGAGGACATTGTAGAGACGCAAAAATTTGCGTCTCTATTCCGGTCACTGAGCCTGTCGAAGTGTGGTCGTTGAGCAAAGTCGCCCTTCGACAGTGCTCAGGGACCGAATGCGGTCGTTGAGCAAAGTCGAAACGATAAAAAATTATCAACAAAGGAGTGAAGAGAGGATGCAGAGAATAGCTTTAGGAAAGGGTTTGGATGCTTTAATCCCAGAGGCAAGGGCAAACGGGGAGATGGTCAGAGAGATCAAGATTACAGAGATTGTTCCTGGAGAATATCAGCCGCGACGATACTTTGATCCAGAGAAGCAAAGAGAGCTGGTAGAGTCAATCATGGAGAAGGGTGTTATTCAGCCGATAATTGTTCGTTCTCACAGGGATGGATACGAATTGATTGCTGGCGAAAGGAGACTTCGTGCTGCCCATGAGGCTGGCTTAGAAAGGGTTCCTGCCATCGTGAGGGATGTGTCAAACGAGGATGCCTTAGAGATTGGTTTGATCGAAAACATCCAGAGGCAAGACCTTAATCCCATGGAAGAGGCAGAGGCGTTTCAACAATTGATTCGAGAGTTTCGTCTGACCCAGGAGGACTTGTCGAGAAAGGTTGGAAAGGATAGAAGCTCTATCGCCAACAGCCTGCGATTATTAAAGCTGCCCAAGTCCATCCAGGAAGAAGTGACCAAGGGGGCAATCTCCATGGGACATGCTCGAGCAATTCTGTCCCTGGATAGCGAGACAGAGCAGAAAGAGGTCTGCGGGAAGATTGTCAAGAACGGTATCTCGGTGAGAGAGACAGAGGCTCTTGTCAAAAAAATGAAAGAGAATGTTTCACGTGAAACATTGCAGACAAAAGAAGAGAAGCCAGCCATAGATATTGCTATGGAATCTTGTATAGAAAAACTGATGCAATCTCTTGGCACAAAGGTTAGGATTAGTCGAACAGCAAAGGGTGCAGGAAAGATTGAGATAGAGTTTTATTCGCAAGAGGATCTGGATAGGATTCTGGAAAGGGTGCAGTAGGGGCGCAAGATTTTGCGAACTGGAGAAAAGGGAGAATTGCTGGCAATCCCCTCTTGAGAGGGGCAGGGGTGTGTTATCCTCTTGAGAGGATAGGATGAAGTGTCGCAATAAAAACTTACTGTGCTTCGAAACTAAAAGAGCTTGTCAGAGAAATAATCAGCCAGTGAACAGTAGGGGAATGTCTGAGAGTGAGTCGGGGACGAGGGAACAACACGAGGACAGAAGAGTGGTGTGGGAATGAGAGGGCTGTGGGTTAAAGAACACACCCCTGCCCCCTCTCAAGAGGGGAATTTCGTTCCCATTTTTTCTTTCTTGTGCAAGCCTGTCGTAATGAGAATTGCTGAGGGACAAAGAGGCTGCCTGTGAGGTTGGCCTGTGAATTCAAATATTATGGTGCAGCAGTGATCAGGTAGGGTGTTATCTTGGATGAAAAAATTATTATCAAGGGTGCTCGAACGCACAATCTGAAAAACATAGACCTGGAGATTCCAAGGAACAAGCTTGTGGTAATCACAGGGCTTTCTGGTTCTGGAAAATCTTCTCTTGCCTTTGATACCATCTATGCTGAGGGACAACGAAGGTATGTTGAGTCCCTCTCTGCTTATGCCCGACAATTCTTAGAGCAAATGGAAAAGCCTGATGTGGATTATATCAGCGGGCTTTCGCCAGCCATTGCTATCGAACAAAGAACAGCTGCAAAAAATCCCCGATCAACAGTAGGAACGGTAACAGAGATATATGACTATCTTCGTCTTCTTTATGCCAGAATAGGTAGTCCTCATTGTTATAATTGCGGTAAGCTGATTTGCAGGCAAAGCGTGGACGAGATCGTGGAGCAGGTCATGTCTCTGTGGTTGGAATTAGACGAAAAATCTTTGAAAGCAGATGAAAGGGGCGAACAAGGAAAAGCGGACAAAAAACTTCAGATTCTTGCTCCGGTTGTTCGAGGGAGAAAGGGAGAGCATCAACAGGTTTTTGCTTCAGCCAAAAAGAATGGTTATGTCAGGGTTCGAGTGGATGGAAAAATATATGACCTGTCTGAAGAGGTCTCGGAAGGGTCACTCCTGGCTCTGGAAAAAAACAAGAAGCATTGTATCGAGATAGTTGTGGACAGGCTTATCCTTAAGCCTGAGACAAGGAGCAGGCTGGCTGATTCCATAGAGACTGCTTCTGCTCTTGCTAAGGGAATAGTTATGGTAGTTATTGATGAAGGGGAGGAAAAACTTTTTTCTGAACAATTGGCCTGTGTGGATTGCGGGATTAGCTATGAGGAATTGTCACCAAGGATGTTTTCCTTTAACAGCCCTTATGGGGCATGTCCAGACTGCACAGGGCTTGGCTCTAAGATAGAGATTGATCCTGATTTGATTGTGCCGGACAAATCAAAAACCATTTACGAAGGGGCAATTGTTCCCCTGGGCTTTTCCTCTTCCTGGCTCTATCAGATAGAGCGGGTAGCCAGACAGGAAGGGTTTCGGCTGGATGTTCCTTTTGGGAACTTTACAAAGGAGCAGCAAGGACTTATTCTTTATGGCTCAAAGGATGGGCATTATTGCCAGACAAGGTATGGGGAAAGGTTTTATGGTGGTTATGAGGGTGTGATTCCAACCCTTGACCGAAGACATAAGGAGACAGAATCAGAAAGGATTCGGGAGGAGATGGCTGGGTATATGACTGTTCGAACCTGTCCTGTTTGTCATGGGGCAAGGTTGAAAAAAGAGGCTCTTTCTGTGACTGTAGGCAAGAAGTCTATCAGTCAGATAACCGAGATGTCTATCAAGGACTTAAGGGGTTTTTTTGAGAATATTGTTTTGACCGAGTTTGAAAGATTTGTAGCGGCAAAGATATTGAAGGAAATACAGGAGAGGCTTGGCTTCTTGAGTAATGTTGGCTTGAATTATCTTGCCCTTAATCGGATGACCAAAACCCTTTCTGGTGGAGAGGCACAAAGGATTCAACTGTCAACCCAGATAGGCTCTGGTCTGGTTGGGGTTTTGTATGTGCTTGATGAACCCAGTATTGGTCTTCACCAGAGGGATAATCAAAGGCTGCTCAATACTATGTGTCAGCTGAGGGACATAGGCAATACCCTTATTGTGGTAGAGCATGATGAGGCAACTATCAGGCAGGCAGATTTTATTGTTGACCTTGGTCCAGGAGCAGGGGAAGCAGGCGGTAAGATTGTGGCTCAGGGAAGCCTTGAGGATATCATAGCCAGCAAGGACTCTCCTACTGGTAAATACCTTCGAGGTGATCTGGTTATTCCTGTTCCTGCTAAACGATGTCGCAGTAAGAAGTTTTTGGAAATAACCGGGGCATGTCATCATAATCTGAAAAACATTACTGTCCAGATCCCTTTGGGGTTATTCGTCTGTGTTACCGGGGTGTCAGGCTCTGGCAAGAGCAGTCTTGTTGGAGAGATCCTTTATCCGCTTTTGATGCAAAAATTATATAACAGCCATACTCAGCCAGGCAAATATGAAAAGGTTTCTGGATTGGAGCATCTGGATAAGGTGATAAACATTGACCAATCGCCTATTGGCAGAACACCAAGATCCAATCCTGCTACCTATACCGGAGCATTTACCCATATTCGAGAGCTCTTCTCATTGTTGCCTGAGGCAAAGATGAAGGGGTATGCTCCAGGAAGGTTTAGCTTTAATGTTAAAGGAGGCAGGTGCGAGGCATGTCAGGGAGATGGGATCATTAAGATAGAGATGCATTTCTTGCCTGATGTCTATGTCCCATGTGAGGTATGCAAAGGGAAAAGGTATAACAAGGAAACATTGGAGGTATGGTGTAAAGGAAAAAGCATTGCCGCTGTCCTTGACATGACTGTGGAAGAGGCGTGGGGCTTTTTTAAGGCCATCCCCTCTCTGCATAGCAAGCTGCAAACCTTGATGGATGTTGGTCTTTCATATATTAGGCTTGGACAATCAGCAACCACCCTCTCTGGCGGAGAGGCTCAAAGGATGAAGCTCTCTGCAGAATTGAGCAAACGCTCTACAGGCAAAACCCTTTATCTGCTTGATGAGCCAACCACTGGTCTTCATTTTGCAGACATTCATCTGCTATTGAATGTCCTCTTAAGGCTTAGGGATGCTGGCAATACAGTGGTTATTATTGAACATAACTTAGATGTAATCAAAACCGCTGATTATGTCATTGACCTTGGCCCAGAGGGTGGGGATGAAGGCGGACAGATAGTAGCTGTCGGCACGCCTGAAGATGTGGCAAGGAATGAGGATTCATATACTGGACGGTTTTTGCGGGAATGTGGGGTTGGATTGTAATGCCTGTTTGTAGGCAATGAATGGTGCTCCAGGCTACTCCTGGTTTAATGCTTCCAAACGCGGGCTGCTGTCTCTATTTGCTGTGGGCACCATAGACCAGGCATTAATGATTGTGATTATTTAGTCAATTTCTGTGAGACCACATTTCGACAGGCTCAACGACCAGCATGCTCCATGTTGTGTTTCAGGCAAACCGAGCAACCATATAATGTATGCCTAAGATGCTGAACGGTAGTAAATCAACAGAGTCATTGATGGCTGTGATGATCTGTTCCAATTTTTTAGATTGACTTAAGTATTCTCACATGGTATAATATGAAATCAATAAGAAAGTGAGGGAATGTTGTGCGATAGTTTCACTTAAGATCAACTACCCTGAAAACCGCAACAAAGAATTAACCGATGAGGATATAAAACTTATCGCGGATACCTACCACAGCTGGTGTAATAAGAACGGTAATTATGAAGACAAGCCCGGTTTTTGTAAGTCAACGACGATTCAGGAAGTAAAGACCAACAACTATGTTCTAATGCCCGGGCGTTATGTGGGGACAGAAACCGAAGAAGATGATGGCATTCCCTTTGACGAAAAAATGAATGCTTTGACCTCCAAACTGGCCGAGCAGTTTGCCAGGGGCAACGAGATTGAGAAGACCATTCGAGAGAATTTGAAGGGGATCGGGTATGAAATCTAAATTTAGAATCAATTTGTGCAGCAGGCCGTTGCACAAATTGCGAAACAGGCTGTTTCGCAATCATCTGGCAATTGATTTAGCCAACAACCTGCTGGACAAATAAGACAGCAGGCTGTTGCCTGAATGAAATTTTGTATTGTAACGGAGAGTCACATGTCATGAAAAAAGAACTTATTGTTCAATTAAACAAGACCTTTGAAGAATCAGCGTATGTTCAAAATGGTGTTGAATATTGGATAGCCCGCGATATTCAAAGGCTTTTAGATTACACCCAGTGGCGAAATTTTTTACAGGTTGTTGATAAAGCCAAAACAGCTTGCCTGAACGCCGGGCAGGCTGTTTCCGACCATTTTGCTGATGTCAGCAAAATGGTTCCCATTGGGTCAGGCACAGAGCGCCAAGTTGACGACATCATGTTGACCCGCTATGCCTGTTATTTAATCGCCCAAAACGGCGATCCGCGTAAGGAGCAGATAGCTTTTGCGCAAAGCTATTTTGCCATTCAAACACGTAAACAGGAACTTTTGGAAGAGCGTATATCCCTTGTGGAACGCCTGCGGGCACGCGAAAAGCTGGCGGATACGGAATCAGAGCTTTCCTGTATTGCCTATGAACGGGGCATTGACGGCGAAGGGTTTGCCCGTTTACGCAGTAAAGGTGATCACTCGCTTTTTGGCGGCTATACAACCTTGGAGATGAAAAAGAAACTGGGCGCCCCTGAGAAACGTCCGCTTGCGGACTTTTTACCCACCATCACCATCAAAGCCAAAGACCTTGCGGCCGAAATCACTAGTTTTAACACCAAAAAAAACGATTTGCACGGAGAGACGGCGATCACCGGCGAGCATATCAAGAACAATAAAGATGTTCGCGAGCTTTTGGGCAAGAGCGGAATCAAACCTGAACTTTTACCGCCTGAAGAAGACATAAAGAAGCTGGAACGCCGGTTGAATTCCGAAGGAAAGAAACTGGCCAAAAGCGTTAAAAAGATTGAGAGGAAAACCAAATGACCATCAAAGATTTGATCGAAAAACTTAAAACCTTTCCCGCTGATGCGCAGGTTCTGGTGCAGGGCTACGAGGATGGATACGACAGCATAAAATCCGTTAATGAGATAGCGGTTGCCAAAAATCCTAACACTGCTGATTACAACGGCGAATATGAAGATGCAGAGCCCAGCGGCAAAGGCGTAATTAAATCCGTGGTGATTATGGGAAATAGAAGGTAATAAAATGAGCAAGAGCGGGTGGAAAGAATCTGTTATAGGTGAACACATAGAACTTGTCTATGGAGATGGCTTGCCTGAGAGGAAAAGAAAAAGCGGGCAATACCCTGTTTATGGGTCTAATGGTACCATTGGTTTTCATAACCAACCGCTTATTAATGGTCCCGGAATAATTGTTGGAAGAAAAGGAACTGTCGGTCAAGTAACTTTATCACGAAAAGATTTTTGGCCGATAGATACCACGTACTATGTAAAACTCAAGAAAAGCGGCGACATTTTCTTTTGGTATTACTTGTTGAAAACTTTGGGTTTAAATCAGATGAATAGCCATAGCGCTGTTCCGGGTTTGAATCGCGACAATGTTTATAGCATTGCTCACAAAATCCCACCTCTTCCTACACAGCGTGCTATCGCCAAGATTCTTGGCGACTTGGACGAAAAGATCGAGCTGAATCATCAGACGAATCAGACCTTGGAAGCAATCGCCCATGCAATTTATAAAGAGTGGTTTGTCAATTTTAACTTTCCCGGCGATACCGGTGAAATGAAGGACAGCGAACTTGGCCCAATTCCAAAGGGTTGGCGGGTTGGCGGAATTGGTTCTTTGTGTTTTGTCCAAAACGGCTATGCTTTTAAAAGCGATACTTTTTCCGATAATATCGGGGATTGTGGTGTCATTAAAATAAAGAATATTGGCGGTAATTTGGTTGACGTAAATGATATGCAGTATGTTGCGGCTAAAACAGCAACTACTTTCTTTATGTCATCCTATCTGGTGATGATTATCAAAATATCATTCGAAATTCAGCATTAGGAAGTGCTCAACCTAACATAAGTGCGTCAGCTATTGAAGATATTAAGGTGGTCTTGCCTCCAGAAGAGCTGATTATTAAATTTGGTGAAATCGTCAGCCCGTTGTTTGATAAGTTATTGAGAAATGTTTATGAGAGCAATTTATTGAATCAAATCCGTAATCATTTGCTTCCAAAACTCATGACCGGTGAGATCGACAGGCTGTTACGGAATAAGAATTTGGCACGAGAAGCACACAATATGTTGGGTCAAACCTACTATTGCCCACCATATACGGTATACCGTTGTCGCTGATTTTGCATTCCGTAACAGCCTGTCGAAGTATGAGAGGTAAAAAAATGAGTAAATCTTTTTTCGAATCAGATATTGAGCAGATTGCTCTTGATATTCTTAAGGGCGAACAGGGCTACACCGTTCTTTTTGGCCCCGATATTTCCGAAGGCGAGCAAAAAGAGCGTGAATATACCGAAGTTATTTTGCAGAGCCGGCTTCGTAATGCTGTTGACGAAATCAATGGCGGCATCCCCGCTGATGCGCGTGATGAGGCGGTGAAAAAGGTCTTGAGAACTTTCTCAGTAAGCCTCATGGAGAATAACAAATCGTTTCACCGGATGCTCACTGAAGGCATTGATGTCAAGTTTAGCGTGGGTGATGGTAAATCGCGAACAGATAAGGTTTGGTTGATTGATTTTATCAATCCCGAGAACAACGAGTTTCTCGCTGTGAATCAGTTTACCGTCATTGAAAACCATAATAACAGGCGTCCCGATATAGTTTTGTTTATTAATGGCCTTCCTTTGGTTGTTATTGAGCTCAAGAATCCTATTGATGAGAATGCTGATATGAAAGCCGCATTTGATCAATTCCAAACATACAAAAAAGATATCTCTTCATTATTTAACTACAATGCCTTTCTTGTTGCCAGCGACGGTTGGTTTGCCAAGGTTGGCACAATTACAAGCGATTATTCTCGATTCATGGAATGGAAAACGGCTGATGGTGAGACGATTGTTGATGCCAGGGTAGAGCCAGAGCTTGAGCCGATGATAAAAGGGCTTTTAAATAAGAGAACTTTACTGGATGTTATTCGCCATTTTATCGTCTTTGAGGAAGCCAGGGAAAAGACGCTTAAAAAGGTGGCAGCATATCATCAATATTACGCAGTGAATAAAGCGATTGAATCAACAGTTTGTGCTATTGCAGACATTCCGTCTATGGTTAAGGAAGACCCCGCGCATTACGGATTACCGGGTGTTCGGGATCAGTCCCCTGGTGATAATCGGGCTGGCGTTGTTTGGCATACGCAAGGAAGCGGTAAAAGTCTTTCAATGGTTTTTTATGTGGGCAAACTTGTTCTTGCCGAGGCGATGAACAACCCCACAATTGTAGTTTTAACAGACCGAAACGATTTGGATCAGCAGTTATTTGAAACATTCAGTAACTGCCAGCAATTGATACGTCAAACGCCCCAACAAGCGGCAAACCGGGAAGATTTAAAGAGGTTACTTGCCGTATCTTCTGGAGGAGTAGTCTTTACCACTATTCAGAAATTCTTACCTGAAGAACCGCAGTCGCAATATCCGTTACTTAGTAATCGCAAGAATATCGTTGTGATTGCGGATGAGGCTCATCGTAGTCAGTATGATTTTATTGATGGGTTTGCCCGCCATATGCGGGATGCCTTGCCGAATGCTTCATTTATTGGCTTTACAGGGACGCCTATTGAGAAAGAAGACAGGAACACTCAAGCAGTTTTTGGGAATTATATCGATATCTATGATATGCAGTAGGCAGTAGAAGATGGCGCAACTGTTCGTATTTTCTACGAGAGCCGCTTGGTGCGTATTGAGTTATCCGAAGAAGATCGCAGAGTGCTTGATGAGAAGGTTGAGGATGTTACAGAAAGCGACGAGCTTTCAGAGAGCCAGGTGCGTTTTGCGAGATGGACGAGCAAGGAAGCCGTAGTCGGTAGCAAGCAGCGTCTTAAACAGGTCGCGGCTGATATGGTGAATCATTTTGAGCAGCGGCTCTCGGCATCCGCAAGAAATTCTCCGAGTTGTTAGCCGAAGCGGTTAAGCGTTATCAGAACGGGCTTATTGATTCTGCTCAAGTTATCGGAGAGTTGATCAAATTAGCCAAAGAGATTCGCGAGGCAGACAAACGTGGCGAGAAGCTTAATTTACGAACAGACGAGCTGGCATTTTATGACGCCCTTGCCGATAACCCAAAGGCTGAAGACGTATTGGGCGACCAGACTCTTAAGATAATTGCACATGAGTTGGTTGAAAGCGTAAGAAGCAATACCAGTATCGACTGGCAGATCAAAGAGAGTGTGCAGGCAAAATTGCGTGTGCTTGTAAAACGCATATTGCGAAAATATAAATACCCGCCCGATGATCCAGCAACCGGTGAATATACGGTTTCAGTTGCAAAGGTTTTGGATCAGGCGGAGTTGCTGGCTGAGTATTGGACGAAGGTAACCTAATATTCTTTTGTATCTAAACCTGGATACCTGACACCTGACACCCGAATTAATAGGATATACAAGATGATGAAGATACTCCATCGATATTTATTAAGGGAAATTATTCCACCGTTTTTGTTTGGAATAGGGATATTTACATTTATCTTCTTTTTGGAAAAGCTCTTTGACTTGAGTGAGTTTGTTATTGCCAGGCATGTGGGGTTTTTGCCGGCGATACAGATATTCCTTCTTTGTCTGCCGTCAACCCTTCCCATGACCATTCCTATAGCTACGTTTATAGGGGTTTTGATTGGGTTGACAAGGCTTAAGAGCGACTATGAGTGGACAGCTATTTTTGCCAGTGGTATAAGATTTACCTCCTTTTTATGGTTATTAATCGGGATAGGGCTGCTGATGAGCTTGTTGACCATAGGGGTAAACGAATCCCTTATTCCCTGGTCAAATCAGAGGTTCTGGCAGGTATACTCTGATGTTCTCAAGGAATCGTCGTCTATTCCGATTAAAGCAGGTAATTTTATTAAGGCAAAGAATATGGATATCTATATCTGCAAGATGCAGGGAAAAAGGTTGGAAGGGATATATTTTTATCAAAAAGAACAGGCTGTTTTTGCCCGTAAAGGGGAAATGATAAAAAAATCATCCCAGATAATCTTTAGCTTGCAAGATGGAACGATCCATCAGGCAGATAAAAGGGATGCTTCAAGGTATCATCTGTTACAATTTGATACCCAGACCATTGTTGTTGATTTTGGGGAAGATAATGCCAGGGGCATAGAAAAGCGTATACAGGATATGACTACTCTGGAGTTGAGGCAGGAGATATTGAGATATCGGCAGTCAAACATGGATACCCTTCCCTTGCTTATTGAATTGTATAAAAAGATTGCTTTGCCCTTTGCCTGCATCTCCCTTGTTTTGGTTGCTATCCCTCTGGGAATGTCTTTGCGGCAAAAGGGTAAGTCCATGTCCTTGAGCCTGAGCATTATCTTTGTGTTTATGTATTATCTTTTGCTTATGCTGTCGCAGATTCTTTGCGAGAAAAAGGTGCTTTATCCAGGGTTTGGGATGTGGCTGCCGAACATAATTATTGCTGTTACAGGGATATTCCTATATATTCGAAGAAGATTGTAAGTAGGGTAATCGGTTGGGATTGCTTTGTGGTGCAAAAAGCGAGTAACAACTGTCTTGGTAATACAGAAGTTAAGTTGATAGTATGAACTTGTGCAGTGTATTGCAGCAGCATGGCTCAAAAGTTTTTACACAGTTTGACGGCAGGAAAGCCAACGGAGTGAATTCATTCCCTACAGCCTTAATTTTCCTGGTTTTACCTGTTTCATCAGAGATATTAAAGGCAATAGGTATCTGAACAGGGAATCGAGGGAGTGGCTCAATGTCATCTGGGGGATACTTGATCTATTGAAAGCTTTTTTATATCAGCAGCAGAAGGCTGTGATTTTTTAGGTATTGGCTTTGGCTTGTGAAGAGGCTTTTTATTTTTAACAGATAATTGCCATCTCTGAATCTTTACAACCCAGCTCTTGAGCCATTTTTCATCAATGGTCGGTGGAAAGGCAAAGAGCTTGAAGCCGTATTTTTCCAACAAAGCCTTGGCAAGTGGCCAGCTACCTTGCTGTGCCAGGGCAATCATTTCGCACATATAAACTATTTCATTGGGACGATAATGCTTTTTGAGCCTTTTCACATAATGGAGACAAATTTCAGGACGTTCCTCTACTATTGCTGCAAACAGCGTATATATCAACAACTTCCACTCGGTTGGATGTTCTTGTAATGCATTATGGGCTGCTTCAAGAGGTTGAAGGTCTTTATCACGAAGCCGTTCAACAATGTTTTCCACCCACCAGTCTACGGATCCCTTTTCAGCAGTTATTGTTTTAGCTAAATTTTTATCCATATCTTCCTTTTGCCCGAAAGCATTAATATACTTTGTCAGTAAAATTCTTACGACCTGTGCGGCTGGAATATGCTATATATTTTATCGCATTACCCACAAAATTCACGAAAATTGTTTGAGAAAGCCACAGATTCTGATTTCAGACTAATCACAAAGAGCACAGAAAACACACAAAGTACACAAAGTGTACAAAAATTCTTTTCTTAGTGGTCAATTTAAGGTTGATATGACACTACTGTTTCAGCTTCCTCATATTCAAAACCGATTCAATTTCTTCTACCTTTAGCAGTTTACATATTCCCACAAAGATTATACCTCCTGCAAGGACTCCACAAATCGTTCGGATAGCATAACCATCGAGGCTTATATTAATGTACCAGCAGGCAATACCCATTATGCCTGAGGCAATCAATACTCGCCAATAAGAGGACTCAAGGATGCCATGGAAAGAGAAGGGAGCAAGGGTATTATCCATAGTTTTTATTCTTTTTCGGAGAATGATTAATAAAAATCCCATGTTTATCCCGGCAGAGATGGATGTAGCCAATGCCAGTCCCATGTGTGACATAAACCTCATCAGGATAAGGTTGAGAACGATGTTAATAAGTACACAGCCAATGCTGATTTTAACCGGTGTTCTGGTATCCTTTAATGAATAAAAGGTAGGAACAAGTATCTTCAAGGCAGCATAGGGGAAAAGACCAACTGCATAGCAGATAAGGGCATGAGCTGTGGCTATGGTATCTTTTTGATGAAACTCTCCATGCTCATAGATCAAGCCAATAATTGGCTCACTCAAAACGATCAAGCCTATGGTTGATGGAATGGTTAAAAGAAAGAGTAGTCTGAAACAAAAGGCTATGGTATTTTTTATGCCAGCAATGTCACCCTTTGAAACACAGGCAGCAACCATAGGCAGGCTTACAGTCCCTATGGCTACCCCAAACACCCCTAAGGGAAGATACATCAATCTGAAACTGTAGTTTAGATACGAAACGCTACCGTCATTCAAGAGTGAAGCTAATAGGGTATTGATAAAAATATTTATCTGCATGGCTGCCAGACCAATAGCAGCAGGAGCCATGATCTTGATGATCCTTCTTACCCCTTCATCCTTGAAGCTAATCTGAAATGTATAGCGAAATCCTGCCTTTATCAATGAGGGAACCTGAATAAAAAGCTGTGTCAGTCCACCCAATAATGCCCCTATGGCCATGCCTATAATCGGCTCCTTAAAAAAAGGACAGAGAATAAACCCTGCTCCAATCATGCAGATGTTAAAGGTTGCCGGAGCAAGGGCTGAGATGGTAAAATGATGTAAAGAGTTTAATACCCCCATAACCAGGGCAGAGACGCTTACCATGATAAGAAAGGGGAACATGATTCGAGTGAGGGTAACGGTTAGCTGGGTTTTTCCGGGTGTTTCTGCAAACCCTGGAGCAATCAGGCTGACAATGTTTGGAGTAAATATTATCCCCAGAATAGTAATGAGAGAAAGGATGAGCAGTAAGGCATTGATGGCCAGGTTTGCCATTCTGAAGGCATCCTGGAGGGAACGCTTTTTCATGTAATCTGTAAATACCGGGACAAAGGCAGAGGAAAGAGCACCCTCAGCAAACATATCCCGCAAGAGGTTTGGAATCCTGAAGGCAGCCACAAAGGCATCGTTTATTGCAGATGCTCCAAAGAAAAAGGCAAAGACCTGTTCCCTTATTAATCCCAAAATCCTCGAAAGCATGGTTGCCCCGCTAACGATACTGACAGATTTGACTATTGATTTATTTTCATTTATTTTGTTCATGTTTTTGTCCTGGTAATCGTTGCCGCATCCCCTTAAGAAGGGGAGTAACAACCCCCTAACCCCCATTTTCAAGGACGGCTAACCATGGTCTCCTTTATTAAGGATAACTCCCTCCAGCAGAAGGAATTCCTATGTTTTTACAAGGGTTTTTATCGCTGGCAACTTTTGTTGCCAATTGGAAATTTTTATTGCCTGGGAAAATAATTGGCCAAAATTGGACAAAATACAGCTGTAATGGTAATTCAGGTAGGGGCGTATTGCCATACGCTCTTACCGAATAACCTTCATCCCGTCCATATAGTTTTGAAGCACCTCTGGAACAGCCACGCTTCCATCTGCTTGTTGATAGTTTTCCAGGATAGCAACCAGGGTTCTGCCTACAGCCAGTCCTGAGCCATTCAGGGTATGGACAAAGGATGGTTTGGCTTCTGGTGTTTCCCGAAATCTTATGTTTGCCCGTCTTGCCTGATAGTCTTCAAAATTGCTACACGAAGAGATCTCTTTGTAGCATCCAAGACCAGGCAGCCAGACCTCAATATCATAGGTTTTAGCTGAAGAAAACCCCTGATCGCCAGTGCAAAGAACAATCACCCGATAGGGGATGTTCAGCAGTTTCAACACCTCTTCTGCATTTTCAAGGAGCTTTTCCAGTTCATCATAAGAATTTTCTGGTTTGACAAATTTAACCAATTCCACCTTATTAAACTGGTGCTGTCGAATGAGACCACGGGTATCCTTGCCATAAGAGCCAGCCTCTGCTCGAAAACAAGGGGTATATGCCGTATAATAAAGCGGCAGGTTTCTTCCATCAAGTATCTCATCTCGATGGATGTTTGTTACTGGCACCTCAGCGGTTGGGATAAGATAATAATCTGTATTATTACACTTGAACAGATCCTCTTCAAACTTTGGAAGCTGTCCAGTCCCAATCATGCTGGCAGAATTAACCATAAATGGGGGCAATACCTCCTCATAGCTATGTTTTTTAGTATGAAGATCCAGCATAAAGTTGATCAATGCCCTTTCTAATCTGGCTCCAGCCCCTTTATAAAGGCAAAATCGTGCCCCTGTTATCTTTGCCGCACATTCAAAATTCAGGATGCCGAGTGCCTCGCCAATATCCCAGTGTGGTTTTGGCTCAAATGCCATCGGATGAGGCTTACCCCATTTCTTTACCTCAACATTATCCTGTTCACTTTTTCCTATAGGCACACTTTTGTGTGGTATGTTTGGGATAAGAAGGATAGCTGTCCTAATTGTATCCTCAATCTCTCTCAATGCTCCATCCAGGCTTTTTATCTTTTCTGCAGCCTCTTTCATCTCTTTCATCTTTTCTATCAGATCATCTGTTGGAACACCCTGTTTCTTTCGTCGGCCAATCTCTTCAGAGGCAACATTGCGTTGATATTTCAACTGTTCTGCCTCAACAAGGTTTTTTCTCCTTCTCTCATCAGCCTCTAATAAATCATCCAATAATTTCTCAACATTCCCGCTGCGGGATGCAAGCCTTCCCCTGACCATCTCTGGATTCTCGCGAATAAGTTTGATATCTAACATGCTATTTTTCTCCCTTTTTCTTCCTATTGTAATTTATTCTGGACAAATCCTATCCTATCCTAATGTCTGTATCTCACAGGCAACCGGAATAATAAAAAGGTTGCTTCTAATAAAATCTTAACACCTTTAGGGGTTAAGATTGTCTTGGTTCACCGTGAATCATAATTTTCCATTCAAAAATTTAGCGAAT
>DYDG01000166.1:2402-3644 GCA_020717845.1 Marinifilum sp. | reverse complement strand
CTCAGGTTGAACCACATCCTTGAATATGGACAAAGGAATAATTACCTTTGCATCAGCAGCATCTATCTCTCTGACCACCCCAATTACCCTTAAACCTGTCTCACCAACCCTGATAGTGCTTCCAACCCTTATCCCCAATTCCTGTCCAAGTGCAGCATTAACCACGCAAACCTTCCGCCCTTTTTCTACATCACCTTTAATGATAAATCTTCCTTTTTCTGTTTTCAGGGAATGAACCATTTTGTATTCAGGCAAGCCGCCTATGATGCTGACACCCTCTTTGACTTTCCTTAAATACCCTATTCTTTTTTGTTCATGAGACTCATAGGATATCATCGGGAAATATGAGGAAAGGAAGGAAATGTCCTGCAGTTTAATATCTTCATCCTTCACCCAGACAGAGATTAGTTGACTGCCAAGGTTTGCAAGCGAGGAAATACCCTCCTCTGCTTTTTTTGAGGCATGATACAGGTTAAGGGTAGAGCTGGCAATCCCAATGGTAATACAGAGGATGATAAGCCCGCTCCTTAGCTTAAAATGCAATAGATCCTTTCGGGCTAAGTAGAGATAGTCATTTATCTTCATCAACAATTTGTCCGTCTTTCAAGTGATACACCCTTTTTGTCCTTTCAGCCACCCCTCTGTTATGGGTAATAATCACTACGGTTATCTTCCTCTCCTCATTAAGCCGACAGAGTATGTCCATAACCTCTTCGGCTGAGGTTGAATCAAGGTTTCCTGTAGGCTCATCTGCCAGGATAAGTCTGGGTGAGTTTACTAATGCTCTGGCAATGGCTACCCGTTGTTGTTCACCACCGGACAATTCAGATGGTGCATGTCCAATTCTGTGTATCAATCCCACCTGCTCAAGGCAGGTTTTGGCTATTTTTTCCCGCTCATCCTTGGGCGTGCCTCTATAGATTAATGGCAGCTCTACATTTTCCAGTGCATTAAACCTTGGCAAAAGATGAAAAGCCTGAAAGATAAACCCGATTCTTTTATTACGAAGCAGGGAAAGCTCGTCATCATCAAGCTGTGAGACATTCTTCCCATCCAGAAGATACACACCACTTGTGGGGACATCCAGACATCCAGTAATGGATAAAAGCGTACTCTTGCCACTTCCAGATGGACCCATAATCGATACAAATTCACCCTCTTTGACACTAAGACTTACCCCTTTTAAGGCTTCAACCCGGGAGCCGCCCAATGGATAAGCCTTGGTAATATCAGTCATCTCAA
>DYDG01000166.1:0-2304 GCA_020717845.1 Marinifilum sp. | reverse complement strand
CCCTTCCTGAACATCCTCTGGATACTGGACAACCACCATCTCACCAGCCTTAAGCCCCTTTATTACCTCAATCTGATTGGATGTTCCCTCTCCGATGACTATCTCTTTCTTCCGTATCCTTCCATTCTCAACCACCAGCACCAGATCCTCTTCATACAAGCCTTCAGGCGGGATAACAATACCTGATGCCTTCTTTTCCTTGATAATAATCTCGGCTGACAACTCCATGCCAATACTTAACCCTTCAGGATTTTCAATAGAGCAGACAACCTCCCAGCCGCCATCTTTGTCCACCTTGTCCACCTTTTCATCCTTACCGCCAACCGTATAGGCTGGTATTATCTTCAACACCCTGCCCTTAAATGTCTTGCCAAAAGCCTCTGATCTTAGTTCTACTATTTGCCCCTGTTTAACCAGAAAGAAATTAGCCTCTTTCAAGCTGCCCCTGGCAATTAGTTCAGATTGATCGCCGATACTCAAAAGCAATGTTCCATATTCTACCTTTTGATTTTTCTCTCCGGATGTTTTCCTAACTATGCCGCTAATAGGGGAATAAACCACACAGTTTTTAATCTGTTCCTTCAAGTCATCAATTCGCTGCAAGAGTGAAGGGATCTCAACCTCAATCTCTTTCTTTTGATCCTGAAGCTTTTTATGCAAATCCTCAATCTCCCGAAAGACCTTATCCAGACCCATTCTTGCCTCTTTAACCTCTAATCCCTGTTTTTCCACCTCTCGATATGCAATTGCCTGTTTAGCATACAATTCTTTATTATCTTCAAGTGTCTGCTCTGCCTGTGCCAATGTCCACTCTATCTTTTTCTTCTCCTCATCCTTTTCAATTTTATCAGGGTGTCTGGCAATATCCAGCAGGAGTGCCTGTTTTTTCCTTGCCTGCTCAAGATTAAGCTCCTCCTTTTTCAGGGTATTAACCAGCTCATCCATTCTTAGATCAACCAACCTCTGTCCAACAGTAACATAATCACCAGCCCGGACATATACCCTATCAATCCTCCCCTTTTCGACAGAGCTGGTGATATTGACCACCTCTTTTTCCTGCACCTTTGTGGACAATCCAATCTTTTCTATTATCCTGCCCTTGCTGGCAGTAACAACTGTTACCTCAGGGATTTCCTTTTGCTGATTGAACCGGTGGTAGGTGTTACACAATATCCACCCAATGATAATAAACAATATGTATAATAAGAGCTTATAAAAAATCCTGATAGACATGGCACAATTCTCCTCTGGTTTTAAGTAATTTCACATAATCAAGAAACATATCTATCTGTTCCTCAAGGATAGCATTTTGTTTCTGAAACACATCCCGCTGATAATCAAGGAGGTCTTTAGCCGGGATAAGCCCAAGCCCATGTCGTATCCTTGCTATCTCATAGATCTTCTCTGCCAGACTTATTTCCTTTTCAAGCACCTTAATCCTTCGTTCTTTATCCTTAATCTCATCCATGGTTGTGGTCAGATCTATCCTTATATCCTTAATCATGCTATCCAATTCAATCCTCTGTCTGGCAAGCTCGTTTGAGGCTATTTTTACATCCTCTTTTCTTATCCCCTTATCATACAAGGAAAATTTAATCGAAGCCATCACAGATTTTTCTATTATTTCCCCTTCTCTCCTAACATTAAACGAGGGCAATAGAACAGGATGATTCTTCACCTCTGCCTCTTTCATCCTTCTTCCTGCCAGCTCAATCTCGATATGCTTGATCTTGATTTGCGGAATATTAGCCAGAGCAGCAGGAGAAAACACAAAAGGTACCTCTGCATCTATATATGTCTGGCAGGATGTTGTCAGGTCAGGCAGTTTTTTTTCACCCTTTTCAGGAGGATAATCGGTCTTGTGAGTAGTCAGGGGCAGGCTCTTAATATTCAAAAAGTCATCCCCAATCAGCACAGTTTCAGTCCCAAGCAAGGAATAGAATCTGGCAATCTGTGCTTTTCTGTCTTTCTTCAAGCTCTCAATCTCAGTCAGAACAGATGAGCCCTGCAATTCCATCTGAAAAATATCCATCTCAGGGATAATCCCTTTTTTAAGCTTAAGTCTTGCTACCTCAAGGCTATCCTGCAAGTCTTCATATTCCTTCTGCTTTATCTTCAGGCTTGAACTTAACTTCTGCAAATCACAGCATGAATTTAGGACACTATAGATTATCTCGTCTACCTTTTCAATCAGCTTCAGATTGGCAATATCCAATTGCAGTTTTTCGTCAATTAATGGATCCTTGAAATTTCCTCTGGCAAACCTTGAAAAAGGCTCTTCTGATTCTAAGGATATGTCCCAGA
>DYDG01000045.1 GCA_020717845.1 Marinifilum sp. | reverse complement strand
TCCGTTCTTAATGAGTGCTTTAAAATTTTCTTTGTGCATCTTAGTGCCTTTGTGCCTTTGTGGCAAACTTTTAGCTAATTTCAGACACCACCCGAAAATCCATCAAATCCGTGTCATCCGTGTTCTATAATTGAAGTAATTGTCTGTAACCGCTCAGGTCGAAATCTTTTCGTCAAGGTCGCAAAGCAGGATTCAAAATAACATTCGATAATTTGCTTGACAATCAATATTTCCTTATATATCGGATTTTTAAAGTATTTTTTTATTGCAATCTGCTGAATATGTGATATAATTATGGTTGTTCATAGCTATTTTTAAGGATGTGCTGTTTTGAATCTTAAGACAAATATTGCTCAGATAAAACAAAGGATTGAACAGGCAATTAAGGCTTCAGATAAGGGGCAGGATAGTGTTACTCTGGTTACAGTAACCAAGTCTGTTGATGCAGACACCATCAAGGCAGCCATAGTTGAAGGCATAGAGATTATTGGTGAAAATCGTATCCAGGGTGCAAAAAGTGCAAAAACAAAATATCAGGAGATTGGCGATAGTGTGAGATGGCATATGATTGGTCATTTGCAGCAGAATAAGGTAAGGGATGCGGTCAGGATGTTTGAGCTTATCCATTCGGTTGACAGCCTTTATCTGGCAGAGGCAATTAATGAAGAGGCAAGCAGGCAGGATAAGATACAGGATGTGCTTATTCAGGTAAATACATCAGGGGAAAAGACAAAGTATGGGTTGAGCCTGGCTGAGGCAGGTGCTTTATTTGGAAGGGTGGCTGAATTTTCACATTTGAATATCAAAGGCTTGATGACCATTGGCCCATTGTCTGATGAGCCAGGGATATTGCCAACTCGCACCTGTTTTCAGCAGCTATTCCAATTGTATCATCACTTGAAGGCAGATGGTTTTTTGTTGCAATACCTTTCTATGGGCATGAGTAATGATTTTGAAATGGCTATCTCAGAGGGATCAAATATGGTCAGGATTGGGCAGGCGATGTTTGGGGACGCATAGAAAGGGTTCAAGGATTTAGTAATTATTCCGTAGGGAACGGTCGCAACCGTTTTTCATAATGGAGGCTAAAATGGCATTTCTTAAAAAGCTGGCATTTATTGGTGCGGGGAATATGAGCGAGGCATTGATTCAGGGGATATTAAGGGCATCATTGTTAAAAGCAGATGAAATAATTGCCTCTGATGTGAGTCAGGATAGGGCAGCCTATATTCAGCAAAAAACAGGGGTTGCTGTCCTGCCAGAAAATACTCAGGCAGTCAAGCAGGCTGAAACCATTATCCTTGCGGTTAAGCCGCAGGCAATGAATGGGGTGCTGGAAGAGCTGGCAAAACTACTCTCGCCAGACCAGCTAATTATCTCTATTGCTGCTGGGATAAAAACAGAGACGATTGAAAAGCAGATTGGGATAAATAAACCAGTTATCAGGGTTATGCCCAATACCCCAGCCATGGTTGGGTGTTCTGCTACAGCCATATGCAAGGGCAAATATGCAAGTGATGAACACCTACAATGGGCTGTAAAAATCTTTGAGGCTGTGGGATATGTGGCTGTTGTTAATGAGAATCTGATGGATACTGTTACAGCCCTTTCAGGCTCTGGGCCAGCATATATCTTTACCGTTATCGAGAGCCTTATTGATGCTGGGGTTGAGCTGGGATTGACCAGGGATATTGCTTCAGGGCTTACTATCCAGACTGTCAAGGGTGCGGCAAGGATGATGGAAGAAACAAAGGAACACCCGGCTATCCTTAAGAACAGGGTCACATCACCCGGTGGAACAACCGCTGCCGGGCTTCATGCCCTAGAAAAAAATGGGCTGCGTCATGCAATGATTGAGGCAGTCACTGCTGCAAAGAATCGAGCAAAGGAGTTGGGTTAATATGTTTGTATTTGGTGAATTACTAAGCAGTCTGGCCATGCTCATGGGAATGATCTTTAAGATGGTTTATTTTGTTCTGATTGTCCGCATGATGCTTTCCTGGGTAAATCCAGATCCATACAACCAGATAGTAAGGTTAATCTATCGCATTACTGAGCCAATCCTTGCCCCATTTCGCCGTATTATCCCGCCAATGGGCATGATAGATATATCACCTATTGTGGTATTCCTTCTGCTGTCATTTATCGAAAGGCTTGTAGTTGGGATATTGCTTCAGTTAAGCTCTCGGATAGGGTAAAATAAGTGAAAACAGTATATCTGAGCATAAAACTTCAGCCAAATGCCTCAAAAAACGAGATTGTTGGACAGGAGAATGAATACATACGCATACGCGTTCAAAGCCCGCCAGTTGATGGCAAGGCAAACAAGGCATTGATAGACTTCCTATCCAAAGAGCTGGGTGTGAAAAAATCGCAGATAAATATTGTAACCGGCCAAACCTCACGATTAAAAAGGGTACAGGTTCAGGTAGAGAATGAAGTAGATTTGCCTGGTTCTTTAACGACAGGCTGTGTAAAAACTTAAAATTCATGAGCAAGCACCACAATATATTAATATGACAAGATTGCCTACTACCTTATACTGTATGGTAGTTCTTAAGAAATTGAGTTTTTACACAGCCTGACGTTAGGCATCTTTATGCGTTGAAACTTTGTCATCGTGTTTCACTTGCCATCGTGTTTCAATGGTATCTGCTGACAAGTCAGCACCACAATCCCATTCTATAAAATATCCACCATTTGAGATTTGCATAAAGGCGTTTTGATTTTTCAAATCAGCAAATGCTTCATATTTTAAATAGGGAGTAACATCAAAAATACCAATACGACCGTCGTCAGCAACTATCTGTAATGTCCAATCAGAATTAGAATGAATCTCTTTGATTTTCATTGGTCAAGTCCTCTGATTGGAAATGGTTTTTTACCATTTACGACTAATTCCCAATCTGCCAATAAATCTTCTTGATGAATTTCAATCCAAGCAACTACAATCTTGTGCTTTTTTGGTGATAGATTACCTGCAAGTAGTGTTCCGTCATTGATTGAATATACGGCAACCTCTCCTTGATATTCTGCATGTATGTGTGGCACATGGTGTTTTTCAATATCACGAAAAAACATCCGAATAAGAATCCCATAAAACATTGAAATTGTTGGCATAATATTTTTCCTTATATTTTTTGCAGTTATACTCAATGTTGGCACAAATTGCGATTTTCCTTGCTTGCAGATAGTGTCGAGAATACGGTCATTGAGCGAAGTCGAAATGTCGAAACGACTATGCCTGAAATGGCCAAAATTGAAAATCACAAATTATAACGCTATTGAGTATAACGCCAAAATCACCTGCTCCTTGGCAGGTGCATTTTTTTGTTAGCTTGATTGCTATCTTACGCTTGAGCTGCTTCTTACGCCCCGATTACTACCTTATGCCTGCCTGTTTTCTAAGCCTTGAGTGCTATCTTACGCCTGAGTAATCACTTACGCAAGAGACTAACGACAAAATAATCTGCTGTTTTTTCTGAATTCCATTTTTAAGGTGCGACCATTACTCTCTTTCCTTAAGCGGCTTGTTTGGTGAAATTTGTTCTTAATGACATTGCTTTTTTGCTAATTTCTTCTACAGATAAATCTTTATCTATACCTTGACGCCATTTGGTATAATCAAATGGTTCCCTCTGAATTAGAGCAACAAACCGTTCTGCTTCGACATCACCTATGTAATCTGTAAGAATCTGAATACCTTTAAGCCTAATTTCTGTATCAGTCATCATGTCAAAAACTCCTTTATAAAACCAATCGGATCATCAATTCTAATAAAATTTACATTAATTGCTTGTCGCAAAATTTTATCATCTGTTGTTAAAAAATAATCACATTTTGAAAAGCTTGCACAGGCTATATGCAATGAATCAATTTTGCCAATTCCAATTTGGTGCAGTGTATTTGCTATTTTGATAATTTCAATATTTTCTTCAACATCTTGAATAGAATATTTCTTCCATCCATTAATTCGAACTTTTCTTTCAATATATGGATTTTTATTGTTCTCGTAATCTAACAAATATGACCAGATCAATTGAATTTTGCCTGACCGAATTTCTTCTTGAATTCTTAATTTTGCTTCTGACTCAATTCTGATTCTGATTTGTGATTGATCATCAAACGGACGATTAAAACAACAGTTATCCATATAAATTTTCATGTAATACCTTTATTGTCATCCTTCTTTGAATATAGTTTCTAATCAGAGTCTTCATCGGCGGCGGTTTTTGCCGTCCGATGGATTGCTTTGTTAGGCAATTATTTTGTTTATACTCCATTTAAATGGTTGCTATCCTTATTTTCCGAAAAAGTCGATCCTTGTTTCTTATCAACACCAATATTAAGAAAATGTATAGACCCTTATTATTTCTCAGAAATAATATCATCTGAAAAGTTGAGCATGACTTCCTGTACGATAAAGAACAAGTTCAGCAGCCTCTATTGCGTAAATCAAAATCCAATCAGGTTCGATATGACAATCACGATTATTCTTATATCTGCCGATGAGAGGATGGTCATGGAATTCAGGAGGTAATTCCCGTCCTTGAGCAAGTACCTCAACAATACTTAGTAACTTTTCAATATCTTTCCCACTTCGTAAAAGTCGTTTGATATCTCGTTTAAACTGGGTTGTTCTCCGAATAGTCAGATTCAAGATAACAAATCCTTTCGTAATTCTTCAACGGAATGGAATACATGCATGGTGGATTTATCTTCGGCAAATGCTTTCAAAGTCGTTTCATTCGGTATTTCAAGAGTGTCAAAATTACGTCGAATATCTTCATCTTTTAGAATATATCGTGCAACAGTCACTCTGTCTTTTTTCGGCAATGCACGAAATACTCGATAAAACGCTTCTCCCGTACTGATTCTCACAGATTGAGATTTTCCTAATTCTTTTTTTGATGTCAACATCTTTCTTACCTCTATTTATTTTCACAGCATCGAGTGCTATCTTACGCCTGAGCTGTTTCTTACGCCCGATTACTATCTTAAGCCTGCCTGTTTTCTCAGCCTTGAGTGCTATCTTACGCCTGAGTAACAACTTACGCAATAAGCTAACGCCCAAATAACGTGCTCCTTGTCAGGTTGATTTTTTTGTTAGCCTGCTTACTATCTTACGCTTGACTGTTTTTTTGTCAGCACAATTATAAAATACTATGTAAGAGACTATCTTGTCAGGGGTATCTCTCCTTAAAAACCAAGCCACTTCCGTAAAGAACTTTCTAAACTTTTGGCATCAGAACCAGATAACCTTCCAACCTTTTTAATTATCAATCTCCTGCTTACAGTATAAATTCCACGTTTAACTGCTGTGGCTACATTGAGTCCTGCCTCATTCCAATCTGTCAGTACAAACTCACCCGCTAAGAGAAAAAATATCTTGCTTGTTAGTGGCACAATAAAAATATCTTCAGAAACATGTGGAACATTGACAACAACTGCAGGTCTAACCTTTGAACTTGATAAATCTGCAAAGGGATAACGGACTAAAACTATATCATTTTTTGAGCAATTGTCCATATATATCATCCTCTGGGTTATTCCAAATTGCGTCTAAAGAGATTTGGCTTGTTTTTAGCCAGAATTGTGCTTCGTTGTCTCCAGAAGGCAATACAGTTACCAAAACCTTTATCCCTTCAGGAATATATGCCTTTTCCAGAAGCTCAATTTTTTCTTCTCGAACAATCCCCCATAATGTGTTTAACATCTTCAACCTCCTGACGTATAGTCGAGTAATGTCCGATAAACATCGCGAGGACATGCAACTCAAGCCTATAGAACCTCGAACCATCAGCACTGTGTTTCTCGATGAATCACAGCATGGATCTCTCTCGCCTCTTCATTAAGCTGAAGAAGTGGTGTATCCCGCGGATTCGCGGTAAGTACATGTGGAAGACACTGCTAAGTGTTTGAGCTACCACCAATTCTGGATACTTATCCCACGGTCTGCTTTAATGAATTGGTTATGCTTGGTTACTATCTTAACTTGATAGTACAGGAATTTCCTCTATCTCTTTTTTCGTAAGGTAGTGGCAAATCTTGCGTTGCGTATTCCACAGCTAAAGCAGAGCAAGCTCTGCAACTACAAAGTCCGCCCAGAGGGCGCTAAGTTCACTGTTTTTCTTACGCTTGAGTACTATCTTAAGACTGCTGTTTTTCAGCCCCGAGTGTTATCTTACGCTTTCTGTATAAGCCTAATTTTAGATTTTAACGGTCGCTGTCCCCATTTTTCTCTTCATTATATAGACGACTTTTTTCTTGACAAATTGCCTTTAATATCTTTTAGCAACTTTATCTGTTCCTTCTACTTCCTTATCTCTGAGGTCAGAACATCAAGCTGCTTGCCTATCCTGATACGGCTGTATCAATACCTCTGCTGGAATACCAAGCCCAGAATGAAGTCGCCGGATCATCTCTATTGAAAGAGCTCGTCTTCGATTCAAAATTTCAAAAACACAACTTTGGCTACCTATGTATGTCTCCATGTCACTATACGACAAGCCGCGACTTTCCATATAATACTTAATAGCTTCAATAGGGTCTGGCAGTGGAATAGGATAGTATTTGTCTTCGTAAGTTTCTACCAAAGTAGTCAATACTTCCAATTGATCACCTTCCGGAGTATTGGGCACAGCATCAAAAAGACGATCTATCTCTTCTAATGATATTTGATAATCCGCCTCGGTTTTGATGGGTCTAATGTTCATAGATATATCCTCCAACTAAATTGTGGCAACATCTATCTGGTCGTATTCCTTATGAGTTCCTACAAAGCGAATATAAACGATGCTAAATTCATATTGAATAGTCACTACCAAACGATAGCGATTACCATTAATATTGAACACCACACGATTGTTAGCAATAATGCTGGCATTTTGACAAACATTCTTAATGTCTGCTGGAGTTTTCCAGATAGCTCGATTAGTGTCTGCATACCAAACCTGCAATGCTTGCCGTGCATCGGGGTGTCGTTCCCAAAATTCTCTTAGAGCTTTGCGAGAAATAATACGCATGTTTATATTATACCATATCTCTTCATAGGAATCAAGGCTTATTTTAAATTCTGACTTTGTCTCAATGGGCTCCATGGGCTAACACGAAGGTCACCGGGAGCCGGATTTGTCGGCGATCCGGTGTACCGACTGGTTCGCAGGTTCTTTTCGTCTTTCCATGATCTTTTCTGGAAATACAGGCTCCCGAAACCCGTACTTCTTGTATAGCCCATGAGCATCGTTGGTATCGAGACGCCAAAAGCGGAGTTCTTGAAGATCGGGGTGGCCTGTTACGTATTCCATAAGTCTTTTGCCAAGACCGCGGTTTCTATGTTCCTCCAGAACAAAGACGTCCATCAAGTGAGCGAATATCGTGTAGTCAGTTACGACCCTCGCAAAACCCACAAGGCTCTTGTCTTTGGCGTAGACTCCAAAACACAAGGAGTTCTTAATGGTCTTGCGTACCGCCTCCGCCGTCCTGCCTTTCCCCCAATAGGATCGGTTGCTGATGAAATCATGGATGACAGATACATCCAGTCTTTCTTTGTCGGTGGATATCGTATAGCCGTCGTTCAAGGATGTTCTCCTTTCTATTGAACCGGGTAGGGCATGGGTCTTGCGACCCCTTTCCCCCCTAAGAACCGTACAAGATAGTTTCCCATCATACGGCTCAAGCATCTGAAAGGTTTCTCTGTAACGAAAAACCCAGTAGTTAATTATTAGCTTCTTACAGCTAACAATCTCGCAGAAAAGGAATGACTAAGAATCCATTGCAGCACCTTAATCCTGTTAGCACTTTCCCCTTCCCGCACTGCCTTTGCAATATGCATTTGCAGCCTTTTAACCTCTGCTTTCACTTTCTGCCAATTAATGGCTTTCCACTGGTTGCCTAAGCCCAAAGTAGCACCAGCAGCATTTTTGTAGCTGCGACCCTTGTGGTCGCTTTTTACTCCCAATCGTGGTTGGAAGATAGCGGGGACAAGCCTGCCAGAGATGCTATCTCCCGCAGCTACAAATATGCTAAGCCGTTCTATTCTGACTATCACAGATTGAAAAACCTTGAACATCGAGTGATAATGTAGATTTTATGAGCTCTACGGCATTACCAATCCTTACAGATTCAACATCTATTGACTTGCTCCAGGGGATAATGCCAAGCACAGGGATATCAGTTATTTTTTTAAGCACTTCAGAAACCGTTTGTTCAGCTACAGTCTGACACTGACTGTCAGAGGGCATGTTTATGACTATCCCAAGCACCTCGATCCCGCGACGCCTGGCACATTCTATGGTCAACAGGGTGTGATTAATTGTTCCAAGCCTTGATGAACAAACGATTAATAAAGGAAGCTGCAAATCAATGACAAGGTCTGCTACTAAGTAATCCCAGTTAATTGGCACAAGCAAGCCACCTATCCCCTCAACAATCATCAACTCATGTTGTCTGGCTAATGCCTTATATGCCTGATGAATATTCTCTGGCACTATTTCCACCCCTTCTACCTGAGCCGCAATTGCAGGGGCAGCAGGTGTTTTAAGGCAATAGGGCATACATAGTTCCTTCTCATCCTTTTTTTCATCCTTTTGGCAGGAGCCAAGAGCTGCCTGCATAAATAATAGATCGGGTGAGGTAATCTCACCATTAATCATGATACCTCCAGTGGCAACAGGTTTCATCACCCCAACATCATGTCCTTTTTCTTTCCATGCCCCGGCCAGCCCTCCAGAAATTACTGTCTTGCCAACACCTGTATCTGTCCCGGTTATAAACACACTACGCAACATTTTTTCTCCTCCTATACAATCAGTTCCCAACGCTAACAGCTTCTTTAGCCAGCGGCTCTATCTTTTCTATCTTTACCTCTCCAAAAAAGCTTCTATATAAGCTAAGTTCATTAAACTTCTGAATATCCATCCTGAACTCTTCGTATATTCGCGCCCAGAGCTTATCTGAAAATGCCACCTTTTTTTCGCCTTTCTCGCCAGATTCCTTCATAGGTATGGAAGGGGTAAAACGACTCTCCTCTGGCAAGAAGACTGTCTTGAAGCTATGCTTTTCCTTTGCCTTTTTCCCATTCTCTTCCCCTCTGTAGAATTCCATAGCCTGCTGACAGATAACAACAAAATTATCCTTCCATTTCGGTATTCTTAAGGGCAGCCATGTTGCTTCCCTATCCAATTCTGGATTAAAGAGGAATATATCATTATACCCTGTGGTAGCAGTTCCATCTTTAGCCGGTATGCCTGTAGAGAACATTGGCATAAAGCTTTCCTTTTTAGCCGGCCCGCCATCTAAGAATCCTACAGGGATACCCCAGTATTTCAGGCAGGCAGCTATGAGAATAGACATATCTTCATCATTTCCATCGATAAATCTGCCGTTTAATATTTCATCAGGGCAGCGAAGGTAGGTATCTTTTGGATTGCCTGTTTTGTAATCCCTTCTTTCAGTATATGTTATCCCCCATACCTTCAGGACATCAAAGAGATACATAGCCTTAAAGACATTCTCAGGAAAGCCCTGAGGAAATGCAGCAGATTTCTTTGTCTTGAGATAACATCTATTCACCTCATTCATGAAATCAGCCATAAAGCTATCTTTCTTGATGGCCATAAACATTGCCAGCATCCCTGGCTGATTCCAGTCTACCTGGTATGTGCCTGTGCCGTTATTTCCGCAGATGTTTACATCCCTGCATTTTGGGATAATGTCCTTGACCTCATCCCGCAGTGTATAGTAAAGCTTAATCTCTGGTGTGACCGAGACATTACCCTTCACCTTCAGGATATTTTCGTGCAAGGGAAGGCTTATCAGCCGTATCCTGGCAATATAACCTGGCGGAATCGTGCATCTATCCAATGGAAGGATGGAGGCTGAAGGCTGAAGGCTGAAGGCTGAAGATGGTAGAGTACCTGATAGTTGGTTGGTGCTTGTGCCGCTGGCACTTGTCCCATTGGTGTTCGTGCCAATTGTGCTTGGAAGGCTGAAGGTTGAAGATGACAGAGTACCTGATAGTTGGTTGGTACTTGTACCGCTGGTGCTTGTGCCAATGGTACTTGTCCCAACAGTGACTGTTCCAATTGTAGCAGCAGCGACTGGCTTTTTTACTGGCATGTGGCTTTTTTCAAGGCTCAACTCCATCTTTAATGGAACAGCCTTATTATCCGTGTATTCCTTCATGTCTATGGTTGCCCAAACATCCATGTCTACAGCCTGCATCTTATTTTCTACGGTAATTATACCCAGAGGGATCTTCCCATTTTCAAGAGACTTGTATGTGCACACATAAAGATTGCTGAAGAATGGGTCCAATGATATGCCATGAAGATTAAACAAAGAGGTAATATATTCGTAGCCTAAGGAAATGGAAGAGTATGAATTACCCTTGAATGAGGCATAATCAAGCTGAACCGTGTTTGCATCAAGAAATTTTGCCTTTTTAATGGTTATCCCCCTGCTTGCATTAGAACCAAATCTCAACCCAATATCTGCTTTAAGCATTTGTTTCTTCAGCCAGAATTCAATGCCCCAGCACGTATCAAGATTATCACGGTCAAGGGCAAATAAAAGGTTTTTGTTTGCAGGCGGAAAATAACACATGCCCATTTTGTACTGGACATGCTCATCCTTTTGTAAGTCTGTGCCAAACATACCATATTTTGCAAAAGCCAGGCGCAGGGTTCTGCATGGAATCCACAATGCACCAGCATCAACACTAAACCCTATCTCTTTATCTGGCTGCTGATTGGCATTCCGATAGATAGAACGGCTGCATATGCCCAATGACCATTTCCCTGCTCGTCTGGCACAGGCAAATGCCCACTCACCCCTTGAAAAGGAGATTGGTTTATATCTCAAATTTTGCCAGCCAAAACCAAGGGCACAGTTTTCGTTAAATGCAGGAACAATCAGACTGGTATAAAGGCTTTCCCTGCCCAGATTGTCCTGATTCCCCCAGATGTTATTAAATTCATAGCGTTCAAGCAACGGTAATCCAGCCGGGTTCCAGTTCATGGTATTGGCATCATCTGCCACAGCTGTAAATGCCCCTCCCATGCCCATGGGTCTTGAACCAACAAACCTTTCGTTGAAGCCAAAGCTGTTGGCAGGAATAAGTTGGATAAAAATGATTAATAAATAAAGGATAAACCTGTTCACCGTATAATCACTATCCTTCCCACCTTCTTCCTGTATTTATCATCAATCACCACAAAGAAATACATCCCAGACGGGATATGCTCATCTATCACCGCCCATCTCCATTCTGTGTTTGCATGTTCCTGCTCTTTGATAAGATCACCGGCCAGATCATAGATGAAGATATGGGCATCCTTGGTCAATCCCTTGAAGATGATATGGGTATCACCTGATGCCTGTTTGAATGGGACAGGATACACCAATAGTGCATCAAGGTTAGGTTGAGCCTCATGAATGGTCAGGGTATATGTTCCAGGGCAGAGGATGGCAAACCATATCCGTTGATTGATTGGGTCGAATTGAGGCTGCATGGGAATATACCTCCATTCATCACCATCAAGCTGATAAAGCCGAATCGTTTTCCTTGCATCAAAACTGTCCTGATAGGAAACAGACATGGTTGCTGGAGCATCAAATCCTTCTGCTAATGGCTTTTTATCCCCATCAACCAAACTCACCCCTATGCGTATCATCTGTTTTACCCATGGATATTGATGAAGCTCAATATCTGCCCTTTCAGTGTGAATGGATGAGGCATCAGGGATAATCCATGTATAATAGTCTGTCCCGTTTATAGCACCTGCATCAAACTTTATTGTAATAGAGCCTGTAGTAGTAGTAGTGCCAGTATCATCATCAATCAGTGCAGAAAATTGATTGCTTGTCCCTGATAATCCTTGATATCTGGCTGTAATGTTCAAGCCAAGCATGAGGTTATTTATGGTTACTGTGCCGTTCCATAAGCCATTGATGAATGCTTCTGTGTGTTGAGGCATGATGCTGTCAGTAGAATCTAAAAGTTCAATGCTATCAACAAAGCTATCAGCTATGTTGTTATAGTGGTCATAGGCAGTAATGCTTATTGGGAATCCTATGCCAGCTACCTGATGGGGAATATGACTGAGCTCAAAATGGTCAACCATCCCTGGGATGATACAGATGGTTGCTGTGGCACGCTGGTTATTGCTTAAGGCAATCAGGCTTAATGTGCCGGTATTTGTCCCGGCGACAAATACGCCTGTATCCATGCTTCCTGATGCAGAAGGGATTATTATCCAGGAAAATAATGCACCAGGAATATAGTTGTTGTATTGGTCATAGGCTCTGGCTGTAACAGTGGCTGTTTGGCAAATCATCACCTTCTGATAGTTGGGGATAATCTCGATCCTTGATACCTTTGCAGGCAGGACATCAAATGGATTGCTTCTGCCTCCCCTGCCCTCTTCTGCCTTGATGATTATCCCAGCTGCTGTTTTAGCAATGCTTACTGTGCCTGTCCACGTCCCAGCTATAAAGTTGGCGAATGGATAGACGGTATTGAGAGGATCACTCAATACAGCCAGCCCATTATAATTATTGATAATATTCCCGCCCTGGTCCCTGGCAGTGATGGTTATGGCAAATTCCTTGCCTGCCTGCTGATTGTTAATATGTTCAAACTTGAAATACCCCAGTTCACCAGGGGTGATAGTTACTGTTGCATAGCCTGAAACATCATTATTTGAGGCAGTTATTCTGCCATCCATGACAAATTTCCCGGCTGTCAGGGTGGTTTGAGTGCCAGACAAAGGTGAAATATCCCCTAATCCATGATCCGTTATCCAATCAAACGATATCCCATGCAGATAATTATTGTAGCGGTCGTATCCTCTGGCACAAAATACCTGCTCTGTTTCCACCTGTAATTTTGCATCATCTGGCTCAATCACAATATGGTGCAGCCTGCCAGGGGCAATAGCTGCCGCAGCACATCCAGTGATTGTTCCAATTGAAGCATTGATGCTCACTGTGCCTGGCACTGTCCCAGCTATGAATCTGGTGGACGAACCCACTGCCCTGCTAAGGTTTCCCTGTTGTGATGCTGTCTGCCAGTTATACTCAAGTAAAGGGATGGGATTGTTGTATTGGTCATATCCTCTGGCTATAAACTCAAGGCTATGTCCAACCTCAATAGTTGATGTCCCTGGTATAATGACAATGTGGTGCAATTCACCTGGGATGATATTTATCATAGCCGTAGCCGTCATACCCTCTGTCAATGATACTGCTGGACAACTGACCACAATCGTCTCTGTCCCTAATTGTCCTTCAGCAGTAAAGGTGTTGCTTGTCCCTGTAACCTGAGACAGTGTTCCCATCCCTGCTGATAGACCCCAGCGATACTCTACCTCAGGTATCTTCTGCCATGATCGATCATAAGCCTGAGCAGTAAAGCTGCATGTCTCACCTGCTCGAACCGTTGCCTGTCTGGGCAGTAGCTCAAGCCTGTAGAGCGGTCCAATATTAATGGTTATTCTGGATGTGCCTTGTGGCATAAAGGTAGAGGATGCAATGGCTGTTACTGTGGCAATTCCAGACAAGGTAGGGGCAATGTATGTTGAGGTGGACAGCCCATTGATTGTCCAGGATATTGCTGGGCTAATCATCCCATTGTCTGTCTGCCAGCTTATCCGAGTTCCATCAGCCACCTTTTTCCCGTTTTTGTCTGTAACCTCAGCAATAAAGGTATGTGTTTCAAAGATAGCCATAGAATGTGTTCCTGGCAGGATAGAGACACTAAATGCCTCGCCAGGCATCTCTTCCAACTGGAAATCAACATGATTGGTGATACTGCCTATGATAATAGAGACATCGGTCCTGGTTGCCGGGAAAAACCCGTAAGCTGAGACAGAAACAGTATGACTTCCCGGGATAAGCAGGATGATTTTATAGCTTCCATCAGGCTTGGATATGGCTGAGCCATTAATAATTTGGTTCAAGCTTGCCTGAACCCTTGCCCCGGAGATAGGCAGTCCCTGAGCATCAGTAATCATACCCATAACCACCCCTCGTTTAGTATCTGTAAATTCTGGCAATTGTGCCCGCCAGGTGTTATGGGAGAGCCATGGGCAAAGGTCTGTTGTTGGCAAAAGTTCACTATCAATATTGGTCATATAATAAGAGATCTGATTCCATATTTTGCGGCAGTTCTTCCAGCAGGTATCATCACCAAGAATAATCAGCTTTCCCCTGTATTGGGCATCAATGCTTTCACCTGAAGGGACAAGGATCTCAGCATGACCATCATTGTCAACATCAGCCACAACAGGCGACATGCTGGCAAAGTCAATATTTATATTTAGATTAACAATTACTCTACCTGTTCTGGCATCAATGAGAACAATTGCTTTTTTCTGTGACATGCCTACTATCTCCATGAAACCATCATTATCAAGGTCAGTAATCACCATATCTCCATCTTCCCATTTTCCCATGTTCAAATCCTCTGTTTTCCACAAGAGGCTGCCATCCTCGCCATTAAAGGCACAGATGTATTTATTCTCAACAGGCAAAACAACCTCTGGCTTTCCGTCTTTATCAATATCAGCTATGCTGGGGCCTGCAGAATCAAGACTATATTGACACGACCAGAAAGCCTTGCCATCGTATCGGTATGTTCGTACCATTCCAACATAGCCTATAACTACTATCTCTGGTTTTCTATCCCCATCAAGGTCAGCAATAGCAAAATCACACCCTTCAGTATGCCACCACAGACTGCCATCGTTTCGATATACCCCAAGATGGCTGGTTGAGGCAATAATTACCTCAGATTTTCCATCATTATCAAGGTCAACAATCGCAGTCTTACCGCAATAGCCAGTTAGATTACCAGAGAATTCCTTGTGCCATATCTCGTCCCCATCCTTGCCGCTTATGACCCAGAGGCTTCCATCGCAAGCATTAATAGCCACATCTGCACACCCGTCACCATTAACATCCCCCAGGTTTGGATTACGTTGATACAGGGCATCAATGCGGAATTCTGTTTTGTTGGGTATACGGGTTGCCCAACGAACGGTTGCATCAGGATTTATGGCAGACAATGTGCCGCTGTTCTGGATTTGATTATAGGTATAGACAGCTATCTCTGGCAGACCGTCGTTGTTCAAATCTCCAAGGCTGACACCAAGACAGTTGCCGTCTGTAGGTTTACTCCAGAATACCTCTATCTGATTATTAAGATTTTTCTTAAACACATAAAGATGACTTGAGATAGCAAAGCCAGAGATGTTGATGCCGCCAAAGACTATCTCTGGGTGTCCGTCATTGTTCAGGTCACCAACTACCGGGGTAGTAGGTATTTCGTTTACAGAACAAGAAATGGTTGCTTCAACGGTTATGGTAATCTTCTGAGTAGAAAATGACCCAGACTTCCTGCTCCAGGTGCTATTTCCCTTTTTATCAACAGCACATACCTTCCAGTAGTATGTTGAGTTGGAGTCAAGGTCATTGCTGAGGATATATCTGCTTAAGGACAATCCAGTCACCTCTGTTTTGGAAGCAAAATCTGCATCCCTTGCATACCAGAGGGTATATGAAACAACATCATCTGGATCGATATCAATGGCATCCTCCCAATCAAACTCAGGTTTAAGCACGCCAATAACTGTGGAATTTATTGGTGACAGGAGGGAGAATAAACCTGGCGAATGGTTATAGGTTTCAATAGTCAATATATCTGTGGCATGATTGCTGATATTGCCAGCAGAGTCTATTGCCCTTACCTCAAAGGTATATGTTCCATCAGGCAAATTTGATGTGATAAAACTAAAATCCTCCTCTGGCTCATCAAATTTTCCGTCTGAAGCTGCAACATGCAGCCATGAGCCACTGTTTATCCTGTATTCGACATGCGAGATGGTATTGATGGTTATATTATACAGGGGTGGGTTTTCCTGTGGGTTTTTATTGGGCACAGCCGTTACCATGGCATGGCCAGTATATGTTGGAGACTGGTTTGATGTTGGGTCAGGCGAGTATGGTGTCAGGGAAACCTGGGGTGGCGAGTCAATCACATCGAGAATATTATCATTATCCGTATCCCACAGCCCAATCTGTCCACGGGTGTAGTAACATACCTGATGATTGGCAAATGGAGAGGTGAGCCCCTTCATGATACAGGGAATGCTTTCAGGATTACTCGCATGGTTGCTGTTAAGGACATTTAAGTATCCACTGCGTTCGGTTTTTGATGATGCTCCAGAATACTCATCTAAGGCATAAAAGATATGCCCCATCTCATGAGCACAGACAGAATCCATATCATCAATCCCATAGTTCTGATTATCATAGGTCATAACCATGAATGGTCCCCCAAGATAAGCATAGGCAAAACCATTATTAGGGAAACATCCATCCTTATCATTGCTCGAATCAGCTACAAATATGGTAAAAGCCCAATGTGTGCCCAACGTGTCTCGAATATCATTATTGTAGTCAAAGACATAATAAAAATAATCCGGCACAATACCCTGACCCGGATCCTTGTAACCAATGGTGTTCATTACCTGCTTGATCCATGTTACTTCACTGCTGGCACTAATTGGTTCAGTGGCTATCTGGACACTCTTATTGCCGTCAAATGGGCTATGGATATCGTAATAAAAAGAGAGGTGGCTGTCTGGTTCAATGCTTGCCCACCAGTTCATGGCTGTCTGTATCTCACTGATGACATTATTAACCTCATCCATTGTCCAGTTTTCTGTATTTCCATTGCTTTCAGGCAGGATAATCCCTACAGCTATCTTGCCAGCCATATAAGAAGAGGTATCGTAAAAACCACCGCCATATGGTGGTGCCTTTAGATAAGGAGCAGCTGTCAATGAGTACTGTTTTTTCAGAATGCGGCAATCGTTTGAGGGGGGAGGCAGTTCTGTGGCAGATAATATTGGTGCTCCTGTCGTAGAGGCAGAAGGGGTGAATTGAGCATTCCATACCCTGATACCTATAGATGATATACGGGGCACGCTCTGAATGACATCATCAGGGACTCTACCATGGTAGTAGCCCAGGCATCCCTGCCTGTGGTTATCTTCCTTACGCAGAGACGCAGAGACAGGGGAGACGGACGAAACGGACGAAAAATCTCCAATCACCACACATGGCGGGAAGACATGGGTTATCCTTGCCCCATTTGCTTCAAGTCTATTAATGCAATCCCTCATCTCCATGATATTCTTGCTCTCAAGGATCATCAGTTCAGGCGAAGCAGTAGCAATGCCTGGCAGCAGGCAGAATGCAACAATAATACATAGTACTTGATACCTTTTCATACTTTTCATAAATAATATGATACATTATTTTTGGAGAATTTGCAATATAAATTTGTAGTGCAGAGCAACTCAAGCTATACAGATTGAGTATTAGAAGAGTCATAGGCAATAGGTATCGAGAACAGCACAGTTATTGATATTCAAAACCTCTGAACTTTTAAACTTGCGAACACATAAAAGAGGTTCCTTAACGAATCATGTGGGTAAGTCAAATTTAAGTTTACCTACATGATTAGTTAAAGAATCAGAAACTTATGTATGGTTCAAAATGTCAAGAATACTTAAACCATGGCAGGAAATGGAGTCAAGCAGTGCTTAGGAAGTGTCCATATGGCATTAGTTGCTTATACAACGCTCACACTAAAATCTTCTTAAAATACCCATTTCCCTCTTGACATCCAGTGCCATATATGATAAACTTAATCTATAAAAAGTTGTAAAAAAAATAGTTCAGTGAAGCTGAATATGCTGCCACAAGGTGGCTGAGTTCAACATGCAATAGAGGCGAGCGTCCAAAAGGATGATGAGGCAATAGCACGCCAGATTATGAAGGGGGTGAAGGAAATGCAGGAAGCAAAGAGTGATTTCTCTAAATTAGCAGCAAAGATATGGGAAAGTGAGGAGCAAAGGGGCAGCCTTGAGGCTGAGATTAAAAAAAATGAAGAATTGCTTAAAGAAAATGAGGAGACTATTAACAAATTAAAAAACAAGCTGGCAGAGAAAGAGGAAGAAATAAAAAAGATTCAAGAGCTTGAAAGTGTGTTAGAGAAACAAAAACAAGATTCTCGTCTTGAAAAAGAACAGTTGATGAAAAGAAATCAGGCTGTAATTGATGAATTAAAAACAGAATTGAATAGAAAAGCAACTGAATTAATAGAAGAAAAGGGGAAAACTATCCTCCAGCTTATTGTTTCAAGAATCAGGAAGGAATAGGAAGGAATAATGATTTTTCATCCAAAATCCCTTGCTTCCAATAACTTTTGAGCGATAAAAAGGTCAATCGGTGTATCCACATCCACAGACACAGACTCTTCCATTACATATCCGCGAATATCCAATTTTTTCTTCTCATCGACTGACAGGGATGATGTCTCAATGACCTGACGTCTGGTTACTGTAATTGCTCCGTTAAGCCGATAAAGCTCGGGCAAGTCCTGTCGTCTATGATAGGTGTTCTTTGTCTCTATAAACGGAAGAACCTTATCCCCTTCCATTCTCCTCATCCAGAAAGGGTGCTGCGTGGCTTTACACAGGCTGACAATCATATCTGACTGAGTCTGGATAATCTTTTCTATGGCTGCATCAATATGAAATGCCTCTCTTAAGGGTGAGGTTGGCTGAAGTAAAACAATATAATCCGGAGTATATCCTTGAGACTTTAATGCAGATAACGCATGTTGAATAACAGGCAAGGTAGGGGTATCATCATGAGCCAGTTCTTCTGGACGCATAAATGGTATCTCTGCCCCATATTCTCTGGAAACAGAGGCAATATCCTTATCATCTGTAGAAACAATTATCCTTTGCAAGTATTTCGACTTTTTTGCTTCCTCAATGGTATAAGCAATCAATGGCTTATCAAGGATGGGGGTAATACATTTTTTAGTTATCCCCTTTGAACCGCCCCTGGCTGGAATTAATCCGAGAAACTTAAGATGTTGCATTTTTATCACCCTGCTGTATAGGAATGTCATTGAAAGTATATCAGTTACCATTTCTTTTGTCAATCATTTTTTCGTCCCTAACGTAATGAGTCAGTGAAAGGGAGGAAGAACAGCAAGTTAACGGAAAAGTAAAGCAGGAACGAAAGAAACGAAAGAGTGATGGGCTACCTTGAGAGCGGTGCAGGAAGGGGAGAGTGGTGGGCAAATTAGAGAGTGGTGTAGGGTTGCGGAGTGTGGAGGCAACATCTGCCA
>DYDG01000165.1 GCA_020717845.1 Marinifilum sp. | reverse complement strand
AAATATGAAATAAAGGTATTATACCAGTCATTGGTAAACAAACGGTGAGGAGTGGGGAATGGCGAGAGAACAGTAATGTGGAGAGACTGGGAGAGCGGAGCAGGAAGGGGAGAGTTAGGTGTCAAATTTTCCGTTTTTACCTGCCAAATCTAATTGTTTCACTCCCCATCAATCTTTCAGCATTTGCAGCAATTCCGGCTGAGAAAGCAAGAAATACCAGAGAAATAAAATTCACTTGCAAAAGTAAATATTTCATCAGATAACCTGTTTTGGTCCCTCATAAGAATATATTACCAGCCTCTTTGATAATCTGCTCTAATAGCACTGGCACAGACTGCTTAACCTCTGGGCTTAAATCTGTTCCATACTGATCAATAGTTTTTACTTCAATCCCAAAGAAGATAATTTCAGATGGCATCTTCTGAGGATACAGAATTTCACCTATCTCAATGACTTCCATAAGGCTCAGATCATGCAAGGAAATCATTCTTCCAAAATTAGAGCAAAGATCATTCCTCCTCAATCGATATACTAACCCAGGCTTTTTACCCAATTTTACAGAGTCAACAATAATAACCTTATCATCCCCAGCAAAATAGTCCAGAATCGACAAGCCTCCCAATCCTATGTCGAATAAAGAAACATCTCCTGAAAGCTTCTGCATGGACAACATCTGATAAATATAGCAACCGAGTCCATCATCACAAACATATCGATTTCCACAACATAGGATTTTAATCATCATATCTCTACCTTAATATCTTTGCAAGACTTCACTCAATGTGCGATAACCATTACAGCCTGCGGCTTCTATCTTCTCCTTGTCGCCTTGCATCGCGTAGGCGGTAAGAGCCACAATAGTACCTTACCCGTGAAATTCTTGCACAAAAAGCAAGAAAATTCCTCCTTGTGTAAGTAAGGGAAAATGGAAAAACTGGAAAAAAGGGAAAGATATTTACATTTGTTTTTTCCATTTTCCCCCGTTTCCCCTTTTCCCTTTGTTACACCTGTTTGGTTCTGGCTCGTCCAGGTTAGGAGTATCTTTATTCATAGAGTATTCCTTGATTATTTTTGTGGCAGAAAGTCCATCCATTCCAGGCAATTGGATGTCCATTAGAATAAGGTCAAACTTCTCTTGCCTTGTATAGTCTATTGCTTCCCGGGCATCTGTCGCCTCATAGACGAGATAACCTGCCACATCAAGCAGGTCTCGACACAACTCCATATTTAATGGTGTATCTTCAACGATTAATATCTTTGCCTGAATTATATGTGCCTCCATTTATAATTTCTTAATCTTCTTCAATTCTCCCAGCAAATCCTCCTTAGAACACATCCCTTTGTCCATGATAGAGACAACATTGCTATTTAGCAATTGGATATCCTCTTTAGTTAGGTCTTTAGCGGTGCAGATAATGATGGGGATATCCTTTGTCCTTTCATCCTTCTTCAGTCTCTGCATCACCTCAAACCCATTTACTTCAGGCATCATTAAATCAAGGAGATAGCATCAGGTTGTTTGGCTATAGCTAACTCTATCCCTTCTTTTCCTCCATAAGCCTTGATGATTCCAAATCCCTTTGATTCTATTATTGAGACCAGGAGTTCAATATTTTGCGGGTCATCATCTACCAAAAGGATATTGACTACCTTCTCCTTCATTTTCGCCATAAAGTGATGCCTTTCTAAAATAAGAGTCAATCTATTCTTATCCACAGGCTTTATCAGATAATCTAATGCCCCAAGACTCAACCCTAATTCCTCATTGTCTATCATAGAGATAATGATAATCGGAATATTTTCTGTCTCAGGAAAGTTTTTTAATTCTTGAATGACCGCAAATCCACTCTTCTTAGGAAGGATAATATCTATAGTAATCGCATAGGGTTTGAGAGTTTTTGCCTTTTCTATTGCCTCTTTTCCATCAACCGCATAAGCGACCTGATATCCTGCCTCTTCAAGATAGATACCAAGAAGCTCTCTGTCTTGCTCCTCATCTTCTACAACTAAGATAGTAGGTTTCTCTTCTGAGCTCTGATCCCTGACCACTAACCCCTGACCACTAACCCCTGATTCCTTCTCCTGGGGTATGGTGAAGGTAAAGGTGCTTCCTTTTCCTAATTCGCTTTCTAACCAAATTTTTCCTTCATGTAATTCCACTAACTTCCTGGTCAGGGGAAGACCTAACCCTGTGCCCTGATATTGCTTACTATAGGAACTGTCTATCTGCTTGAACTCCTCAAAAACCTTTTCGTAATCTTCCTTAGCAATCCCAATCCCTGTATCCTGAACAGAAATTTGCACCATTTCATTTGCTGGTTTTGCCGATACATCTACCTTTCCACCTTCAGGGGTAAATTTAATTGCATTGGAGAGGAGGTTATACATAATCTGCTTGAATCGGACAGGATCCGCTTTTATTGTCGAAATCTCCTCAATCTTAATCTCAAGCCAGATGTTCTTCTTCCCTGCCAGGCTTTTAACTAAGGTCTGACATTCAGTCAGTATCTCTTGCAGAGAAAATTCCTCAATCTTTAGCTCTATCTTTCCTGCCTCTACCTTGGAGAGGTCTAAGATATCGTTGATGAGTGATAGAAGGTGTTTTCCGCTGGTAAGGATGTTGTTGGCATACTTTGTTTGCTTCTTATTCAAGTCGCCAAAGATCTTCTCCAATAAAACTTCAGAGAAGCCGATGATTGAATTTAAGGGTGTCCTGAGCTCGTGAGACATATTAGCCAGAAATTCCGATTTTATCCTGTTGGTCTCTTCTGCCTTTTCTTTCTCAGCCTCTGCTGTTGCTGTTATGGCTACAAGTTCCTTTTCTTTTTCCGCGTGCTCCTTGACTTCATCAAGAAGTTTCAATAACTCTTCATTCTTTCTTTTAACCTCATTTATTAACTCTGCACTGGAAAGACGAACGAGCCTTTCCTTCTCTAATCGAATAAACTCATCTGTTGGTTGGAATTGCGTCTCTGGGATATACTTAAAAGCCTCGATTTCACAAAATCCATCTTTTGTTTGATATGACCTTAACTTATCAAAGAAAACGGAAGTATTTGCTATATTTAATTTTTCTTTTTTACTTTGAAATATAAGGAGCAATCCAAAGGCATCTGCTCTTTTATCAAAACCCACGACTATACTTGCCTCCTCATCTTTTTGATAAATAAGCCGGGAGAGCTCTGAGGTGATGGTGGCAAGCCTTGTAGCTGCGATAGTATTAAATTTGAGGTCTTCTGCTAAGAGGCGGATTTTGTTTCTTGACTCAACAATAGATGTCTCATCCTTTATTAAAATTCTACTCAGTTTAATCATTTTTACACCTCTGAAATAGGACGCAGATGAACGCAGATTCACAGGATAAAAACAAAATTCACCACAAAGGCTTAAAGGCACAAAAAAATCAAAAACAGAGGTTTTAATCTTCCTGTTTTAGTGCCTCGGTGACATACTGTTAAAGAAATATCTGCGTTAATCCTGAAAATCTGCGTCCCATTTTATTTTCTATACTTCACTACTATACAACAAGCATCATCTTCTTCTTTGCCAAATTGTTGGATAAGATGTGTGGCTATTGTTTTGGCGTTGTCTTTAAGGATTTGGGGATAATCTTCAGAACTCCTGACATTTTGCGAAAAAAAATAGGCGG
>DYDG01000164.1 GCA_020717845.1 Marinifilum sp. | reverse complement strand
TATGTTCTGGATTCTAATTTTTGTTAATTTCTCTGTGCCTCTGCGTCTCTGCGGTGAACTATTACACCACATTTTGTTCCCTGAGCCTGTCGAAGGTGTTCCCTGAGCCTGTCGAAGGGCGACAAGTAGTAACCGTTACTATTTTACCAGAGATTCCATCTAAAGTCAAAAGAAAAAATGTTAGGGGCGTCATTTGTGAGGACAATAGTCGTAGGGGCATGATATGTATCTATTCATATTGCTTCCCACACATCTTCAGGGTGTTTGCAATATGTCTTTGGTGGTCATTGAGCCTGTCGAAATGTGGTCATTGAGCCTGTCGAAATGTGGTCATTGAGCAGAGTCGAAATGTTGCTATGCAACGCTCACCTGCGTTTGCCATGGATTACCTGCTTTTTTCACTTGACTTGAATAGTTTCTATAGGGTATAATGTAGTCATTGGTAGGGAACAGTTGCGATCGTTCCCTGCACATTGCCCAGTCCAGTCCCACAAGGAACAAATGAAGATATTCTTAATCCTTATTGCTTATCTGTTAATAGGCTGTTCAAACCCTAATCCCTGCGGCATCAGATGCCCTGTTGTTGCTGACAACTACATCTGTGCCTATAAAACAGAGCAGGAGTCAAACCTTGGGGCAAGAGCATTTCTGCGGCTTAAGGGCATTGAGGATATGGCTGTCTTTAAGTTTGACACTTCAAGGCTTAAGGGCATGACCGTTGAACATGCAACCCTTTACCTTCACAAGAAAAAGAATGATTTGCTAATGGCAGGGATTTCAACCATTGCCTCTGATTGGGTTGAAGGACGAGGGAGGAACCATTCATCTTCCTCAAGAGGTGGAAGGAATAAGCATAAGGCAAGCTGTTTCAAATACGTTGCTTATAAAGATACCAATTGGTCATATTCAGGAAGTGATATCACAGATGTTACCTTTGGACAGGGCAACAGCTTTTTTGCCTATGCCAGGCCAGGGCTTGTTGATGGCTGGTATATGATTGACATCCCACCAGATATTGTTCATAGCTTAATCATTGGGGATCAATACGGGCTTGCCATTACCGATGAAAAGGGACAGATACCTGTAGAAAAATCTGTTCACTCAAGGGAGAGCATGTTCCCGCCATTTCTTGTGGTTAAGGCAAAGAAGCTGAATCATATACCACTGTCTCCTGTATCTCCTGTATCAGGATTAACAGCCATTCCCGTGGATGGGAAAGATGGGAAAGTCCGCTTAACATGGAAACCAAATGGAAATGCATTTGGTTATCATGTCCGTTACAACTCACTTCCGATTGTCTGGGATTCAGCCTATCGGGTCAAGCGATGGGAAATGCCTCGTCAGCCAGATCCAGGCAAGCAAGATATGGAGTTGACGATTGACAGATTAACACCTGGACAAAGGTATTACTTTGCTGTCCAGGCTTATGATAAGGTTGGCAAGACATCAGCCATTGCTTATACAGACATTGTTTTGCCTGAACGCGAGCCAGAGATGGAGATATTAGAGCTTGAGTTCCCTCAGCCTGAAAGCGTCCCGTTTGTTCCTATCTTCGGCAATGGGGCAGCATCGATATGGGCTGTGAGTGATATGGAAAAGATAAACCCTGTTACCGGGAATAACCTTGATGAGGATAATTATACCATGCCGTCGATTGAGGCTGCCAAAAAGGGTAATCCTGTCTGGGATGCAGACAAAAAGCTGGTCACCCTTCATGGGGCAAAAAATGAGATAGTTGCTTTTCAGGTTATTATTCAGGCTATGGAAGAAAGGCTGAATAATGTAGTTGTTCATGCAGACAGCTTGATAGGAAATGCAGGCATTATTCCTGCTGAAAAAAATATTGAGCTTTTTAAGCTCTGGTATGTGCCTGGGATTGATCCCTCAGGCGGGAGGAGGGTCTATTATCCTGATGCTTGCCTTCCCTTAAACGGTAAATTCAGTATCCCTTCAGCTGACAATAAGATACTAAATCAAAAGAATCAGGCTGTCTGGGTTGATATTTATATCCCAAAGGAAACGCCAGCTGGGGTGTATGAAGGGATATTGACCATTGTTTCTGATGAGATCAAAAAACCGGCCAGGATTGGCATAAACCTTACGGTCTGGGACTTTTGTCTGCCAGATACACCAAGCTTTGTTAATGAACTCAATGCCTATGGCGGAATTCACAAGGATATGGGGATAAAGAGAGGAAGTGCGGATTATAAAAAGATTGAACTTAGCTACCATCAATTAGCACACAAGCATCGAAGCACATTAAATGTTTTGCCTTATGGACATGAAGGGAATATTAGCTCTCCAGACTATGTTCCTATTATTGATTACCGACTTGATTGGACAGATTGGGACAATAGATTTGGTATGTATCTTGACGGCTCTGCCTTTACAGAGGATTATGGGTATTATGGGCCAGGCACTGGGACACCGATTACCCATTTTTATCTTCCATTCCATGAGAATTGGCCATGCAAAATGGATGACGGCTATCGTGTGAAGATTCCAGAGGAAAAATATCCTGCCTGTGTTTATCTGCACGCCGAATGTGCTCCAGCCATTGAAAAAGCATTTTCTAAGGATTACAAGGAATCATTTGTAGGTATGGTTTCAGAATATGCCAGACACTTTCGAAAAAATGGATGGAATAGGACAGGGTTTCAGTTTTATTTGAACAACAAATATTATGCCCGAGAGAATGAAAAGGCCTCAGCATGGTGGCTGCTTGATGAGCCTGCTCACAGAGATGACTTTCTTGCCCTGGCATTCTTTGGCAGGCTATTCTGGGAAGGGGTGAAGGCAGGGCATCAAGAGAATGATGAGATACAACCAGAGAGGACAGAGAGGGCAGAAAAGGCAGATGCCAGATTTGACTTTCGGGTTGACATCTCAAGGCCACAATATCAGAGGCAGATGCTTGATGGGCTGGCAAGCATTGAGGTTGTCTCTAACGCATTTTTTACCAAAAACCGTCTCTGCATGGAAAGGACAAAAAAGCTTGGTCAAAAATACTGGTTTTACGGAGGCGGACCCCAGATAGAGGAACCGAGCACCAGCCTTATTGGTCTTTACTATCAGATATACCTGCTGGGTGCAGATGGCGGATTACCTTATTACACAAGTTTCTGTCATCCAGACTGCTGGTATAGAGGAGAATATCTGGCTATTGTTTATCCAGGCATTTTGGGACCAGTAGCCGGGCTAAGGCTTAAGATGGAACGCCGAGCAGTTCAAGATATTGAATACATGGCTCTTTTGGCGACAAAGGATGGCTGGAGCAGGGATAAAGTTAATAAAGCTGTATTGAAAAAGATACGGTTGGAAGGTAAAATATCCTCTACAGACGCAGATGACCCGGGCAAAATAACCTTTTCCCACCTTTCTCACCTAAAACCAGATGATTTTAATCGGCTGAGGGTTGCGATGGCGAATACATTGATGATGTGGGGGAACTGATGCTGTATCAACTACGCAGTAGGTAGAAACAGGGAGAGCAGGTTTTGGGAAAAAATACTTGACATCCCTTTTAATTGTGCTATAATTCATATTGAGATGGATTCTGGAGAGTGTGATGGAAACATTAGATGTCATGCCGTTATCGGAGATGATGTTATGAAAATTGTGCTGCATCTATTACTCGATGTTCAAGGTTTTTCAACCTGTGATAGTCAGAATAGAATGGCTTAGCATATTTGTAG
>DYDG01000163.1 GCA_020717845.1 Marinifilum sp. | reverse complement strand
TGTAGCTGCGACCTGCCAGAGGCAGAAGGTCTGCTGCCAGTGCTACCTCCGCCAGAGGTGCTACCTCTGCCAGAGGTGCTACCTCCTTGTGGTCGCTTTTTATTCCTATGCGTGGTTAAAAGATAGCGGGGACAAGCCTCGCAGCTACAAATATGCTAAAGGGTGTGTTCTTGCTGAACCACAAAAGGAGGAAAGATAATGATTGTCCAGGGCAATTACGATGTTATAATTGTAGGTGGAGGTCCCGCTGGTTTGGCTGTGGGCTCAGAGCTAAGCAAGGTACTTAAGGTGCTCGTGATTGACAAAGGCGAGCCACCTGATACCAGAAAGGCATGGTTCGTCCCCAAGGATGTGGTGGAGAAAAACCCGGATATTGAGCCTTATACATTCGGAGGCGTGACCAAGTTTCTGGCACAGACCTATTCGGGAGCCACGGCCAATTGGAAAACCGAACTCTTTGACCGCTATCCATATATCAAATCAGAAATCCTTGGTTATTGGAAAGATATTATTCAGAACAACGGTTCCAAAATCGTTGGTCAGTGCTTTTATGAAGACCATCTGGTAGCAAACAACCAGGTTACCCTGAAAACCTCGAGTGGAACTGCCGATGCCAGACTTCTTATCGATGCCTCGGGCTGGAACTCTCCTATCCTGAAAAAATATGAAATTGTCCATAATTCTTACTACTGGTGGTCTGTGTATGGTGCGGTGGCAAAACATCCGGGGGGTATCAAAAAACCGATGGAGGTTGGCGACTACATGTTGTGGCAAACCTTCGAAGACACCAATCTGGATAAAAACGCTTCCCTTGGCAGCGGCAGACCCGTTTTCGAATATGAGGTTTATGACGAAAATACCTCCCTATCGCTTGTGCTGTGGCTCACAAAGGAAAGGGTAGAAAAAGATTTCATGAAAGAAGTTTACAATCACATCATCCGTGAAGAAAAAGACACGGAGGCATTTCATGACCTTGAAATCACGGATGCGGATTGGAGATGGGGATGGTATCCCTCCGGCGGGTTGACCATGAAGGTGGCACGAGATAATGTGGCTTTTATCGGAGATGCCGGCTCATGGTGCACGCCTTGTGGTTGGGGCATGGGCTTCATATTAAATAATTACAAGGGATATGCCGAAAATCTGGTGCAAAATATCAAGGAAAATAAATTGGACCAGCACAGTCTGGAAAACCAGGTCTCTTTGCCGGTTTACGATAAATACCAAACCGTCCTGAACGAATTTGCCAGTCATTTCCTGGCAAATGGTACTGCCGAGCAATTGAATAAGTTCGTCAAACTTTTCAATCCAAATTCCCCGGTTCATGTAGACCCAATAATCTGTGAAAAGATGTTCACACTCAACATAACCAGGGATGAGTTGAAAGCCGTCATAAAGGCCGTGCTCAAGATCTTTAAACTTGAAGAGCTTATCAAAATACTGCCGAAGGAAGATTATCTGTTGCTTATTAAGATTGGAGAGCTCAGTATCGAAGAAGCCTTATGGGATGAAACCTACCGCCTTCTTCATCACGGCAAAGGGCCAAAAAGACCGCTGGGCAACGGTTACGCTTTTTAGACAGAGTATAGGGAAAATAAGTAATGCAGCATAAAATACATCAAAGATATAGACTAATCATTCTCTATGTGATGGTGGGGTTATTAGTGTTTCTGTATTCCATTAATTCTACTGCCTCATCCAAATATACCATTTATTTCTATAATCCGGAAACAAACATCAACAACTTTGCCTCTCTAAAAATGGAATTTGACACATATCTATCAAGTCGGGGACCCTATCAATTTCAACCCTTTAGTGATAAAGATACATTCGAGAAATACATAGCCCAAAAAAGGAATTGTATCTTTCTGATTTCCACCTGGCACTTTAAAAGTCTGCGTGAAAAATGTCCTATGAAACCGGTTTTGGTCGGAGTTCTAAAGGGTAAATCAACGCAGAGAAAGATATTGTTGGCCAAGAAAAATATCAAAAACCTGGATTTGTTAGTGGGTGGTAAGGTTGCCTCTGCCGGCAGTGAGGATTACACCAGAAATATTCTTATCCAGATGTTGGGTCAAAAGGAGAAAAAGCTTGTTGACTCCATGAAGGTATTAATTGTTCCCAAGGATATTGATGCCTTGATGGCAGTTGGTTTTGGGATGGCTAATTCCGCCCTGGCCGCTGAAAGCAGTGTCGATAAACTATCCTCAATCAATCCTAAACAATATGAGATGATGAAACAGTTATCCGCAAGCAAGGAAACATTACTCCCTATACTTGCCATACCAAAAGAATGTGATAAAGATGTCGAGAAATTGATAACCATAATCGAAAAGATGGGAGAATTGCCAGACGGCAAAAATAAATTGAAGATGCTTGGGCTGGATGGATGGAAAAGATTGAATGAATCAGAAATGAAAATATTTGAATCAGCGGAGGATAATATTCAATGACAATAAGGGTTGTTATGCTGTTTTTATTACTTATCTCCTTTCCAGGGCAGGTATTCGCCGAGGAAGGCAAAAAGATTCTTATCCTTAATTCAGATAAGTCTATCGAGAAATATCTGTTGACTCAAACCGGATTCGAATCCGTTTTAACCAATCCAAGGGTTGAAATAGACCTGGGAAGTAAATGGATTGATGAGGAGAGGGTGAAAGATACTATCTTTAAGGAAAAACCTGGGGTGATATTCTGTATTGGTTCCCGGGCATACCTGTTAGTTTCTCAATGGTCAGGGGATAGAAAGATGATATTTTCCTCGGTAATAAACTGGCGCCGTCTGCCAATGGGTAAGAACACCTACGGCATCTCTGCCGAACTTCCTGTGGGTATGCAATTGATGATGTATCGGTATTTCTTCCCTGGTATTAAAAATATTGGCGTGCTTTATAGCGATGTTTATAATAAGGAGTGGTTGAGAAGTGTCGTTACACAAGCCAAGGAAGTAGGTATCGATATCGTTGCTGAGGCGGTAAATAAACCAGGGGATGTTCATTCCGGCCTGAAAAAAATTCTGGCCAGGGTAGATGCCTTATGGTTAATCTCTGACCCGATTGTCCTATCTGAAAAGGAATCTGTGGTGGAAATCTTTGAGCAAAGCAAGTTGGCAAGGAAACCCGTTTTTACTTACGATGCGGTCTTTGCTGATTTTGGAGCGGCATTAATAATTTCTGCCGATATTCCAACCATAGGTAGACAGGCCGCTGGAATTGCTACCGAGATGCTTGGTAATAAAAATATCATTGATAAGGTTCAAGACCCTGCTGGTTCATACATCACTATTAATTTGAAGAAGGTAGAAGAATGTGGGATTAAGTTGAATATAGAGGCTCTGGATTCGGTAAATCAAATTATTAAGTAAAGGGTATAATTATCAATTATCAATTAATAATTGATAAGTGGGTGTGTATCTTTCCTATAGAAATTCCCCCAAATAACTGACGCATTACACCCAAACAGTTACCATAAAGGGTAATCTCATGAAAGAAATTCGTATAAAAAGAGGTATTCGCTGGAAACTTCTCTCAACTATGATTGGTTTGATAGTCGCTCTGGTGACAATACTCACTTTCATTCAAATATCTGCCCAGGAAAAGACCTCTGAAAAGGCATTGGAGCGACGCATTGCCTTGATGAAGAAGAACTTGATAGAACGCGGGAAAACCCTTTCCGATAACCTGTCTCGTCAGGTTGAAAATGGTATTGCCTCTTTTAACCTTTCTGGGGTTACGGAGGTA
>DYDG01000044.1:6677-19557 GCA_020717845.1 Marinifilum sp. | reverse complement strand
ACTGGTGGTTCTCATGAGCCACAAAAAACCTTGAACATCGAGTAATAACAGGAGATACTATGCACATTACATTAATCTGCCCCCCCTGGTATTACATGGATAGGACACCAATCATCTCCAATAACCTGGGATTGGGTTATATTGCCGCCTATTTGAGTCAGCATGGTCATGTTGTAGAGATTATTGACAGCCTGGCTGAAGGCAATCAGAATGCGGTTGGTGTCTCCACAAAATATCAGAGGGTGTATCGGATTGGGTTAGGTTATGATGAGATTGTCAGCCGTATCAAGCCAGACACGGATATGATCGCTATAACTGCCCCATTTATCAACCATGCTCAAATCATTCGGGAATTGAGCGTAAAGGTTAAGGCAAGGTATCCTAATATCCCTCTGGTAGTTGGCGGGGCATATCCGTCAACCCTGCCTGAACATATTTTGTCGCCGGTTTTATCGCCATATATTGATTACGTGGTCATTGGTGAGGGTGAGATACCTATGCTTGAGCTGGCATCCGGGGTTGAGCCTGAGAAGATTGATGGGCTTTATTATCAGGGGAGGAAGGGGAGAAAAAAGATAACCAGAGCCAGGTTTATTGAGGATCTGGACAGTATCCCTTTCCCTGCACGTCAGCTTTTGCCTGTAGAAAAATATCTGCACACAGATACCCTTGGCAGACGCTCAAGGAAACGATCGCTTGAGATTTTGACATCACGAGGCTGTCCCTTTAAGTGCAGCTTTTGTGCGACACACCCTGTTTTTGGCTATAAATGGCGGGCAAGGTCTGCGGAAAACATTATCCTTGAGATAAAACAACTCATAGCTGCCTATGGTGTCCAACATATTAACTTTATTGATGATAATATCAGCCTTGATTCTGTCCGCATGGATAGCCTGCTGGATCAACTTATAAAAGAGGATTTTGGTATCACCTGGTCAGCAGTCTCTGGCTTACGGATTAGCACCTTGAATGAGGGGATATTGGAGAAAATAAAGGCGTCTGGAGGCATACGGATAAATTTAGCCATAGAAAGCGGGGATTCAAAGATACTTGATGCCATGAATAAAGGGCTGGATATTGGGAAGATAAAGGAGATTGTTGGGATATGCGGCAAATTGGGATTGAATCCGCGAGGCTACTTGATGGTTGGCTATCCGGGTGAAACACGGGAAAGCTTTTTGAAGAGCATGAGGTTTTGCGAGGAACTTAAAGCAGCAGGCATGAAGACATTCATCCTCTCCATTGCTCAGCCATACCCCAAAACCCCGCTCTGGGAGATGTGCAGGGAACATAAGTATCTGGTCAGGGATGATCTGGAAAATGTGTTGTTCTTCAGCGAATATCCGCAGCCAAACATCATTACCCCTGAGTTTGACCAAAGGGAGATATGCTTTCGATTCAAGTATGCTCAACGCAGGCTTAATCCGATTGAATACTGGGGTGAAAAGATATTGCCAAGGGCATGGGCAAAACGGTTGATTCCAAAGGAGTTGAAGGATGTCCTATAAGACCTATATGTCCTATAGGTCTTATAGGACATATAACCACAGGTGAATAACATGAAAAAATACTCTGATAGCGAAAAACATCATTGGTGGCATCGGGCAAGAAGGCAGATCATCCTCACCTTGCTTTCTAAGTATGTCCCTAATGGGCAGCAGAATATCCTTGATGTTGGCTGTGGTCCTGGTGAAACCATGAGCTATCTTGAGAGGTTTGGCAGGGTAATGGGCATTGATGTGTCTGATGAGGCTGTAAGATTCTGCAAGGGTAGGGGACATGAAGACATCCTGTGTGCCTCAGCTGAAAATCTGCCTATAAAGGACGAATCATTTTCCTTGATTACCATGCTGGATGTTCTGGAGCATATTGAGGATGACACAAAAGTCCTTTACGAGCTTGCCCGAATTTGCAAGCCAAACGGTGTTATTCTTCTGACAACCCCAGCCTATCAATTTTTATGGGGGGATATAGATGAGATTTGCAAGCACAAACGAAGGTATACAGCCTTAGAGCTGTCTGAAAAACTGCAGGCTGCTGGGTTGCACATCGAAAAGATGTCTTATATGAATGCCCTGCTCCTGCCTGTTACCTGGCTGAGCAGAAGACTGAGGGCAATGACTGTCAAGGATGGCTCTCTGCAGTCACCCTTTGATAAAAGCTATCCAGCGTGGTTGACATCTATCCTTGAGTTGTTGTTCAAGATAGAGGCAATATTCTTGAAATCATGGAACTTACCCTTTGGTGTATCGATTATCTGCGTGGCGAGGAAGGTGAGAAAGGTGAAGAAGTAATGCGTCAGTGAATTGGGGGAATTATTTAGAAGAAGGTGCATTCTGTTTTAGCGGAGTGAACTTCACACACCCCTAACCCCTCTTATTAGAGGGGAATACAGAAATCCCCTCTTGAGAGGGGGCAGGGGGTGTGTTATCCTCTTGAGAGGGGGTAGGGGGTGTGTATCTTCCCTATAGAAATTCCCCAATTCCACTGACGCATTACGTGAAGAAGATGTAGTGAGCATCTTCAGATGCGTTTTCTCCCAATATTTTTTCATTGACAGCGTAATGATTTTTTGCTAAAATTATAAGTAACTATTCAAGCTGCAGCTATGGAGGTGATTATGCCATTAGACATGATCTTAACCAATGGGGCAAAAAAATTTTCTGCCAGATGGGCATTGGTGTTTGAACACCAAAGGGTTAAATATGGTCAACTAAATACTATGGTCAACCAATTTGCTGGAGCATTGCTGATGCTTGGGGTTAAAAAGAATGATAGAATAGCCATCCTTCTTCATAATTCCCATGAGTTTGTGGTTTCATACTTTGCGGCATTGAGGCTTGGTGCCATTGCTGTGCCGATTAATACCATGCTTTCCTCAAAAGAGATCAACTTTATCCTGCAAGACTCTTCACCTGCATTGCTGATTACCTCGTCTGACTTTAAGGATAAACTTCCAGAGATTAGCTTTGCTCCAGCTCAGACTGTGCTTACAGATGTTAAGGATGAAGTGGGCTATCTTCTGTGGCAACAAATTCTTAAAAGAGATAGTGATAAGGAGTATCCGTCAGCAGCACAGGATGAGGATGTAGCGGTTATTATCTATACATCAGGAACCACCGGAAATCCTAAGGGGGTAATGCTTACCCATAAAAACCTCGTATCCAATATAGTCTCATCACTTGCAGCAGTTAAACTCACTGAAAAGGATAGGGTCATTCTCTTTTTGCCCATGTTCCATTCGTTTACAGCCACAGTTTGCTTGCTTGCCCCGCTTTATGCTGGTGCCAGGATAATTGTCTTAAAATCACCTAAACCATTTGATAAGGTGATAAAAGCCATTATGCTTCAAAGGGTAAGCATATTTGTTGCCATACCGCCTGTTTATAATATCCTCTCAAGGCTTAAGCTGCCATGGGGATTTCATTTTATCAATCCAATAAGATTATGTCTCTCCGGGGCAGCACCACTGGCTACAGAGGTGCTGAAAAGGTTTGAGAATGCCTTTAATCTGCCGCTGCTTGAGGGCTATGGACTAACTGAGGCATCACCGGTTGTTTCCCTTAACCCTCTTAACCTTCGTCAGCCTGGATCTGTTGGGATTCCTATCTCAGGTGTTGAGGTCAGGGTGGTGGATGATAATGGGCAGGATGTGCCACAGGGTGGGGTAGGGGAGTTGATTGTTCGTGGAGAGAATGTCATGAAAGGATATTACCATCAACCAGAGGCAACCTCAGAGGCAATTCGAGATGGTTGGCTGTTTACTGGTGATATGGCCAGGATAGATAACAAGGGATATATATATATCGTTGATCGCAAAAAGGATATGATTATTGTTCATGGATTGAATGTCTACCCAAGAGAGATAGAGGATGTTCTCTATGACTATGAAAAGATTGCTGAGGCAGCTGTTGTTGGGCAGGAGGAAAAAAATAGGGAAGAGATAATTGTGGCGGTCATTGTCTTGAAAGCGGAAGAAAATGGGGAAAAGACAACCGTAGAAGAAATACGGGGTTTTTGCCAAAAGAGGCTGGCAGCATATAAACTGCCTCGAATCATTGAATTCTGGGAGTCTCTTCCCAAAAACGCAACTGGGAAGATATTGAAACGGGAGATAAAAAGATTGAGGATGGTTGGGAGAGAAGAGATTTAATCCGCAGATTTCGCAGATTACACAGATTATTACAAAGAAGATGTAATTACTCAGGTTGTTGGGTTCACGGTTCAGGGTTGGTAGATTTTTTGCGTTTTTCGTATTTCTTGAGATAGTTGATGAATCCGCAAATGACAGTACGTGTTCGTCTAAGCTTTCTAACCTTGAATTGTGAATGGTGAACCTGAAACCTGAGTAGTTACATATAAGCGTTTTGTCTTTAATCTGTGAAATCTGCGTAATCTGCGGATATTTCAAAGGAGAAACAATGAAAGATATTCAGTTGATATTATTTAGTATCGAAGACAAGGAGTTTGGGATTGAGGCAGAAACCGCACGCGAGGTTATCACCTGTGAAAGGATAACCCCTGTTCCTACTACCCCATCAATTATCAGCGGGATTATACCATTAAGGGAATATATTATCCCAATTGTAGCTATAAATAAAAAGTTTTGTATGAACTTGAAGGATGATGAGAAAAGCACAGTATTGATAGTTGAATGGCAGGGGGAAAGGATCGGGCTGCTGGTTGACGCAGTCAGGGAGATAATTGATATTCCACTTACTTCTATAGAGCCGCCATCACCCATGCTCACCTTTGTTGATACCAATTATCTTGATGGTATTGGCAAGTTAAATGACAGGATCATATTCCTTGTAAATATGGATAAGTTGTTGGCAGGAGAGATAAGTATGGACAGGAGAGATAGGTAGATAGACTGAAGGAGGATAATAGGTTGGGACAATCTGTAAAAGTATCTTTGTTCCTCTGTGCCCTGGCATTCTTGTGTCTTCCTGTCTCTTCCTTGGATGCGAAAAGCTATCCGGCACAACCAGGGCATGTGAGGGCTGTAGAGCTGGAAAATGGACGGATAAAATTATGGTGGGATCTGTCTGATTCTGCTGATATTTGCGAGTATCGTATCTATCTGCAAACCAGTCAGGATGTGTGGAAGCTTGTCGCTGCTGTTCCTGCTCATAAACAATGGTGGCAGTCTCAAGAAAAGATGAGTGGACAGTTCTCGGTATCTGCAGTAAATAAGTATGGCATAGAAGAAAAAGAAAAAAAAACCCGAAAGCCTGCCATTAGTATTCCCTACTTAAGGATAAGCACCAATAATTGCATGACCTCGTTTATGGATGATGAGAATAATATCTGGATAGGGACACCAGGTGGGGTAAAAAGGATTAATATTGATACCAATCAGGTTAAGGTCTATACGGTTAAGGATGGATTGATTAATAACTATGTGCAAGCAATTATCCAGGATAGTCGAGGTTATCTCTGGTTTGGAACACGGGAGGGTTTGAGCTGTTATACAGGCAGGGTATGGAAGACATATACTATGGATGATGGATTGTTGAGCAATAATGTGCTTTCTATTATGCAGGAAAATCACAAAACCTTCTGGTTTGGAACAGCAGAAGGGGCAAGCAGATATGATGGAAAAAAATGGACAGCATATGCAAAGGCTGAAGGCATGGCCGGATATGCAGTAAAGGATATGGAAAAGGATAAGAATGGGGATATATGGTTTGCTACATCAGATGGGATAAGCAGATACGATGGAAAGGAATGGACAATATATTCCAAGGATTCTGGGTTGGCAAGCAATGCTATCCTGTCTATTTATAAGGATAAGACAGAAAAGCTCTGGTTTGGAAGCAATTATGGAGGGGTAAGTATTTATAATGGCAAGGAATGGTTTGTTTATTCCAATTCTGAGATTTCTCATACCCCTGTCCGTTCTATTATTGAGGATACTTGTGACAATTTCTGGTTTGCTGCTGGTGAAAAGGTGGTCAAATTTGATGGGTATAATTGGGAATCCTATGGCATTGATGATGGGCTGGCAAGCTATGATGTTTTATCCTTAAGTATGGATAAATCAGGCAGGATATGGGCAGCAGGCACAGGTATCCTGAATAAGGGCTGTGGGATTAGTCGATACAATAAAAAGATATGGCAGACATGGACCCAGGGCTTGATTAATCCATTGGATCTGAATGTTAGGCACGGGATACCCTTTATCAGCTCTACGACCATCTACAGCATCTCTCTTCTGGTTTTATTATTCATTTTAGCTATCATTTTTGTATACAAGAAAAAAATCTTATCTGCCTATTTCAACCTTACCATGGTTAAGTCGCAAGGACTCCTCAAAAAGGTATTGGATGATCAAGATTCATTCTTTGCTGTTATTTATGAGATACTGCCTGGGGATAGATACCCCCTTGTAACCTTGAACCACCTTTCGGCTATGCTCAAGGTTAAGCATCAGTATCAAGGGTATTATCTTTTTGCTTCGCTGCTCTGCAAGGCATACTATCACCTTCAAAAATCAATCAACGAAGAAAGGGTTACAGAGGTTTTGAATCAGGGGTTTTTGTCAAGAACTGCAGAGGCGTTAGAGCATACTACTCATTTAAAATGGGGTGAGCAGATACATTCTGTGTATCATTTTCTGGCTAAGGCATGGGAGGTGGAAAACTTTTCTCAAATTCTTGAAATAGAGGAAACCCTTAAGCAGACAGCCCATCGATTGAAAGAGCTGAAAGAGCTGAAAGAGCTGAAAGAAAAGGGATTTATTGTCCCAGGTGTTTCTGAAGTAATTTTCAGGCTTGGAGATGAATTCTTTGGTATCATCGGACGGTATCAAAGGGCAAGAACTCCCAAAAAAAAGATGGAATATCTGCAAATGGCCATAGATGTTCTGGCTGAACTTCATGGTGTATTGAAAAAAACAGATAATAAAGGTCAAATGGTATGCGACAGAATGCAGAGATTGTCGGATAGAAATCCTTCAGCCTTCAGCCTTCAGCCTTCAGCCTGTCCCTCCCCAGAGACAGTATTCCTTCAAAGAATACTTGATAATTGGGCATTGAAGTTAATGGATTATATCCAGATAAGTAATAGTCGAGCACAGATAGAGTATCAATTAAAGAATAAGAACCTATTTTGTTCATCAGATAGTCTTCTGGTTTTTGAGCTGACTAATACTGGCGGCGGTCCAGCCAGGAATATAATCGTGGAGCTTCTATCAGGGGAGGGGTATTTGACTTACCAGGAAAGCAAAAAAGAGATCAATCTTTTGCTTGCTCAACGAAGTATAGAGGTTGAGTTGAGGATTCAACTTGCTGAAGGTGCTATCTCTACCCCAAACTATGATGTTATTGCCAGGGTTTTACTTCAGTTTGATGATCTGGAAAAGAGCAGCAAACAGGTTCATATCTCTGAAAGGCTGAATATTTTTAGTGCCTCTCAGATAATCCATGGGAATGTATTTAAGGAATTGGAGACCAACCCTTATGTCATTGGACGAGCCTTGCAAAAGGATGAAGAGAATGTATTTGTTGGACGGGATGAACTTTGCAAAAGGATTAAAGACATCTTGAACTCGGGATCTAATCCAGATATTATCACCATTTATGGGCTGCGGAAAACAGGAAAAACATCTGTGCTTAATTATATTCATAATTGGATGAATGACAAGGACATCTCTGTTTTAATCGATACTAAGGGGATGCTGGATTGTGATACCAATATGTTTTTCTACAATATAGCCAGGGATATTTTCCATGCTCTAAAGGATAAGAATATCTTGCTGAAAGAACCGCTGCAAAGGGATTTTGAAGCACATGGAGCAAGCAGGTTTAGAAATGAATTCATGGATATGGTAGAAAAAACTATTGAGAATATTTCGTTAGTCCTGATGTTTGATGGGTATGAAACAATTGAGGAGGGCATCAAAGAGAGCAGATTAAATGCAAATATCCCTGAATATCTACGAAGTCTCCTTCAACATAATAAGAGGCTATCCATCCTTTTTGCTGATATTCATAAGATAGATGAGTTGAATCTTAACCATTGGTCACCTCTGTTTGATGGGATGTCTTCATATCAGGTTGGACTGCTTGACATAGAAGATAGCATGAGATTAATTACTCAGCCAGTGGCAGACTATTTCCAATATGACCCATTAGCCATAGAAAAGATATTTAAGGGGACATCAGGGCATCCGTATTTTGTCCAGCTTTTGTGTCATGAGGTTGTCAATTACAGGAATAAGACAAAAAAGAATTATATTACCCGTGCAGATGTTAATTGTGTGGTTAAGGCCATAATAGAGGATAATGTATCAATTATGGACATTATCTGGAAAGAACTGTCTTTAGATAGTCAGATATTCCTTTCTATGCTGGATGCTATTCTTAATCTGGGAGAAGACTCGAGCATAAAAGGGATCGAGAATTTTATGGTGAGGTATAATCTGAATCTGGACATAAAGGCAAGGACATCTGAGCTTCTGAAGAAGGAAATAGTCAAGGAAGAGGATGGATATTATGGGTTCAGGATGGAGCTGCTATCACTATGGGTAAATAAATGCAAAAATATCCAGCAGTTAAGCAGCCGGGCATCAAAATATAGCCCGTTGTGGCAATAGTGGCAGTCTGTTTTTGTAATAGTTCACCGCAGAGATGCAGAGGCACAGAGAAATTAACAAAAATTAGAATCCAGAACTATAGAAAAGCAAAAAGAAAGAATCTGTAGTCTCTCATCTGTGCTCTGTCCTCATGATTTATTCTCTGCGTCTCTGCGGTTAGCTGAACTGTTACCTGTTTTTTATCCTTGGACATCAACGATAAATCTTCCCATTTTTTGATACTTTTCATACCGTTTTTCCAACAAGGCAGGCACATCCATGTCTTTCAATTTATTCAGGTGTTTGGTAATGACTTTTTTGATTTTTTGAGCTGCTTCGTTGTAGTTACGATGTGCTCCGCCGGATGGCTCTGGGATTATTTCGTCAATGATTTGAAGTTCCAATAAATCCTTAGCTGTTAGATGGAGGGTTGCGGCTGCCTCTTCAGTCCTTGACCTGTCATTCCATAATATAGCTGCACATCCTTCAGGAGAGATGACAGAATAGACAGCGTTTTCGAGCATCAATACCTTGTCGGCAACACCAATAGCCAGTGCCCCGCCACTGCCGCCTTCTCCAATAACCGTAGCAATGACAGGTGTTTTTAATCGGGAAAGGATGAACAGATTCCTGGCAATTGCTTCACCCTGCCCCTTTTCCTCAGCCTCCATACCAGGGTATGCCCCTGGTGTATCGATAAAGGTAAGGATGGGTTTCTTATATCGTTCTGCAAGACGCATAATCCTGGCTGCCTTGCGATAGCCATCAGGGTTGGGCATACCAAAATTGCAGGCAATATTGGTATGAGTATCCTTGCCTTTTTGATGAGCAATAATAAATACTGTTTCATCATTCAACCTTGCCATGCCGGTAATTATCGCCCGATCATCTCCAATCAGCCTATCTCCATGAAGCTCAATAAACTCATCAAATATCCTGGGGATATAATCCAGAATGCACGGACGGCGAATATGCCTGGCAATCTGTGTTTTTTGCCATGGGGTAAGGCTGGAGAAGATCCTCTGGGTTAATTCCTCATAGTCTTTTTGAAGCTGTTTTGCCTCTTCCTTTGCTTTTTCTGAAGGAAGGGTGGAAAGGCTATTAATCTTTTCTTCCAGTTCATCGATTGGAGTCTCAAATGGTAAAGATCCAGTAATCAATATATTGTCCTCCGTAGGCTGAATGAAACTCAAGCTTCCAGCTTGAGTAGTATAAACACAAGCATGATGCTTGTGTTACAATAATGCCAATGCCTGTTTCTGTATCTCTATTAACTGTTTGATACCCCTACTGCCAAGCCTGATCAATTCATCAAGATCAGCGAGTGAGAATGGTTCACCCTCAGATGTTCCCTGTATCTCTATCACCTTGCCTGAGCCGGTCATAACCAGGTTAACGTCTACATCAGCAGTGGAATCTTCGGCATAATTGATGTCTAATAAAAAACTATTGTCTACTATCCCAACGCTTATTGCTGCTACAAAATCCTTAATTGGGTTTGATACCATCTCGCCATTTTCCTGCATCTGACGAAACAACTCATACAGAGCCACAAAGGCACCAGTAATCGATGCACATCTGGTGCCTCCGTCTGCCTGGATAACATCGCAATCAATTCTGACGGTTTTTTCTCCAAAGCCGTTCATATCTACCACAGCCCGCAGAGAACGGCCGATTAATCTCTGTATTTCATGTGTTCTGCCTGTTTGTTTTCCCTTAGCTGCTTCTCGTTCTATTCTATTAGGCGAGGATAAGGGCAGCATCCCATATTCAGCTGTTACCCATCCCTTGCCTGTATTCTTCAAAAATGGCGGAACCCTATCTTCTATGATAGCTGTGCAAAGCACATGGGTATTGCACATCTTTATAAGGCTTGAGCTTTTCAGGTGGGATAAAAACCCTGGGATAATCTCTACCTGTCGTATTTGATCACGGATGATTCTTTCACTTAAAGAGATGGTGTTTCCCATGTTATCCTTTCAAATACCTCCCTTGTCGCCTTTGTTTGGTAACAATCGACAATAATCTCATGAGGCTCAAACCACAGCTTTATTTCACGCTCTGCCTCTTTCTCATCGCTTGAGGCATGGATTACATTTTCATACACGCCTGAGGTAGTTATGCGGCCATAGGAGCCTCGGATAGAGACAGGGTCTGCCTCTTCAGGATTGGTTGCTCCGCATATCTCTCGAACCTTTGAGATAGCATCCTCACCCCAATAAACCATTGCCATTACCTTTTTCCGGGAATGAAATTCCCCTTGCAGGTATTGGATAAGCTCAGAAAAGAATGGTTTATCATTAAGAAACTTGTAGTGCTCCTTAGCAAGACTTTCTGAAACTCTGACCATTTTACAGGCCACTATCTCCAGTCTTGTCTCTGCAAACTTGGCCAATATATTGCCAGTCAGCGATTTTGCCAGACCATCTGGCTTGATTAAAACTAATGTTTGTTGAATCAATTCAACACCTCCTGATAAAATAATAGGTCTTATGTGTCTCATAAGACCTATAAGACCTATTGTTTTATCTGATAATAACCACCTTTCCACACCTGTTTTCCTTTTCCATAATGATTACATAGATATATGCCCCGCTATCCAATAATTTGCCATAGTCATCACGAGTATCCCATCGATACTCTGCTCCCTGGACATGAACCTTTTTTAACAGATCCCCGGCCATATCATAAATCTCAATGGTACAATTATCTGTATGCCGAAAGATTATCTCTGTCCCTTTGCATGGATTTGGATAAACAATCACATCAGATGGTTTATTGCCAAAAGCAACACCCCTGAGGATAAATGTTCCTGGATTATCAATGAATGCTGTAACCATCCTGTTATTTGGGTAAACCTTTCCACCAGGGACAGGTATCCACTGTCCATTTTGCAGCCTGCAAATTTGCAGGGTTGTTGAATCAATATTGCCAAGTTGTTCAGGCTGATAGATAAGGCTTAATGGAATCGATGGTTGGAAAATCAATTCCTCATTGAATGCATTGGTTATGGTAATCTTACACAAGGTATCTGACAGGACAGATGCTGTGCCTGCCTGATGGTTGGCATTGTTGATCTCCCAACCAGATGGCTCATGGTTTATTTCCAAACAATAATCATCATCTACAGAGTTAGCCGGGATCTCTATCACTACCCCTACATCAGATATCGTTTCATTAGAGGCATTAGCTATCAATACATTAAATGAATTACTTGAATTGTCTGAATACCTTTTCCCTGCTATTTCGCAGGTAATCCGATCGTTTAACATGGACTTGTTAATGCTTATCGTTCCTGTCCACTTGCCGTTCTTAATCTCAACAACATGAGTGGTAATGTTTCCAGTAAGGTCAGAGAGCGTAAGTGTTCCAAAATAAGGAAGCAGGCTGCCCTGTCTATTTAGTGTTCTTATCGTCAAACTAAATGGCTGGCGATATATCTGGTCAGTTATGGTACCAATAGCTATATTTGCAGGTAACTCAGGCAAGACAATTATTGTGGCTGTGTCAGATACTCCAGAATACTCGCCAGTGATCGTCCATGTTCCAGCCATGCCTGCAGTGTAGACATTGCTTGTCCATGTTTTTTGTGTGTCATTACAGCTAAACGCTGTTTTTGCTGTTACGTCCCATGTATTGCCAGCAGTATCCTGAGCTGTAGCCGTGTAGCTAAGTATAGCACCAGATGTAATTGCCCCTAATGCTGGCTCAATTATTAATGCTGTGGCAGTGCCATGCAGGACAACAACCACTGCTGTGCCAGATACTCCATGATACTCGCCAGTAATTACCCATGTCCCAGCCATGTTTGCAGTATAGACATTGCCTGTCCATGTTCCCAGTGTGTCACCACAATCAAACGTTGTTTCTGCGGTCACGCTCCATGTATTGCCAGCAGTATCCTGAGCTGTAGCCGTGTAGCTGAGCGTAGCACCAGATGTAATCGTCCCATATGCCGGCTCAATGGTTAATTCATTGGCAGTGCCATGCAGAACAACAACCGTTGCTGTGTCAGATACTTTCATATATTCGCCAGTAATCGTCCATGTTCCAGCCATGCCTGCGGTGTAGACATTTCTTGTCCATGTTCCCCATGTGTCATTACAGTCAAATGCTGCGGTCACGTTCCATGTATTGCCGGCAGTATCCTGAGCTGTAGCCGTGCAACTGAGCGTAGCACCAGATGTAATCGTTCCCCATGTCGGCTCAATGGTTAATCCATTGGCAGTGCCATGCAGGACAACAACCGTTGCTGTGCCAGATACCCCAGTGTATGTTCCAGTAATCGTCCATGTTCCAGCC
>DYDG01000044.1:0-6567 GCA_020717845.1 Marinifilum sp. | reverse complement strand
CCAGATACCCCAGTGTATGTTCCAGTAATCGTCCATGTTCCAGCCATGCCTGCAGTGTAGACATTGCTTGTCCATGTTCCCCATGTGTCATTACAGCCAAATACTGCGGTCACGCTCCATGTATTGCCGGCAGTATCCTGAGCTGTAGCCGTGCAACTAAGCGTAGCACCAGATGTAATCGTCCCCCATGCCGGTTCAATGGTTAACCCAGTGGCAGTGCCTTGCAGGACAACAACCATTGCCGTGCCAGATACCCCAGTGTATGTTCCAGTAATCGTCCATGTTCCAGCCATGCCTGCAGTGTAGACATTGCTTGTCCATGTTCCCCATGTGTCATTACAGCCAAATACTGCGGTCACGCTCCATGTATTGCCGGCAGTATCCTGAGCTGTAGCCGTGCAACTAAGCGTAGCACCAGATGTAATCGTCCCCCATGCCGGCTCAATGGTTAATCCAGTAGCCGTGCCATGCGTAGCTGTTATTGCTGTCCCGGATGTACCGGTAACAAGTATCCCTGCGAGAGTACTATCCCGCAGGTCAGGTGCTGGATTGATACTCAACAAACTGTCCGGGTCATTTGCAAGACACTTGAAACGAATGACAGCTATGGTCCCACTGCCAGTAATACCTGTGGGACTTCCTCCCATTCGCGAGGCAGCGAATCCAGCATTGCCTGTTGATGTAGCTGGGAAGAAAGCCACTGTAGCACCGGTAGGTCTTCCAAGCAGCTCTCCCTGACTTATTGTTTCCGCTGCTAATTTTGAAGGATCAAAGCTAATATTTATCTCTGCACCCATCAAATCCACAACATCGTCAACCATAATATGGACATCAAACTCCTGACCTATCGCAGCATGAATAACTGCTGGCTCTAATCTGACGGTTGCTGCCTCTGCCAGAGGTGCTACCTCAAGGCTGGCAGAACATATTAATAACAATGCAAACACGAATATTTTGTTCACTATCCATCCTCCATCGTATACTATACTCAACACTGGCATAATTTGTGATTTTTGCAACTCAAAGCATAGATGGGTTACGTTTCACTCCACCAATCCTACATCAGAAAGCACGCTGTCAACATAGTAGGATGGGTGAAACCCATCTATGTTAACCCTGCTCAACAATCACATTTTATGCCGGCGATAAGTATATAATGCCACAGACAAGAATGTCTGTGCTACACAGTCTTCAAGAAGTAGCATCTTTGGCTAACCGTCTATCTCCCTTCATTATAATCACATCCCTTATTTGCGCAAAGCATTAGCTCTTCGCCCTTTTTCACCTTTCTAACCAGCATTTGCTGACAGTTTGGGCATTTGTTGTTTGTGGGTTCGTCCCATGTAGTAAATTTACAGGCTGGGTATTTATCACACCCGTAGAAAAATCCCTTTCTGGATGGTTTCCGCACGATATTGCCGCCGCATTCCTGCCCATTTTCATTAATAGCCATACAGGTAACACCAATGCTAATGGATCTGGTATACTTACATTCTGGATATTTGCTACAGGAAAGAAAATCGCCATATTTGCCGCCACGAAGGATCAAGGGTTCAGAGCATTTTGGACATTTTTCATCTGTTGGCTCAGCCTTAGTCTCTTTAACCTCACCGGTATTCTCGTTCACCTTGTTCATTGATTTTGCATTCTTGCACTTTGGATATGCGGAGCAGGCCAAAAACTGTCCCATTCTACCTGTTTTAAGCACCATAGGTGCACCGCATTTATCGCAAACAGCATCAACTGCCTCTGCCTTAGCAACATTAATATTGCCCTGCTCATCAACCTCAAAGGGGGTGGTATACTTGCATTCTGGATACTTAGGGCATCCCAAAAACTTTCCATAACGGCTAACCTTGACTATCATCTGACTGTCGCATTTTTTACATTTCACATCAGTTACTGTTTCTTGCTGTTTCTTTACATCAGCGATCTTACTGCCTGCATGCTTTAATGCCTCAGAGAATGGCTGATAAAAATTCTTAAGAACATCTATCCAGTTAATGGATCCCTCCTCAATCTTATCCAGTTCATCCTCCATCTTAGCCGTAAAATCAATATTGATTATATCAGGGAATGAGGCAACCAGGGCATCAGTTGTAAGTATTCCTATCTCTGTTGGTCTAAAGCTGCCATCCTGTTTTTCCACATACTTTCTGTCCTGAATGGTGCTGATAGTTGGAGCATAGGTGCTTGGTCTGCCAATCCCTTTTTCTTCAAGGGCTTTAACTAATGTAGCCTCTGTATACCTTGGCGGTGGTTGGGTAAAGTGCTGTTTTCCTTCCAGTCCCACAAGATCAAGCTTCTCACTCTCATCAAGTGATGGCAAAATCTTTTCATCCGCCTCCTTTTCCTCATCATCATTTCCCTCATCCTTGCTTTCAACATAAACAGCCATGAATCCATTGAACTTAACCACAGAACCAGTTATCCTGAACAGATACTTAGCCTTCCCCTGAATTAGAATATCAGCTGTGGTTATCTCTAAGAGGGCAGGGGACATCTGTGAGGCAACAAATCTATTCCAGATAAGTTTATACAGCCGATACTGATCCTGACTTAAGTATTGTTTAATTGCTTCAGGCTCATACCCTACAGATGTTGGTCTGATAGACTCGTGTGCCTCTTGTGCACTTGCTTTTGATTTATATACTGGCGGTTTTTCAGGGGTGTATTCCTTCCCATATTTTTTCTTGATATAAGCTGCTGCCTCTTCCTGAGCCACAGATGCTACACGTACCGAGTCGGTTCGCATATAGGTAATCAACCCGACAGGTGAATCCTCACCAACATCTAACCCTTCATAGAGCTGCTGAGCCACAGCCATAGTCTTTTTGGCTGTAAACCTGAGCTTTCGTGATGCCTCTTGTTGAAGTTTGCTTGTGGTAAATGGCGGGGCAGGGTTTTGCTTTTTTTGTCTTTTGGCAACAGCAGAGATAATAAACGCTTTACCTTTTAGGTCAGCCAATATCTCATCTGCCCTTTCCTTGTTGGAGATACTGGTCTTTTTGTCATCAATCTTTTCTAATTTAGCTGTTATCTGTGTCTGTGTGTTGTGTTTTTTGAGGTTAGCAATAATTGACCAGTATTCTTCAGTGATAAAGGCTGCAACCTCTCTTTCCCTGTTTACAATCAAAAGAACAGCTACAGACTGAACCCTGCCGGCACTCAAACCTTTTCCAAGGATAGGGCTGATCTGGTAGCCAACCAGACGGTCAAGGATACGCCTTGCCTGTTGAGCATCTACCTTTTCCTGTAAAATACTGCCTGGGTTTTTGATAGATTCACTGATAGCCTGTTTGGTTATCTCATGAAAGGTAAGCCGATATATTTCCTTTCCGCTTTTCTTACCTTTCCCGTCTCCAAGCTCTTGAGCCAGATGCCAGGCAATTGCCTCTCCTTCGCGGTCAGGGTCAGGGGCAAGGAATATCTTGTCTGCTCCTGCTGCTGCAGATTTAAGTTGAGTCATTGTGTTTTTTCTACTTGAGATAATTTCATAGGTAGGCTTAAAGTTTTTCTCAATATCTACACCTAATTTCTTGGCAGGCAGGTCGCGGACATGTCCCATGGAAGCCAGCACCTGATAATCGTTTCCCAGATATTTATTGATTGTCTTTGCCTTGGCTGGCGACTCGACAATAACCAGTGATTTCATAGACAGCATCTCCTTGTAAAATAGACTGAAGGCTGAAGACTAAAGGCTGAAAAAGGCTGAAAAACTGTTAGATTAGAATCTCTCTTCCTGCCTAACAGTCTTCAGTCTACCCATCTTCAGCTCTAATATAACATTCTTATCATTAATTGTCAAGGTAAATTTTTGACGAGGCATCTGTAAAAATCCACAAGCTATTGTCACATAAGGGTAATATGAGGAATCGAACAATCTGCTTTTTGGGGATAGGGCATATATGCCAAGTGGCGTGCTACTAATGTCCACCCACAACCAATATCCCACTGGCTGCAAGAACAAGAACAGCAACCTCAACTATGGTCATCAAAGTATAGGCTGTATCCTTTTTTTTGAGCAGGCTCGGAATAATTGTCAGATAGCAAAGAATGGTTAAGCCGGCAAGGATGGCTATGCTAAGGAAGTTGAGAAAATCACCTTTTCTTAGAAGGGTTGTCCATGCCCAGCCTGTAATTGGATGATCAAGATGCAGAAAATCACGATTGATTGCTTCAAGATAGCTGTGAGCATCCTGACTCCAATATTTTGAAACCTCTGCCAATGGAATGGCTGAGGGGATAACCCCAAAAACATAGAGCCCGAAGGTAACAATCAAACATCCAAGCCCAAGATACATTCCTTTTTCAAGGATGTTAGCATAGATAACCTGTTCGTGGTGAGTATTTACTACTACGGATTCCTCTGGCATAATATTTTCTCCTTATATTTAATTGTTCAGGCTGAAGACTGAACAATTAAAAACTGTTAGGTTCTGATTCTCCCTGCCTAATAGTCTTCAGCCTTCAGTCTATTCACCTTTTCTTATATTCCCAATCCCTTTTGTAATGCCTTAAGTCCAGCAAAGGTAAGCAGCCCTATTACCATCCAACGAATAAAGGCTGGCTTTGCCTTCTTAAGAATTTTCACACCAATAAATGAACCAAGCATGATGCCTATCAGGGATGGGACTACAATCATAGGTATTACACAGCCCTGATTAAAGTAAATCCATGCAGCTGATGTATCAGTAATTGAAAGCAGGAATTTACTGGTCCCAACGCTAATCTTTAATGGTGCTCCCATTAGCAGATTCAATACCGGAACATTTGCCCAGCCTGCACCAAGCCCAAACATACCAGCCATAAAACCAATGATAATAAATATAGCAAGTCCTACAGGGGTTCGGTGTATCTTCCAGTTAACGGTTTGACCGCTGCTTCCCTCAGTGTAGACACCATATATTCGCAATGCTGAGGATAAGGCATCAGCCTTAGGCACATCAGGCAATTCTGATTTCTTTGCCATGAACATAAGGGCAACAATCCCAAGAACAGTTATTCCCAAACATATCTGGACAATATTGGTAGGCACAGCAAGCCCAATCATTGATCCAAATATAGCAGATGCTGAAGCAATAAGGGCAACAGGGATAGCCAGTCTTAGGTTTGCCAGGTCAGACCTTAGTAAAGAAGGACCCGCTGCCAGGGCACCAGAAAGTGCCACTAAAAGTCCTGCCCCTCGAACAAAGTCCAGATGGAAAGGGAAAAATCCGCTGATAATAGGCACATAGAGTACCGCACCGCCAATACCACCCAGAACCGCAACAATTCCCATAACTAAGGTTACAACAAATAAGATAACAGGCCATATCCACCATGTTGATGAGGCAGTAGCTGTTGTCGCAGTCACGGTCTCCGTGGCCGTAGCAATAACAGGACAAAATAGCACAAGGCTTAAAGTAATCATACCAAGCTGCAAGCATAGCCTTCGAAATATAGAATTGCGAATTTTAGTATGAATTAATTTGTCTTGATCAAACATTTTCAATGATTTCCCCCTTGTTCCTAATTGTTTGTTAATTATATCAGAGGATTAACCCTGTGTCAACAAAAAATTAAAAATTGTCCACAACTGTTTCAACTTGAAACAGTCATTTTAGCCACGGCATTGCTTGCCCTGTAGCGTGTAATGCGTCAGTTAATTGGGGGAGAAAGGAGTAAGCAAGAAGCAATAGATAGTCGGCAGTAAGGAATTGACTATCTTGAACTCAACCTTCCCGAAAGCAAGAGCCTTCTTGAAATTCGTCTCAATTGCTTCCCTTGAATACTTCTCCGTATTTGTGCAGGTAGGGCATCGAAATGTCCCATGGAAGTAATAGACTATAACCTTTTTTGCAGGCGTTTTCTTCTCAGCAAAGGCCGAAGAGCCTGCGATAATTACCGCAATAGCCGCCAAAATTACGAAAAACACTTTCTTCATCAATACCACCCCTATTTTACTGAATATTCGATAAAGCAAAACTGTTTCATAATGCCTCATGCAAAAAGAGTCTTGTCTCATTGGTATCCAGTCAAAGCAAGGATTTAATTGGCAGAGAAAAAAAATTACTTTTTTTGAAAAAAATTATATTTTAGTGTAAATTCTTTCGACGTCACCCTAACCACAAAGTCCTTCAGAAACAGTTGCTACAAGCCCTTTAAGCTGTCATACATGGATTTTAAAGCCGAAGATGTCTCCCCCCGTATCCCAAGCTGTTAAAGCCCAGTAAAAGCAAAATATGGAGGCTGCTAACTCTAATGGTATCAAGCACTTATGATTTATGCTCATTTGACTTTTTCTCTATTTTATGCTATACTGTCTTTCATGGGAAAGTGTAAAAACATCGTATCAAAAGCCTCTCAAAATATCGTTGATAGACTCTGCTGGTGTATCGCCAAAAAGGACCAGGCCGGCATTGCCCATGACCTTGCTTCGGGTAAAGATATACCCGAAGTCTACGGATTAGGAGAAGCCGGGTTTTTTGATGAGTTCTTTTATTTTCTCGATACCCTTAAAATATCCAACCTTTTCAATGGGCTAAATCCCAATCTAACAGATCGTTCGTCTAACATAAGTTTTCA
>DYDG01000043.1 GCA_020717845.1 Marinifilum sp. | reverse complement strand
GATACCTATGTCAGGAGTTCTGATGGGTTTTGTTTCACTTCACCCATGGTCTTCTGCTTTTTGCCTTCAGCCTAACAAACTCCATCTCCCACATTACAGACAATAATGTCTGTGCTACACGCTCCATCTCCCACATCACAGACAGGAATGTCTGCACTACACGTCTTCAGCCTCTTTCCAATAATTGGACACATGTCAATAATTGGACACATGCACATAACATACTGTCTATCTTAAGATTGCGAATTATCATGCCTGTAGACTCCATAGGATTTACTGGTTTTAAGCATTCCAATAATTAGACACTGTCAAATAGTTAGACATAGGCTGGCAGTATAGGGATATAAAGCGATAACTTCAATAATGACAATTGGTTGAATTAAGTGCATCTGCTTGTTTTTAAGTTTGGCATGAAACTTGCTATTATATTGGCATGATGATGCAAATAAAAACTGAGCAACAATTATTTATGGTTCAAGGAACCGCGGGTTCAAAAATCGCGGGTTTAAGAACCGCAGAAGGATATGGGAAGATGAAGGTATTAATTTTATCAACATTTATATTTGCTTTGCTTATTCTTAATATCTCATCCTTTTGTCTTTCTTCTGTAGCATCAATCAATAAGAAATACAAAACAAAGGTATGTATACCACATTCATCGGGTAGGACAGGTTAGTTTGGAGCTTATCTATGGAGCCTGTTCTGCTCATGTGAATGTGGTTTTTTTCTGACTTTTTAGGAGGTGATGTTAATAAGAGATTTTCTCTGATTTTTCTGGTTCTGGAAGAAGTGAATTGCTTTTAAGGCTCTGAGCCTTACACCCAAAAAGCAACAAATTCAAAAAGATCCAAAAGGAAAAGGAGAAAATAAAAATGAAGAAGGTATTAGTTAGCATAATAGCAATCGCAGTAACAGGTGGAGTAGCATTCGCAGCAGATATGCAGCAAGAGGATGCATCCGTTGGTTTGAGTGTTCCTCAAATCATTGAGCTGAATGGAATTGATATGTCAGAAATCATTACACCAGGTCCAGAGGATTATGCAAGGGATCTGAAAGTGGCAAGGGTAGTAAACATCCCTAATGGTGAGGCAGCTACAGGCAATACTATGGATGATGCCAATACTGATCTTGGCAAAGGCTTTGCAGAAAGAACAGCAGCACTCGAGATGACAATATTTACCAATGCTCAGGATGGGGCAGCCCTCTATGTTCACGGTTTACAGCCAGCTACTCAACAACACATTTTAAGATTGGAAGATACCTATGTGTCAGTTTGCACAGAAAAGACTTACATCTTGCAAAATGACTTAGAAGGTGCTTATGCCAATGCTTGCTCAATGGCAGTATCTGAAGTAACAACAACCAAGACCCCAGTAAGCACATTGCCTGTGGAAGACAATCCCAGAAATGGTATGGGTGGTTCAACGGTTGATGGTCTGGATTTTCAGCTTAGTAATAAGCCCACAGAGAAAGCAGCATCTTCATGGCTTCGTATCCATAATCAGTCACAGCACCTGTTTGAGGTAAAGATGTCAACAAAGGCACCAAGATTGATAGTAATCAATTTGGGTATTGCCAATTTAGCCAGATATACAGAGGGTGAATATACCAACACATTAACATTTACCCTTATGCCAATTGTCGGCTAATGCAGGCTTTTGTTTGATGAAATAGAATAGAATATTTTATAAATTAAGCTAACTTCTTCCGGAACATAAAGAGAAAATCTCTTTTAACTGTAGGGGGTTGCAGGGGCAGATGATTATTTGCCTCTTGTAGCCCTTTCTACTATAAAAACTTAAAATGGAGGTGTATGGAGAATGAATTTTTTGCAAATCACGCGTTCACAACTTATATGAAACTTGAAGGATTGTGAAAGGGCGTGATTTTTTTTTGTGAAAAACGATGAATGTAACATACAAAAATGTGATTGGCTCCGTAGTGGTATACTGAGCCAGTCAAAAAGATGAATGTGGTATACAAAAGAAACTACTCGATGAATGTGGTATATACGATTTGCTTGTTATCCGTGCCTGTGGGTAGGGACAGGTTGCGACCTGTCCCTACGAATAATAGACACGGCACAATAGGTGTATTATTAAAATCACGAGGACATGAACATATCTTTTGATACAATGTTCATGACCTCGTGATTTTTTTTTGGCAATAAAGGATTCGGGAGAGGTAAGAGATCACCCTCCCTGCTCTTATTATCCCGAATCCTGCAAGCATCTTGCTTGTAATTTGTGAGCGGGGTAGGGAAGTGTAGGAATGACAGAGCGGTGGAAAGTGAATAGCGAGTAGAGACGCAACATTTTGCGTCGCTACTATTAAATGATGGCAATTTTAACCAATATCAACAGGAGGTGAGAGACAAAAGGTGTTGAAATGATATTAATGATACGGCAGGTAACTACTCATTGCCGAGAATATAGAGAGATGAGGAAATGTTTAAAACATGAAACGATTAAGGAGGTTAGTTTGATATGAAACGAATATTATTAAGTGTTCTGGCTATAAGCCTGATTGCTTCTTTAGGATATGCAGCTGATATGCAGCAGGAGGATGCTGAGATAGGATTAAGGGTTCCACAAATAATTGAGCTTGTTGGTGTGGACATGAGGGAGATGGTTACCCCTGGACCAGAGGATTATGCCCGTGATTTAAATAAGGTCAGCATCGTTAACTATCCTGATGGTGGTGCTTCAGCTGGGAATGATCGTCTGGATTCCTTAAATGCAGATATTGGCAAGGGATTTGCTGAAAGAGCAGATGCTATCTCAATAACCTTGTTTACCAATGCTCAGGATGGAGCAAATCTTTATATCCATGGCATGCAGCCGGCAGGTCCGCAAGGTGTTTTAAGATTGGAAGATACCTATCTTACCGTACAGACAGAAAAGACATATGTTTTATTGAACAGTCTTGAAGGGGCAGCCGCATCAGCTCAAACCTATCCATCTGAAAATAGTGGTTCTAATATGGCCAGATGCACATGGTTAAGGCTTCATAATGAGGCACAATACCTTTTTGGGGTTAAGATGTCAACCAAGGATGCAAGATTAGTGGTGTTTAAGCTTGGTATCTCTAACCTGGCAAGGTATACAGAAGGCGAATACGCAAATACATTAACATTTACATTGATTCCAATAGTAGGATAAACCAATGTAGGGGCGTATGATTATACGCCCCTTCAGAACCTACAGCTTAGATGAGGCTGAACTGGAAGGAAAGTAATGGCTAACCCTCCCTGCTATTACAGTTTTCTTCAGTCTTGCTTCTACTAAGCTGTAAGTTGTGAATTGTATTCACATTGTGTCTGAAATCGCAGCAAGATTTATAGCAGTATAAGCAGCAGATATGTACTTTTAGATGATGCAGTAAATAAGCAGTATGAATCGCAGCAGTTAAACACAGCATCAGACACAAGTAGGGGCAGAAGGACCTCTGACCTTACACACCTCTATCAGGCGTAGTTAAATCTTAAGCTACGCCTGATGAGGGCAGAATCCCTTAGTAATCCTGGTGTCGGGACCGGGTTGAATATATTATAGGTATCAGGTGTCAGGTATCGGGTATCAGGCTTCCTGATACTTGACATCTAATTAAGATGAAGGAGGCTTGGATGAATTGGATGAAGAGGTTATGGTTAATGGCAATGTTATTCTTGATTGCCAGTGTAAATGTAGAGGCTGTTTCGGTGCAGCCAAGTGTGGTAAAGATTCAGATTGCAGCAGGTGAGACAAAGAACGGAACATTTGATCTCTATAATCGGTCGGATAAAGAGGTCTATATCAAGGTTAATCTCAAAGATTGGGTTATAGATAAGCGAACATCAAAAAGAGATTTTTCTAATGCCGGCACTAATCTTAGAACTCTTACTGATTGGGTGATTATTGAGCCAGAGGGATTTCTTCTTGGTCCTGATAAACATCAGATTGTCCGTTATACAGTTAAGGTGCCAAAGGATGCAAAGGGTGGATATTGGGGATTAGCTTGCTTTACCACAAAACCATTGGAAAAAAAGGGCGGTGTTGTGGCCGCTGGCGAGGTGGTTTCTTTTCTGGGGCTGGAGGTAGTCAATACCATTGAAAAAAAGATTGAGATCCAGGATATTAAGGCATCTAATGGTGCCAAAGGTATGAGTCTAAAGGTTGCAGTGAAGAATATTGGCAATGTGCCGATATTTATGCCTGCACCAGATGGAAAGTATGTGATTAAGAATGAGAAGAATGAAACTGTGGCAAAGGGTGATCTTAATGGTCAGATGGTTCTGCCTGAAGAGGTTATCGAGTATGAGACCACTGATCCAGTAAAATTGGATGCAGGTGAATATACAGCAGTGATATTCTTTGATTATGGGGCATCAAAGATGATGGGCAAAAAGGCAAAACTCTCTGCTGTGTCTAAATATGATTGGATAACATTGGAAGAGATAAAGGAGAAGAAACAAGCTCCAGCAGCAAAGTAGTAGTAGCACAGACATTCTTGTCTGTGAGGTGATGTAGCAAAAAAGAGGAATGGCGGAAATAGTAGTTATGTTATAGTATTTGCAGCAAATATTTGCAGGAAAAACGGCAATAGTCATTACAGTTATTATCAACGCAAAACTATTTCCCCATTTCTCCTTTAAAAGATTCCCCCTTAATAAAGGGGGCAGGGGGTTGTTACTCTCTTATTTATCAGGAGGATAAAGGATAAGACATGTATTACTTCATATGGAGCACTATTTATTTATTTGCATGTGTTATGGTATTGTATTACATATTTTAGTAAGCTATTAAAGCTATCTATACCCTGCACAGGTTAGACTTATATAATTGTAGAGACGCTATAAGCAGCGTCTCTACAGTTGGAATAACAATACAAATGAAGGAAAAACTCTGCAATCCTTCCGTAAAAGATTTTAACCAATGATGTATTATATCGCAGCAATTATCATAGCCTTAACTACAGTTGTCTCTGAAAATGCCTTTGCTATTTATGGAGAAGGGAATTATTCCATAGATGTTGAGGCAGCAGATAAGGGATTAAGCAATGTCAATTTTGATCTGAAGCTTCGTGGCAGAGAAAGATTGACTATGTTTAGCCCAGCATTAAAAGGGAACATAAATCTGCAAGAAAAGAGCCTTGCTTTTACCTATACTCAGGCAGATTTTTTTAATCCATTTATGGATTTGAGTGTTGGTCAAAATGTTTTGCCTAATATTACAGGATTGACAGCCTCAGCCCCGCAGATTAATGGGGTAAGGCTTGCGGCTAATAAAAAATTGTGGCATGATCGATTGACGCCTGTTATTTTTAAGGGGGTGTCAAACAGTAAAAGTAAGGTTTATGGGGGAAAGATTGATCTGGCTTCCAAATCTGGCATCACGGGTAATACCTTTTATTTTAAGGATGCCAGAGCAGGGGATGCGATTGGCGGCAGCCTGAAAATGCCTTGCCTGTTCTGGAAAGTGGTTATAGAACCAGGAACTAATTCAGGAGTTAGTCTGGGAACAGGCACTAAGGGTGAAAATGGTACGCAGACAGCAGGCATGGGGACATTAAGCACGGGAAGCACGGGCAATCAGAACGATGTTGAACAGGGTGAACAGAATATTCAAACTGCTGGCACCTCAACCGCAAATGGCACGCAAACAGCTGGCACACAAACAGTGCTGACTATTCACACCCTTGGGACAACAACATCAACCATCTACCCCCTGAACCTGGACATGGATTATTCAACAGGCAAGCTTGGCGGGGATGGATACAAGATAGGAGGAGTATTTAAGTTGAAAGGATTTTCCAGCGATATCAAGCATTCCTTGATTAATAAAAAGCAAAATCTGACATGGAACGGCTTGTATGGCTTCAAAGGGGCAAGTTTGGGGTTGGGCTATTCTGACGATAGATCTGTTGCTTCTACTGTTAATAACTGGAAGCTGAATGCTGGCTATGGGACATCTACTAAGTCAGGTAATGTGAAGCTGAATGGTGAATACTCAAGAACAAATGGCAACCTTTCTATTAATGATGTTAATAGCTGGAAAATAAGCAGCAGCTATGGCACAGCTACTAAAATAGGCAATATGACGATGAATGGTGAATACTCAAGAACAAATGGCAGCCTTCCAGCTAATGATGCCGGCAAATGGAAGATAACTGGTCTGTTTGATTCTAAGAGGGTAGGGGATATTAAGCTAAATACCGAATACTCTGTCTCAAGCAGTCCATGGGTAACAAATAGCACATCCCTGCTGAAGTGTGGCGGTGATTTTAAGCTTGGGAAAAGGTTCTGGTTAACTGGGGCATTTTCTAAGGATAATGTCATAGGAACAGGATCGCCTAATGGCAGCTTTGGTTATAGCTGGAATGCAGGGCATAGATGGAATTTTTCTAAGGAGTTTAGCTTAACTCTTACAAAACAGCAAAGTTTTAGGGAGTTAATCAGGGTAAATGACCAGAATCTGGTAAATAATCTGTCTCTAAAGATGGATTTTTTGCCACAGTTTCCTCTCTCTATCTCATCAGGGATAGGAATGGAAAAGACGGATAGTACCTCAAAAGACAAACTGAAGAAGCAGATCTCTCTTAAAAGGGATATTAGCCTTCGTTATTCTTACAAGGGGTTTAATCCCTGGGTTAGTTATAATATAACAGGCATAGATGACAGAACCGTGGCTAATAGTGATATTAATCGGGAAAACATTATTGTTGGGGTTAAGAAAAAGCTGACCCGTAATCTTTCCTGTATCATCCAACGGACATGTCAGAGGGAAGAAACACAGTATAAAAGTAATAATAAAATAAATTTTGTGGAAAGGGTAAATACAGAAAAAAAGGTAAATTTTATGTATAAATTTCCTAATTACCCATTAAACATGGACTTAGAATTTTTTTCCCATAATGAGCAAAAATTTAACTGGAAGGTAAGTTTTACCTTTCGAGAAAAGGACAGGCAGAATTATTTCAAGTATTTGTCAAACGATATAAGGTTTACAGAGGCAAAGGAGTTTCGTTTTGGTGCATCTCCGCAGGATATGACCCCTATCTCCAAAAAATTGCCTGATAAGAATGAGTTTTCCAGACTTGGGGTTGTATCTATAAGCGTTTTTAAGGATATAGACGCAAATAAGGTATTTTCATCAGATGAAGAGGGGTTGGAAGGGATAAAGGTCATTCTTTTTGAAAAGGGTGAGAGTAAAGAAAAAGCAAAAGCATCTGTAACCAATGCAAATGGAAAGGCATGTTTTGTAGATGTCCCGGCTGGTGCCTATAACCTGAATATTGACCTTGGCTCAGTGCCAATTGATTTTATCTGTGTGGCAGAATTGGAACAGGTAATCAAGGTAGAGCCAGGCAAGGTTATTGAGCTTAAGTTCCCGCTTCAAAAGGCAGGTACTGTTGAGGGCAGGGTTTTTAGGGATGAGAACAGGAACGGTGTCTGGGATGCTGGGGAAACAGGCGACCATGATCTGATGGTGTATGCCAACGATGCCCCTACCTTTACCAGCTCTGGGGGTATGTATCGATTCAGCAATATTCCGCCGGGCAAGATACGAATGCGAGTAGATAAATCTTGTTTGCCAAAGGGATATATCATGACTACCCCTGAGTTCTTTGAGGTGGATCTTAAGCCAGAAGATGAGAAAGAAGGGATTGATTTTGGTATGGCTGAGCAGGAAATGGAGATAGAATTTTGATAGGTCTTATATGTCCTATAGGTCTGATATGACCTATAAGACCTATATGACCTATAAGACTTATATGGAGGTTTTTTTAATTGAAAAAGGTGAAAAAGATATTGTTATTAGGATTAATGCTGTTAATATTATTCCCAAACAAGGGATGGTCAAAGGATCTTGTTTTTTCTGCTGAGTTTCCTGCTGTTTATCATAAATATGATTTTGATAAACCATCAGATGTATTTGTAGATGCCAATGGTTGTATGTATGTGGCAAATACAGGCAAAAAATGTGTGCAGAAATTTAACTCAAAGGGTGAGCTTGAGCAGGAATTTTATGGAGAAAATGAGGACATGCTTTCTCAGCCCATAGGTGTGGCTGTGGATACTAAAGGAAATGTTTTTGTCATAGATGTTGTTTTGAGGTGTGTGCTCGGGTTTAACAAGAATGGTGATATTATTAGTGTGTGGGGCAAGGATAATATCGGCAAACCCTGTGGGATAACCGTTGGTATGATCAAGGGGAATGATAAGGTGTATGTTACTGATACAGATAATCACTGTGTCTGGGAGTTTGATGGAAAAACATTGGCTACACAAAAGATAGGAGAGAAAGGGACAGGGTCAAAGCAGTTTTTGTCTCCTACAGATATTGCCTTTAATTCTGATAATTCTATGCTGTATGTTGTTGATACAGGTAATTATCGTATCCAAAGAATATGTGCTGCTGCTGACAATATAGAGGTTTTTCAGTACAAAAACAACATGGAAAAACTTGGGACACTTACTGGGATTACAATTAATGGTAATCAAGCTATTTACATAACTGCAAAAAGGAATGAGATGAATAAAATGTATGAATCTATCTATAGATTTGATATAGATGGTATGGAAAAGAATGTATTTGGTGGCAAGGCAGGATTTGGTGCTGGACAATTTGGAGATATATCTGGGTTGTTTGTTAACAAGAATGGATTGCTTTATGTTGTTGATAGGGACAATAATTGTATCCAGAGGCTTGATGGTTCAGGAAAGTTTAAGGATTTATTAAGCAAGTACAGCTTTGAGAATGAAAGGTTTAATTCGCCTGTTGATATGACCTTTGACTCAAATGGGAATATGTTTGTTGTGGATAAGAATAATCATCGGATTCAGAAGTTTGATAAAAATGGCAATTTTATTACTAACTGGGGTGGCAAATCATCTTTGCTTGAGCTTGGAAAATTTGATTCTCCATCTGGGATTGCTGTAGAGAGAGGAAATGATAGCAGGGTTTTTGTTGTCGATTGTGATAATAATCGTATCCAACGATTTGAGAATAATGGAGACTGTATTGATTCTTTAGGAGCACAGGGAGATAGTGACGGTAAATTTTACTCTCCGCAGGATATAGCTATTGATTCAGCAGGGAACATATTTGTAGTTGATAGTGCTAATGAGCGGATACAGGTGTTTAATAAAGACAAAAAGTTTGTGACCAAATGGGCTGTTGATGGTTACCCATTAGATATAGAGATAATAGAAACAGCAGGTGTTAAAGAGATTTATGTGGTTTGCCATAAATCCCATAAGATCATGGTTTATGATGAGAAAGGCATTCGCATCAGGGAAATAGGAAGGCAAGGATATGATGCGAAGGCAGGAACTTTCTTTTTCCCTTGCGGTATTGCAAGAGATTCTAAAATGCGGCTTTATGTCTTAGATAGGGGGAATGAGTGCCTTCATATTATGGATAGATATGGAGAAACCCTTGGCATTTGGAGCTGGAAATGGCAGACAGGAATGGATTCTGGACAGATATCTTCACTTTCAGAGGGAGGACCAGAGGGGATAGCCATAGATAATGACGATAACATTTATATTGCTGACACTGGCAATCATAGGATTCAACGGTTTAAGCCATTTGATTTTGTGCCTTGTGGCGGTCTTGTCGGCACAGTAACCAATCATGGCACACCTGTCCATAATGCACGGATAGAGATAAGACAGCAGGAGACAGGGAAAACAGTGCATACGGTCTGGACAGATAAGGATGGCAAGTATGCTGTTAATGAAGTGCCTATGGGTACATATTCTGTCATGGTTTTTAAGGATGGTTACGGAACAGGCTATGCCATGCAGGCTATTTCGATAAAGCCAAATGATGTGAGTGTGGTTGAAGAGGTTGTGCTGGTGCCAATCATTTCATCAGAGGTAGATTTGCATAATTATCCGAACCCATTTGATCCAACTGATGGGGATAAAGCAACGGTTGGCAGTACAACGGAAACAACGGATGGCACGGTTATTTATTATAACCTGAAAGCTGCTGTCAAACAGATGTATCTTGAGATCTACAATCTGGCTGGTGAGCTTATCTGGGAATATGATGCAAAGAATACTGATTATACCGCAGGAAAGCACTATATCCCCTGGCATGGCAAAAGCAAGGATGGCAATATTGTGGCAGATGGGGTGTATCTCTGTGTGCTTACAGCTGGGGATAGGGTAGAGACTTGTAAGATAGCGGTAAAAAAGTAGTCAGGGTCTTTAGACCCGATGTTATATAAGGAGTGTGTCGATGTTGAAAAAGGTAGTATTGTTACTGATTATTTCATTCATGTTCATTAATCTGGTTGAGGCAAAGGATACAGGCAAGAGCAGGGCAGCGTTTCTGAAGATAGGCGTTGGTGCTCGTGCTACGGCTATGGGAGAGGCATTTTGTGCCCTATCAGATGATATTAGTGCTATTTATTGGAATCCTGCTGGTCTTTCTCAGCTTACGCAAACAGAGGTTATGACCACACATCATTCTTATTTTCAGGACATAAATAACGAATATTTTGCCTTTGTTCGTCCAAATAAAAATTCAACAGCATTGGGGGTATCATTGTCTATGCTGGGGATAGATGGGATAAAAGGATATGATAAGGGTAATACTCCTACAAAAGACTTTAAGGCAAATGATATGGCTGTGAATCTTGCTTATAGTAAGATGTTTGGTCAGGGTGCAGCAATTGGTGCTGGCTTAAAACTGGTAAAGCAGGGACTTGATGATAAGGATACCACTAATCTTGCTGTTGACCTTGGCGGGTTATCTCATACCCCGATACGCAATTTGGTGATTGGGGCAGCTGTGCAGAATATAGGTATAAATATGAGTAGTAATAATAAAAAGCGGGGAACAGTCGTTGATGATGACCCAATGCCGTTCAGGATGAGGCTTGGTGCAAGCTATCAGGGTCGTAAGTCTGTTGTCTGCGTAGATGTTAATATGCCCAATGATGGACAACGCACCACAAATCTTGGCATGGAGTATACCCTGCCCAAAATAGTCCGGTTTGATACTATGCTGCGGGCAGGATACAGGATGGGGGCAGATACAGGGAAACTCAGCTTTGGTTTTGGGATATTGAGCAATAATTGCTCATTTGATTATGCCTTTGCCTCGTATAATGACCTGGGTAATAGCCATCGACTTTCAACCTCACTAAGGCTTGGGGCATCAAAGCCAAAACACAGGGTCCTGCTGATAGAGACTGAAGGTAAGAAAGATGAGAAAAAGGCTGAATCATTGGTATCATGGCTGAATGTGCAGCGGTTTGTTCTGGGGTTGTTTATTGAGGAACGAAGCTTTCCTGAACACTTAAAGAAAAAGAAGGATGATAAGAAAAAAACGCCTGTGCTCCCAGGTATTAATGATCAAACAGAGACAGCAAAGGGCACTTCGACTGCTACAGGTGCAGAAGCTCCAGAGCCGAAGAAAAACGTTGATTTTGATAAGGCTGCGGATGAGATAGATTTTGATGCAGATGCAACGGAGGAGACGGCAGCACCCGCATCGGATGATAAGGGTGTGAAGGGTGTAAAGGATGTGGAGAAGTCGCAGGCTGCAACTGCCACTGCCGGCTCACCACAGGTAAAGGCTGCTGATGTAGTAGCACCCGCATCAATTGATAAGGGTGTGAAGGGTGTGGAGAAGCCGCAGGCTGCAACTGCCACTGCCGACTCACCGCAGGTAAAGGCTGCTGATGTGGCAGCACCCGCATCAATTGATAAGGGTGTGAAGGATGTGGAGAAGCCGCAGGCGGCTACTGCCGCTGCCGACTCACCGCAGGTAAAGGCTGCTGATGTGGCAGCACCTGCATCAATTGATAAGGGTGTGAAGGGTGTGGAGAAGCCGCAGGCTGCAACTGCCACTGCCGACTCACCGCAGGTAAAGGCTGCTGATGTGGCAGCACCCGCATCAATTGATAAGGGTGTGAAGGATGTGAAGGATGTGGAGAAGCCGCAGGCGGCTACTACATCACCAGATGTCAAGCAAGGTGTGGATAATGGAAATGGCTTGAGAAATGCCACAAGCACACGTTTTAGGTTTATGGATATTGCCCCGATAGATGAAGGGGAATTGCTGAATTGATGGTAGGGTGGGCATTGCCCACCATGATAGCAAATAGAAATTGGTGGGTATTGCCCACCCTACACAAAGGAGTCACGATAAATGTTGCACAAACTCATACATTATGTCATACTTACAACCATACTTGCTTGCTTTGCTGCCACTGCTTATCCCATGGAGATAACCAGGCAGCCTGCTGGGAATGCTGGCGATAAAAATCCTGGGACATTCAAGTTTTCCAGCACGAATGCTGACAGGCAGTTAACTAAAAAAGACGGACTACCTATATCTCGGCAGAATGTCCGCAGCATTTACAATACCAACGGAAGCAGCACCACTGGCGATGGGATGAGAATATATGATAATAGCATCGATGTCTGCTCGCTCGAATATGCTAATTTAGAGAACAGAAAAAGACCTGTAGGTATGGATCTGTCTGACATGGCTGACTGGCAAAATATAAGCATAAATCCAGGTGAGGTAGGTATTGACCCAACACTTGGCAGATTCAAGTTCTCTACTGGCAAGGCAGGAACAGTAACAGTTGTTGGAAGATATATTGGAAGCGGTGAGAGCTATTGCGGTGTTTATACCAATGGGAATTACGCCTATCTTGGGGAAGGCTCAAGCGGGATGTATATTCTTGACATCAGCAATCCTCAATCCCCCAAAAAGGTAGGAAAGTATTCGCTTGGTGGGATTGTAAACGGTCTTGCCGGTGATGACAGGTATATCTATCTCATTAATTATCGAAGTGACCTTGGGGCAACAAGTGTTCGCATAGTTGATGTCTCTAACCCTGGGACACCGACAACTGCCGGCAACTTTGGGGTGTCAAGCAGGGTGTATGATATATATCCGGCAGGCAACTATGTTTTTGTAGCCCATATCAGTGGGTTAAGGGTAGTGGATGTATCTGACCCTAAAAAACCATTTGACCGTGGCACGTACGAACAAGACTCACGGAACACGGTCTATGGTGTTTATGTGCGGGGTGATTATGCCTATCTTGCCCATGCTTCTACTGGCTTAAAGATACTCGATGTCAGTGACCCCTCCAGCCTGAAAGAGGTTGGCCAGTGCCGATTGACAAGCTACAAGGTTGGCTCCCAGCCTTATGCTGTTTATGTCTCCGGGAATTATGCCTATCTTTCTTATGGGGCAGGCGGGCTTCAAATCATCGATGTCTCTGAACCTAAATCACCTGTGCTTGTTGGCAAGTATGATGAATCGCTGAATGATGAGTCGGTTTACAAGACCTATGTTCGTGGGAATTATGCCTATGCCATCAGCTATAAAAAGGATTCAAAGCTGTTTAATGTTTATGTGATGCGAGTCATAGACATCTCTAATCCAAAAGAGCCCAGGCTTATTCAGAAGTATACAGAAAATATTGGCAAGCCAATATTTGACAGCTATGATATCAGCCTGTCAAAAGGGCTGGCATATGTTACCGATGCGTCTAATATGATGAGGGTATTAGAGATACCAATAGCATCTGAACTTCCCTTAGGAAGCGTAACTGTAGATTATAATTATACAGTTGAACCCCTTAGAATTATCCTTACCTCTCCTAATGGTGGTGAGACCTTGAGCGGAAAGTCATCCAATAATATTACCTGGAATACTATTGGCGGTGTTCCCCCTTATAAGGTAAACCTGTATTATTCTACAGATAGCGGAAAAACATTTGATAATACTATTGTGACTGATATGCCTATGCCCTCTTTCCCCTGGACCGTGCCTGGCACAAATACCCTTAACCTGCGGGTAAAGGTTGTGATTACAGATACAACTGGTGCCATGGCTAATGATATGAGTGATGGGGATGTTCAGGTTGATTATATTCAGCCATTGGTTACAAAGACAAATATCCTTGATGGGGGAAAGGATATCTTGTTGGACAGCAGCCTGATTATTACCTTTAGTGAGCCGATGAATCAGGTTATGACCCAGCAGGCAATCACTATTTTCCCTGATATTCCGAACAAAACATTTGGCTGGAGTGAGGATAAAAAGCAGTTGACCATTACCCATAGCGGTTTTAACGAGAATATTAGCTATGTCTGCACCATATCTACTGAGGCACGGGATATTACATCTCCTGGAAATAGACTGAAGGATGTTTATCGATGGTCGTTCAAAACAATTGTCCCGCCGCCAGGCTCAATATCAGTTACATCCAACATAAAAAATGCCTCTGTTTTTCTCGATGGCATCCTTGCAGGCACAGGCAGCTTAACTATTGGGGATGTTGGTGTCGGCAGCCATACCTTGAATGTCCAAAAGGTTAATTATCATCCATGGCAACAGATTGTCTTTGTCCAGTCAAAGCAAACTGCCAGTATCCATGCTATACTTACCCCAACCATAGAGACATCCCTTTTCCTGGATACACAAGGAGAGGGATCAGTCGGGGTTGGGGAGACATTTACCGTATCTATCCGGGTAGAAAAAGCTGTTCATCTGACAAATATGGATTTATTCATCAGCTTTGATCCAGAACTATTGGAAGTGCTTGAGATTAAGGATACTGCCTTTATCCCCAAAATAGCCTCAAGGTATGGCACTGGCAGTATTTCCTATGCTGCTGGGGTAATGAATGGAAGCATCACTGGCAATGGAACGATTGCTGAGGTTGTGTTTATGGCGAAAAACAAGGGTGAAGCAGTATTGTCCTTTGACATTGACGAGGGGACAAACAGAAAAACCAGCCTGATTTCAGGTGTTAATGAACTGCCATTCATCCAAGAGTCAAAGAATATAACCATTGCTGAGTTTGGAAAGGTAAATGGATATGCTGTCATTGATATCCCAAGGATTGGGACATATTCTGGAATATGTGTTGATGTCCCGGAGACAGGGTTAAAGACAATTACCGATGCTGCGGGTCATTTTTTGCTTAAAAGGATTCCGCCAGGCAGGGTAGATATTTGTGCCAGTGGATCAGGGCTGGCACCAGATATGTGGAGAGACATAGAGGTTGTTGGCCAGCAGACAACAACCATTGGGACAATAACCCTGATAAACGGTGATGCAGATGGTGATGGTCGGGTGAATACCATGGACTTTAGCCTGCTGCGTGAGGCATACTTTAAGACAAAGGATGATGCTGGCTGGCTGAATACAGGGACATTTACCAGAAATGGCTATATCAATGCTGACCTTAATGGGGATGATAGGGTAAATACAGAGGACTTTGCTATACTAAGGGACAACTATTTTAAGGCTGTGGGAGGCAGCAAGCAGCTTGCTCCAATGCTGGCAGCTGCTGTGCTGACAGAAAATAACACTGCTAATAGTCAGGTAGAAGCAGGCAAAAAAGGCGAAAAAGGCGAAAAAGGTGAAAAAATAGCCCGCATGATAATTGAATTGCCGCAGGATATGAATAAGATTAAGGTTAAGGCAGAATTCCCTGTCCGGATAAAGGTTGAGAATGTTTCATCCATGTCGAGCATGGATTTCTTCCTTGCCTTTGATCCGGCAATACTTTCGGTTAATCGTATTCAGGGTAATGCCTTTCTGCCGCAGATTACCTCAAGTATCAAGAATAGTGCCGGGTTTGTAAGCCATGCAGCTGGTTTAATGACCGGAAGTGCTGAGGGATCAGGGACGATTGCCACTGTATATTTTGTGTTGAACAAGCAGCAGAATACGAAGATAGAGTTTATTGTCGATAAACTAAAGAATCGTGAAACCTTGCTCATGTCAACCGGACGAAAGGTAATACCATGGACAGGTGAGCCAGCAATCCTGCTGTTTGATAGTAACACAAGCATCCCTGCTCGTGATTCTGTCGCAACTACTACAGCAGTCGCAACAATCCTTCAGCCTTCAGCCTTCAGCCTTCAGCCTGGATCTATTACAACAACCCTTCAGCCTTCAGCCTTCAGTCTTCAGCCTGGATCCATGACTCAGGTTGCTAATCTGAAACCAGACGGGATGTCCTACGGTATATTTTTGCAAAACAACCATGCCTATATGTCCTGTGAATCTGGCGGGGTGCAGATAATAGATGTGAGTAATCCATCATCACCAGTGCTTGCAGGTAAATATGATACACCTGCTCTTTGCCGGGATACGTATGTTGCCGGCAATTATGCTTATGTTGCCGATGGGACTGGCGGGCTGGTTATCCTTGATGTGTCTGATGTTGTCAAGCCAGTGCTGGTCTCAAAGACAGCCATTGACGGTTTTTGTCATGATGCAGCTGTGTCAGGGAATTATGCTTATCTGGCTGCTGCTCAAGTAGGGCTGCAGATTGTTGATATTTCTAAGCCGCAAACACCGAAAAAAGTAGGTAAATATAAGACAGCTGATATTGCCAGAGGTGTTTGTATCAGGGATGGGTATGCCTTTGTGGCAGTCGGCACTAAGGGATTGCAAATAATTGACATATCAAACCCATATGGTCCAAAGTTGATTGGCTCGTGCGATACCCCAAGCAATGCTTATGATATCTGGCTGAATGGAAAACATGCCTATATTGCTGATTACTCCGGCGGATTACAGATAATCGATGTCTCTAATCCGGCAAAGCCGTGTATTATTGGCTCGTATAAAACAAACGGCTATGCGTGGGATGTAATGGTTAAGGATAATCTGGTATTTGTGGTTTGTGAGGCAGCAGGGTTATATGTTGTGAACGTGATTGACCCTGCTCACCCTGCTCTGGCTGGTAAGATTGATACCGGCGGCAAGGCATTTGGGGTAGCAGTAGGGGATGGATATATCTTTGTCGCAGATGATTACCAGGGGCTGAAGGTGATAAAGGCTGAAGGGATTGGACAGACCACAGAGGACAGACCACAGATAATAGCCGACAGACCACAGACTACTGAGGGCGTTGCGACTAAAATAACCGTTAGCGATGGTCTCGTGAAAATGGGCGATATGGATCGTGGTGGTAGTACGCAGACAGTTGGCGAGGCAGGCAGTGTAATAGCAGGCAATAGACCCGGGACAGGCGGTGCTACAGCTGACGTTGCTACTAAGACAACCATGGTTGGTAAGCCCACGACAGTCTCCAGTGCTGTGGCAGGCAGTACAACGGCAGCCAATAGACCAGGGACAGGTGGTGCTACAGCTGACGTTGCTACCAAAACAACGATGGTTGGCAAGCCTGTGGAAATGGACGGTAGAGATAGTGGTAATGGTAAGCAGACAGCAGACCCTACTATGACAGGCAGTGCGACTGGTGATGAGCAGACAACCGACGATACACGAAGCATATTTCCTATTGACGATTATATCCTTCCTGATGTTTTGGTTGACACCTGGTCATTGTCGTTGGCTGTTTCAGCCGATAATCAGGTTGGCAGCATAAGATTTGGCATGGATCCTTATTCAACCGATGGTTTTGATGACTGGATTGATATGCCCCTGCCACCGCCGCCATCTCAGGACAAATATTTGCAAATTTATTTCCCACATCCAGAATGGGGGCTTGTGTTTGACAGGTTTAGTGCAGATATTCGTTCTATGAATGAAGATACTAATAGGACAGAAAAGGCAGAATGGGTGTTTGAGGTGCAAACCAATATGCCGCAAGGGACGAAGATGAGCCTGTCCTTGATTGATACTGTTGAAGATACAGGAGGAGATGTTGAAGCAAAACCGCCAATAATCGATTCGGGCGTGTACTTGATTAGTGCCTCTGAAGGGACAGCGAAAACCATGAGTCAGGGAGCAGAAGTGAGAAGTCAGAAGCCTGAAGTCAGTGGTCAATTGACAGGCATTGTTCCAGAAATAGCCAGACTCCGAGTCCAGAATCCCGCATCTTCTCAGAAAATAATTCTGACAGATGAGGAAACAGGACAGGTATGGGACATGAATAAAGAGAACACGATTACATTTATTGTCGATAATGATGGATTGAAACGCTTCAGATTATCCTATACGCTTCCTGTGACAGGCAAGAAATTTTTGCCTGGCTGGCATATGGTGTCTGCACCAGTAGAGACACCATGGTTCCCTGTTGATGGATATGTTTATGAGTATGGCAAGATGGGGTATAACATTACTGGTGTCATTGAATCTGGCAGAGGATACTGGCTTGGGGTAAGCAAGGAAACAACCATTAACCTTAGAATAAACGAAAGAATAAGGGATGAGGTGGCTATCCCGCTAAATACCGGCTGGAATATGATTGGTTGTCCATTTACCTCTACCCTTGATTGGTCAATGACTTGTATTGAGAAGGATGGTGTCCGAAAGGGATTAAAGGAATCGGTTGAAGCAGGTCTTGTTAATGGGACATTGTATAAGTTTGCAGATGGCAGCTACAAAATAGCCAATAGTATTGAGCCATGGGAAGGATATTGGTTTGCAGCTCTTACAGATTGCAGGCTGATTATCTTAAATACGGTGGTCAGTGGTCAGTGGTCAGTGGACAAGAAGGATGATGTTACTGTACGGCCAGCACTTCTTAAATCGCCGGTTGCTCGTGATGCTGTCTCAACTGACAGATGGCAGGTTAGTTTGCATGTCTCTGCCGACAGGTATCAGGATACAGCCAATGGTGCACCATGCCTTGGTGTTAATCCCAATTCATCAACAGGGCTGGATAGCTTCGACAGGCTTGAGCTGCCAGAGCCGCAGGGTAACTTTGTCACACTCAGATTTGTTTATCCAGATGAGGATGCTTCTCCTTTCAATCAGTTTGATTGGGATATCAAGCCGCCGGCTGACTCTATTGCTTGGGAATTTGAGGTTAAGTCCAACCTGCTGGGTGAACGTATAGCCATCACCTGGGATAAAGAAGATATCCCGCAGGGCTATTACCTGATGCTAATTGATAAGGATACTGGAACAAGCATGGTCATGGATAAAGAGGGTGGTTATGCCTATGTATGCGGCTCAAACAATAGCTTGCCTGCCCGGCATTTTATGGTGCGGGCAATAAAGGCAGCACCCATGCAGGTGCAGGACGAAAAAGCTGAAAATATTGATAACTTTAGTCAGCTAAAGATATGGCCCAATCCAGCCACAAAGCCGTCTATGAATTTTAGCTGGGGGCAAGGCAAGGCAACAATCAGGATATTCACCTTGAGTGGTGAGTTAATCCGAACCATGCCTGATGTGGATAGTTTGACAGCAGCATGGGACATGAAAAATAATGATTCACAGCCTGTGTCAAGTGGCGTGTATCTGTTTGTTATCAGTAATGCAGCAGATAGACGATGTGGCAAGTTAGCAGTGATAAGGTAGTAAATGCAGGTATTAGCTGTGGAATATTGACTGTGAACTCATGAAGTGTGTATTTTTTGCACATAGGGTAGGGGATGTAATTGCAATAACGGCAATGAGTATGGATATTTCCCACGTGATTGATTAATGGTTGTTGTACGTATATATCCAACAAGTGCACAAATATTAGAATTAGCACAACCTATTGTTTGACATAGCGTTATGATTCAAAAATGGCTTGTCGCATCTTTTTATGTCCAATAATTAGACATAAAGGGAAGGGTGTGTGCCTGATGAAGATATTCTGTTGAGTGAAAAAAGTGTCCAAAATCAAAAAAAAGTGAAAGATTAAGGTAATTCGCATCTTCCAGCTTGAGTGTCGTGTCAAGTCTCAAGTGTCGAATGGTTTATTAATGTAGCT
>DYDG01000042.1 GCA_020717845.1 Marinifilum sp. | reverse complement strand
TGTCTCAGTTCCAGTGTGGCTGATCATCCTCTCAGACCAGCTACCCATCATCGTCTTGGTAGGCCGTTACCCCACCAACTAACTAATAGGATATGGACTCATTTCCAGGTAATAGCTTATAAATAGAGGCCATCTTTAATTATAAAAACATGTGAATCTATAATCACATACGGTATTAGCTCTCCTTTCGAAGGGTTATCCCATTCCTGAAGGCAGATTGTCCATATATTACTCACCCGTGCGCCACTATCAAATCTAACTCCAAAATAGCAAGCTACTTCTTTGTTAAATAAGACCGTTCGACTTGCATGTGTTAAGCACGCCGCCAGCGTTCATTCTGAGCCAGAATCAAACTCTTCATAAAATTATTTTTTTTCTCAAATAAACGTTGACCCATACATCTATTCAGTTTTCAAAGACCAGTCTTTTGTGTTAAAGACCCTGTTGACTTATTGTCTATAAGGATAGTATACTATGACTTTCTACTTTTGTCAAGTATTTTTTTCATTTTTTTTTACTATTAAATCGATTTAAGCGATAACCTATGATAGCAGAAGATGTTATGAAAACGATAAAGATGTAAAGAATTCGGTGATTAATAATACCACCTTTAGTCAATACTCACCCCTTCCCCCTTAACAACCCTGCCAAGAATAAAGGCTTCCTCGCCTGATGCCTGTAATCTTTGCATCATTTCATCAGTTGCAAGGGCTGAGACAATCATAACCATGCCTATACCCATATTAAATGTCCGATACATCTCGTATCCCGCAATATCCCCTTTTTGCTGCAACAGATTAAATATCTCATGGATATGCCATGAGCCTTTTTGAATAGATACCCCTGTGCCTGAGGGAAGGATTCGCGGGATATTATCAATAAACCCGCCACCAGTAATATGTGCCATACCCTTTATCTCCATTGACATGGCTATCTCAGGAATAGAATGATATATCTTAGTAGGTGTCAGCAAAGTATCACTCATAGAGATAATCTCATCCTGACTTAACAGCTTCCGCACAAGTGAGTAGCCGTTGGAATGAATCCCAGATGAGGCAAGTCCAATGACCACATCCCCTTCAATTATTTTGGAGCCGTCAATAATCAATGGTTTATCAACAACACCAACCACAAACCCTGCCAGATCGTATTCCCCATCCGGGTACATGCCAGGCATCTCTGCTGTTTCGCCGCCAAGCAGGGCACACCCTGCCTGTTTACAACCAGCTACTATGCCAGAGATGATTGCTTCGCCTATCTCAACATCTAACTTCCCTACAGCAAGATAATCCAAGAAAAAGAGTGGTGTTGCTCCATAAACCAGCAGGTCATTAACACACATGGCTACCAGGTCAATCCCTATGGTTTCGTGCTTATTAACTAATTGAGAAATCTTCAGCTTTGTGCCAACACCATCACATCCAGAGACCAGAATAGGCTCTTGGAACCTTTTCCAATCCAGGCTAAACAGCCCGCTGAATCCGCCAACCCCAGCCAAAACATCCCAGCATCTTTTTGGCGTTTTTTGCGTTTGTGGCTGAAATGTCCCGCCCACCATCCGTTTAATCCTCTGGACAAGCTCATTACCAGCATCGATATTTACGCCTGCATCCTTGTATGATGAAATACTCATTCCCGCCATTTTTTCAACCTCTCCTTTATTTTTACTTCATACCCCTGATCCGATGGGTGATAGTATATCTTTTGACTCTTTTGACCTACCATATACCCCTGTTTCACAAAGTGTCCCTCATAGTCATGGCTATACTTATAGCCCTCACCATGCCCAAGCACTTTTGCTCCAGGATAATGTGCATCTTTAAGATGTATCGGCACATCCATGGTTCTTCCCATGGATATATCATTTTTTGCCTCTTTAATCCCCATATAAGAGGCATTACTCTTAGGAGCAGAGGCGATGTAGGTTACTGCCTGAGCCATGATAATCTCTGCCTCTGGCAAGCCAACATATTCCAGGCTTTGAGCCGCAGCATGAGCAACAAGCAGGGCATGAGGGTCTGCATTGCCAACATCCTCTGACGCACAAATGACCATTCTTCTGACAATAAACCGAGGGTCCTCTCCAGCACACAGCATCTTTGCCATCCAATACAGGGCAGCATCTGGATTGCTTCCCCGCATACTCTTGATAAAGGCTGATATGGTATCATAGTGACTATCCCCTTTCTGGTCATAAACAACAGCCTTTTTCTGGATAGACTCCTCCGCAGTTTTAAGGGTAAAATGGATGATACCCTCATCATCCGGCAGGGTGGTAATAACACCAATCTCCAGTGCTGTAAGCATCCTTCTGGCATCACCATCGCATATGCTTATCAGGTGTTCAACTGCTTCAGGGCTAATCTCTACCTGATATTGCCCCAATCCTCGTTCTGCATTTTGAAGGCTATTGTTTAATATTGTCTTCAGCTCCTCAATACTCAAGGGATTGAGCTCAAAAACCTGTGAACGGGAGATAAGGGGTGAGGAAATGGTAAAAAATGGGTTGGCTGTAGTAGTCCCGATCAAGACAATATTGCCATGTTCAACATCTGGCAGGAGAGCATCTTGCTGCGGCTTGCTAAATCGATGAATCTCTTCTATTAAGAGAATGGTTTTTTGCTGTTGAAATTTTTTCCTCTCCTTTGCATCTGCAAGAAACTTCCGAATCTCTGCCACCCCTGATGTAACAGCATTTAATTGTCCAAAGACAGCCTTAGTTGTATTGGCAATTATCTGCGAAAGGGTTGTCTTGCCGCATCCAGGGGGACCATAAAGAATCAGGGATGTTATCCTGTCAGCGTCAATGGCTCGACGAAGGAGCTTATCTTTCGACAGAATATGAGCCTGACCCACAAACTCATCCATGGTCATAGGTCTCATTCTTACAGCCAGAGGCATAGAGAAGAGTGTCTCTGACGACTGTTTGGCACAAAATAGTAATTCCATGCCTTGCACCACCCTTGTTGTTTTAATTACTTCGATGATGAGCAGACCAGGCTGTAATCACCCCGACAGCAAAAATACCTGCCATAATCACCTGTTCACCTAATCCTTGAGCAATATATCCACTACTTCGTCAGCATGGGCGATAAGTTCATTAGCTGTAACATGGCAGTAGGGGCGTATAATCATATACGCCCCTAATATACTACTGTCGCATCAACCTTAATCTGTCGCATGTAGTAGAGACGCAATTAATAGCGTCTCTACATTGGGAAAAGGCAGGGACAAGCCCTGCAGCTACATTAATAAACCATTCGACACTTGAGACTTGACACGATACTACAGATAATTCTACTTGTTTGTTTCAGCAGATTCCTGTTCCCTTAAGGCAAGCTTGTGACTGAAGTTCAATCTTCCCTGTTCATCAATACCAACCAATTTGACCAGAAGATCATCTCCTTCATAAACCACATCCTCTACCCTGTTCACCCTGTTTTCAGCCAGATGGGAGATATGAACAAGACCCTCCCTGCCTGGCATTACCTCAACAAAGCATCCAAAGTTGGTCACCCTCATCACCTTGCCCATATATATCTTACCCACCTCAACCTCAGCTGTAAGGTAAGAGATCATCTCTAATGCCTGATTCACTGCTTCATGATTGGGACCTGAGACAACGGCTGTCCCATCATCAGAGATATTAATCTTTGCCTTGGTAGCTTCAATGATTCCCTTGATCACCTTGCCCCCAGGTCCGATGACGTCCCTGATTCTATGGGTTGGAATGGTGATGATTTGGATTTTTGGAGCATAAGGCGAGATCTCTTTCTTTGGACTATTGATGGTTTTTTCCATAATATCCATGATTTTTGCCCTTGCCTCTTTTGCCTGAAACAAAGCCTTGGCAACTATCTCATCAGACAGACCCAAAACCTTCATATCTACCTGAATACCGGTGATCCCTTCTCTGGTGCCGGCAACCTTGAAGTCCATATCACCGAAATTGTCTTCCATCCCAGTAATATCTGTAAACAAGACATATTTTTCGCCATCCTCTACCATACCAACGCTTATCCCTGCAACCGGAGACTTTATCGGCACACCAGCATCCATAAGTGCCAGGCATCCACCGCAGACAGAGGCCATAGAGGTAGAGCCGTTTGATTCAAGTATGTCTGAGACAATACGGATAGTATATGGAAACTCTTCTTTTTTAGGCAATACTGGTTCAAGTGACCTCTCAGCCAATGCCCCGTGTCCTATCTCTCTTCGTCCAGTTCCTCTGAGTGGAAAGGCTTCTCCAACACTAAAGGGCGGGAAATTATAATGAAGCATAAAATGTTTTGTTGTTTTAGCCTCAATATTATCAATCAGCTGCTCATCCTCTACTGTTCCAAGTGTAGCCACTGCTATTGTCTGGGTTTGTCCCCGGGTAAATATTGTTGAGCCATGCACCCTTGGCAGAACACCAACCTCACAGGTAATCTCTCTTATGTCCAGCAATCCACGGCCATCAGCCCTTTTCCCATCCAAAAGGATGGACTTACGAACAATCTCCTTTTGAACCTTTTCAACCACAGTCTTTATATCTGCAAGGCTAACCTCTTCACCAAAATGAGAAACAGCATCATTGATTATCCCTGCAATGGCATTACTTTTCTCCTGTTTTTCAGAGATAAATACAGCTGATTTGAGTCTGTCTGCAACAAAACCCTTTACCTTTTCAACTACCTCGGGTGCTATATCATAAGAGTTAAATGTGGTTTTTGGCACACCAGCCTTTTCTTTCAGCGATTCCTGAAGCTCAATTATCTTTCTGCAAACCTCTGCCCCTTGCGAAAGTGCTTGAATCATTACCTCTTCTGGGATCTCATTCCCCTCTGCCTCAATCATAAGCGTCTTATCCTTAGAGCAGCAGACAACAACATTCAAATCCCCGCTATCCCTTTCTTCAACCGAAGGATTGACAATAAATTTGCCATCACGCATCCCCATCCTTACTGCACCAATTGGAATATCAAAGGGAATATTTGAGATATGCAAGGCAGCGGATGCCCCAATTATACCCATGATATCTGGAAGGTTTTCATTGTCAGATGAAAGAACCGTAGCAATAATCTGGACATCATTTCGGCAACCCTTAGGGAATAATGGCCTTATGGGTCTATCAATCAAGCGGCCTGAGAGAATTTCTTTACTGGATGGTCTTCCCTCCCGCTTAAAAAATCCGCCAGGTATCTTACCTGTGCAATACATCCTTTCTTGAAATTCTACGGTTAGAGGGAAAAAATCAATGTTTTCACGTGGCGTTGCCGAAGACGTAGCCGTAACCAACACAACCGTATCCCCATATCTAACCCAAACAGCACCGTTTGCCTGTTTTGCCACCCTGCCTGTTTCCAGAGAAAGCAGCCTGCCTCCTATTTCTGTTTGTACACAAATCACTCTTTTTCCTCCTTACTACTTATAAATGGGGCCCACGGTTTGGAATACTGCACGATTCATAGAAGCCGTTAGCAAAAACCAATAACAACCCTCTTGATCCCCCTTAATTAAGGTGGACATCCTCTAATCCCCCTTAATAAAGGGGGCAGGGGGTTGTTATACTATAAATCCTGCAGTATTAACCGTGAACCCTTAAAATTCCAGACAAACCTATTGTTTATCTACAATCATCACAAATTCTATTATCACCTCCTTATTGAACTACAAAACACATGAAATATGCTCCTGTGTCAACCAATAGCATTGCAAACAATATGATATTCGGGCTTAACTGATGCAACTATTCGCCCCATGATTTCTCCTTATCGTGGTAACACAAGCATCCTTGCTTGTGCTGCTTGTGGCTTATAATGCTCAAGCTGGAAGCTTGAGTTACACTATATCCATCAGGGGGATAAAAAGACAACTATCCCCCTGATAGGATTATATTCATCAACACCACGAAAAAAGATTTACTTTCTCAAGCCCAATCTCTTGATCAGATTCTTATATCTTTCCACATCTATTTTCATCAAGTAACCCAACAAGCTTCGTCTTGTCCCAACGAGCTTCAACAATCCTCTTCTTGAGTGATGATCCTTTTTATGGGTCTTGAAATGCTCTGTCAGATAATTAATCCTGGCAGTCAAAAGGGCAATTTGAACCTCAGGCGATCCAGTATCCTTTTCGTGAATCATATACTCTTTAATCAGTGATTGTTTGTCTGCAGCAACTAAAGCCATCTTATTCACCTCCTTTTCATTTTATATTTGCAGTATATCAGGGGTTGCTGCCCCTGCCAGAGATGCTATCTCCTTGTCTCTGCTATTTATTCAAACGCATAACCTGTGTATTGTCAAAAGGTATGCTATTGTTTTTAATGTTAAAAATTACCTGACAATGCAGAGTTTCCCTTTCTCTTTCTTACCGGTCGGTATATCTGTAACAACATAGCTAAAAATCCCACTTGCCAATCTATCGTTGTCGTTATTTATACATTTCCATGTCCATTCACCATTTATAATAGGCGTACACTCTTTATCATAAACCAATTCCCCTGCTATATTATATATCTTCACCCTTGCCTGGTTGGATAGATTAGCAAAGATAATCTGTCCTGTATCTGTAGGATTAGGATAACAATAAACCTGTTTTGAGTCTGAAACCAACTCATGGTTATTCACCATCACTGATGGGATCATCTTCCCATCTGTATCAAACAATTCTACACTTGAAATAGTAATATAGGAGAGTATATCATCAAAATCACTTGAATAAAAAGATGGGGCAGCATGATAGGATGATCTATCAGCCTGATTAATAACCAGATAAGCGATAGGAACAATATTTTCATCTTCATTAGTGTTATCAAGGGTTGGGGCAGCAGATACAATATCTTCTTTATCAGAAGAAATGTTTTCAGCTATTGTAGTTATTCCCTCCCGATATACATCCCCCTTCTGATCAATCTCTATTTTTATCTCTGCCATTCCCTTTGTTTCGTCAATGTTACTTTCTTGATGAATATTTGTTTCTGGCTCTACCAATGGTGGACCATTATCAATAATCTTTACCTCGCCCAAATCTTTTCTTAATTTATCCATTGGATTTTCAAATTTAGGTGTCTCTACACCTACAATATTTATTTTTTTGGGATCAAATGATACTCTTATTAATGCTGAAGTTATCTCATCATCGATATTCTTGACCATTACCCCAACCATAGTCCTCTGTTCTAATGCCGGGCTTCTGAATGAATTTTTAGCATAAGTTTCTTTGATAGTCGCAAGCATAATCATTGGTACAGATCTTTCTATAGCTAAAGGCTCTTGAGGAATACCCGCAGCAGACAGCTTGCTTGCTTGAGTTAAGCCATCTGTTTTCTGTCCATATACGTAATATGTTGCCGCATAACATGCTTCTCGTCCGTTATACAATAAGTCCTTCTTTTTCCCATCAAAATATATCATGACAACCAGCCTATTGGCTGCCTTATCTATATAAGTACCAACATCCCGTGCATTTGCAGAAGAATCAAGTTTGCAACTCCATCGGTTTATTTTGTATTGTGGATTAGACAATGATAAATACCACGTTTTGGTTCCACAACTATATAACTTCTCAGAGATTTTAAGACTATTACTGTTATTAAATGCAACATCAAAATTAACCTGTTTTCGGAGACAAATCTTATATTTTCTCCAAAATATCCCACAACCTGGCCACTTGCCCTTAAATTTTATCTTAATAACCAGTCTATTATTAGCCTTATCAATATAACTCCCCCCATCCTCAGTATTCCATGTCCATTTTTTGTGACAAGACCAATCAGATATTAAATAATCTGAATCCCATGGATAAAAATAGTATTCTTTAGTTTCTTTTTTACCTGATGATACCCATATATCTTTCTCTTCATATCTTACAGATATATAATCATCAAATAAAAAATCACATCTTTCGTTCTTGCCCAAACCTATTGTTATTTTCTGACTTTGAACAGCTATATCTATGCTTGCCTTAATATAATACTCACCCGGTATTAAATTGGTTATTTCATAAGTACCATCAGATGTAGTTGTTGTAGAGGCTTTAATTATCCCATTTTGAGATACTTCAACCTTTACCAAGCCAAGCGGTTGTTTATTACTCAATCTAATAGCCTTGCCAGATATGCTGCCATGAGCAATGTTAACCACTATAGGTTGGCTATGACCACTTTCCTTTCTCTCTTTATTTACTGCGGTTACCGTATAGGTAGATGTTCCTAATTTTAATTCACAATCATAATAATTGAGAGTAGTGCTACCTATCTTAGTCCCATTTCGATATACATTATAAAAGGCAAACCCATACTCTTTATTAGGACTCCAGCTAAGATTTGTAGAATAATTTAATCCAGCAGGTATAACCGGAAGAGGAACAACTATAACAAACTCCCTAATAGCTGGGTTTGTATCCACATTCCCTACCTCATCCCTTGCCTTTACAGAGAAGGTATGGCTGCCATCAATTAGCTTGCTATAAGTAACACTTGTGGTTGATGTCATTGTTGACCACGAATTATTATCTAATCTATATGAGTATTGCAAACAAGAAGCAGAGGTTATTGTATCAGTACCACGCCACTCAATGGTAACAGTAGCATAATTGATACTGCCATCTGGTCCATTTATTATGGACGTGTCTGGTGGGGTGGTGTCCACAACAAATGTTCTTGTTGCCGTGCTGGACTCATTCCCTGCCGCATCCCTTGCCTTTACAGAGAAGGTATGGCTGCCATCTTTTAGATTGCTGTAGGTAACTGTTGTGGTTGATGTTACTGACCATGAAGCCTTATCTAATTTATATGAATATTGCAAACCAGAGGCAGGGGTTATGGTATCAGTACCTCTCCACTCAAGGGTAACAGTATTAGCATTGATGCTGCCAGCTGGTCCTTTTACTATGGATATATTTGGTGGGGTAGTATCTACAATAAATGTTCTTGTTGCTGGAGTTGACTCATTTCCTGCATCATCCCTTGTTTTTACAGAGAAGGTATGGCTGCCATCAGTTAGCTTACTGTACGCAACCGTTGTAGTTGATGTTACTAACCATGAAGCATTATCTAATTTATATGAATATTGCAAACCAGAGACAGGGGTTATGGTATCAGTACCTCGCCACTCAAAGATAATATCATTATAATTAATTTGGCCATCTGGCCCACTAACTATAGAAGTATCCGATGGTATCCTATCTATTCTTTCTAATAAAAAATCGATTTTTTTAGTATTTCCTACATTAAAAACAGCATTACATTTTGTACTATGATAATCTAATGCTGTTACTTCTATTTCATACTCTCCTGGCATAAATCCTCTAACAATATATTCACCGATTTCATTGGTAGAAGCAACCTTTTTTTCTACCCCTCCCTGTAACAACCTTATTCTCGCATTAGCTATTGGTCTAATATTATTTGTTTCTGTCAATTGTCCAAAAAGATCTGATAACAAATAAGGAGCTGCCAGCTTACCATATCCCCATATATTATTTGGACAAAACCCTGTAGACTCATCTGTGGTTGCCAGATTGGTAATTCTTTCTTTATACTCCCAATATGGGATACGTTCATTTTCTGGCAACATTGCCTGTGCCTGTAACATCAGAGCAACTACTCCTGTAACATGAGGTGTAGATACACTTGTACCTTCATTAATCCAGTGTTTTCCATCTTCAACAATTCTATTAGAATATTCAAGTCCTGTATCAGCTGAAAGTGCTGAAATAACCATGTATCCTGGAGCAGTAATGTCAGGCTTAACACGACCATCTCTGGTAGGTCCCTGACTGCTGCCTGTCCAAATCTGACCGCCAGCATAAGGTTTACATTCATAGCCATTACCATCAGAACTTAGCCATGTATTCCTACTACAATATGCCCCTACAGCAATCGCACTTTCTGCAGTTGCCGGGATTGCTACGGTCTTTGAATCGGTATAATTTGAGCTAAAACATGCTCTTGAAAAAACTCCAAGCCGACTGTCATATAACCAGATATCATATGCACCTGTTGTCTTAATGTCAATACCTGTAACCATAATTTTCCATTCCCCTGACACAGGAGGAGAATTTTCATCATAATCTTTAATAAGGAATAGACATTCATTATCAGAATTATTGCTATCCACTCCTTCAGAAGCATTGTTTATTATAATAGCTCCATCAGAGGTTGGAATCCCGATAGCTCGTTCTCCAGTATCTCTGTTAAAAGAATGTCCGTTAGGTGAAATAACCTTAACACTAACAGAAGCTGCTCCATTATACCACATATCAAAGCCAATAAAATCATTATTACTACCTGAGTTAGGGGTGTATGATGGGACATTAAAGGTATGAGTTATAGCCTGACCTGTACTAAGTTCCCCCTGGGCATGGATATGAGCACTTCCATGATTACCAGCAGAAACTACTACCTGCCCGCCATCAACAGGGATACGATTCACTGCGAATTCGTATTCACTTGTTCCATCATGTGCTCCAAGATGCATGCCAAGACTAAGATTTATCACAAATGGTTTCTGTAAATAAAATGCCTTCTTCTCAATATAGGATATAGCATCTTCTATATTTTTCTCATAATTCCAGCCGATCTTCACTACAATCAAATCTGCTTCAGGAGCCACTCCTACATAACGGTGTGAAGGGTATAGATTACCTGTAGCAGCACCATTTCCTGCAGCAATGCCAGCAACAAGGGTACCATGACCAATGGTATCTTTATGAGAACACCAACCAACATCAATATCACTTTTCTCCCATTCAGTCCCATATTCATATCCAAATGGATGAGAGCCATAATAGTTGCTTTGATCCCAGAGGTAGAGAATCCTTGATTTCCCTGATGCATCCTTAAAGTCTTCATGATTTATATCTATACCTGAGTCAATGATACCAATAATAACCCCTTTGCCAGTATATCCATTCCATACTGGCGGGACAGTTTGTTGAAGGGATCGATTCACGTTGGCTTTTACCTCTGAACAACTTTTATCGACATATAATTCAACAGGGTTTGAACCCGCTACATGTTTTACACAGGAAAGTTCTGCTATTTTAGAAAGCAAATCTACAGGAACCGTTGCTGTAGTAACAGCCTCTTTCTCGTCACCAAGTGAAGGGGTGGGTTTTACTCCGATTGACTTCAGTGCTTCAATCCCTGCCTGACCCCCTGTATACCTTATAAGAATATCTACCATTACTTGATTATCTTGAGTGGTAATATGCAGAATATGTTTCATCATCTCTTCAGGAGGAATTTGAGTCAAAAGATGTTGTCCAGGTGCAAAACGATGTGAAAATCCAGATGCAGATAACCCTCTCAAGCTTAGATCTAACTTATTTACCTTGTTAGGGGAAGCTGCAGGAGCCATTGAGGAATGAATGGTTGATGGAGCAGGTGTAGTAGACTCCTCTACTGAAGCTGGCGCATCTACAGGAACTATATTCGCAGATGTCCCCCAGTTATTAGTATGCAATTCAACAGGATTTGAACCTGATACATGTTTTACACAGGGAAGCTCTGCTATCTTAGAAAGCAAATCTATAGGGACTGTTGCTGTAGTAACAGCTTCTCCTATACCACCAAGTGAAGGTGTAGGTTTCACTCCGATTGACTTCAGTGCTTCAATCCCTGCCTGCCCCCCTGTATACCTTATAAGAATATCTACCATTACTTGATTATCTTGAGTGGTAATATGCAGAATATGTTTCATCATCTCATACTCATACGAAGATGGAGAAGACGTAGACAAACCTCTCAAGCTTAGATCTAACTTATTTACCTTGTTAGGGGAAGCGGCAAACCCCTTTGAAGAATGAATAACTAATGAATCTACTAACAACATAGCACCTATTATCAATAAAAACAAACCTGCTTTTTTCATTTCTTCTCACCTCCTTATTTAATTACCCCAATCTTGCCTGTGTATTTCTGCTCTTCTGGATTAGTAAAGCTTGCTTGGCACACTCATTATGTATCACCCACATCCCTTAGTATTTAAGTCTCTTCTGTCCATCCCATTTTTCCCATATCTTTCGTTTTATTAAGGGCACTTTCTGCCAGCCAGAAGGGTCAAGTCTAACCATCTTGCAGTCTTTAAACCAATACAGCGGTTCACCCTTGAATTCATACAACAAAAAGGTATCTCCACCAGGAGGATCAAACTCTAATATATGCCAGTATATATACCTCAGACATCCGTAGAGATCTATATATAATTCTTTCCCTTCAAATTCTGCATACACAGGTATGTTATATTCTGTTACTATACGTGACTCTTTATAATATTTATAGAGATCTTTTGCCTCTTTTTTCACCTGTCTTTCACTCTCAGATATACGAGATATTCTCTCAAAGATAGGGATTTCTGCTAATTTTTCCTTATTTGGTACTTCTTCTCTCCTTATTGGGATTAGATTTTCTTCATAGGTAAATTTGTAATCATCCACTACTGTTTTTATATTTGCATGAATTTCTATTTCCCCACACCCCTCCAAATACCCTACTGTATTCCATCCCCCAAAAAATGGCATATATATCTTGAGCATTTTCCCATATTCAGTATCTACCATGTCTAACTGAACATTGGAATAAACCTGTATATTTCTCTCCAGAATGGGTATCCAATCAGCAGCAACCATTCCAGATACAGAAAGTATTACCCCTCTTTTCAAACTATCCTTGTATCTATTCAACTCACCTGTGCAAACACCTATTTCATCCTTCATCTTAGCCTCAAAATTTTCTTTCAACCGTTCAAAGAGCTCCTTTTGAACCTTTCCCCGATAATGTGGAAATGGCAGATAAATTAGTAACATTTTTTACTTCCTCAGGAGTACGTATTTCAAATTCATAGGTCTCCAAATCTCCACTTCTAAATAGAGGCCACATGCGAATATTATAAAGATCAAAAGCCCAACAGTCTGAGGGTAATAGAACATATAAAAATAGAAGCAATAAAACCATTTTCTTCATCATTTACTCCCCCATCCAGCAGGAATTCTCGGTGAAATTGCAACCTATTGGAATTGCTACACTTCACTCACAACAACAAACAAATCTTTCGCAAAGTTATTGGGGGAAACATCAATAACGAAGCGATGTTATATCAATTTTCACCGAGAATTGCTGCAGCATAGAAGGCAAACCCATACTCTTTATTTATTAGAACTCCAGCTAATATTTGTAAAATAACTTAATCCAACAGGTATAACTGGAGGAGGAATAACCATAACAAACTCCCTGACAGCCAGGTTTGTACCAATCCTGCCAGTATCCCTCTACAAAAGTCCTGCCATTCTGAGTGCTTCAGCGAACCTTGGCTCTTTCATGGCAAAATCCTTGAGTGCCCTCTCAAGAGCCTCCCCTTTCTTTTCCAATGCTTCCTGCTTTCTTACAGCAGGGGCAAGGGCTGAGCGTCTATCCCACAGGACAAAGGCAATTAGAGCAAATATACCAGAAAAAATTATTCCGAACCCTCCAATCATTATCTCTTGCAACCCATTTATCCGAGTATCTATTCCATCTATCCGTTTATCCAGCCCGTCCATCCGCTTATCCAAACTATCCATCCGTTTATCCAGCCCATCTATCCGATCATGGACATGCTGGATTTCGTCCTTTACGACCATTCGTATTTCCTCTATATCCTGTTTTGTTAAATCTGCAGAAGCAATTCCAACCAAAGAAACTATCCCTAAAGCCAATATCATTGCAAATCCCAAAAGCTTGTTAAGATTCTGTCGAACAGACATCTTTCTAACCTCCTAAAATCCCCTGCCATCACAAAAACTTCAGCCTGAACAACAAGTCATCCTGCGGCTAATTTTCTCATCCTCTTTTAGCTGTTCAAGCAATTCTTCTATACCATCAAAGACCTTTTCATCCCTGATCCTATCGATAAAGGTTACCATGAGTTCTTGCTCATACAAGTCCCCTTCAAAATCAAGCAGATGCACCTCAAGCCTTAACTCTTCCCCCCTGAATGTCGGACAATAGCCTATGTTTGCCATACCATTATACTGAATATTATCTATCCATGCCCAGACAGCATAAACCCCAACACATGGCAGGAGGATATCATCCTTACATAAGCAATTTGCTGTAGGATAGCCTAAAATCCTGCCTCTTTTATCCCCATGGACAACAGACACCTTGATTGTATGTTTACGTCCAAGCATATCATTTGCCTGAGCTATCTTTCCCTGGGCAATGCAGCAGCGAATTTTTGTGCTGCTCACAATCTCATTATCTATCTTAACTGGTGGCACAACAGTTGTTTCAAAGCCATATATCTGCCCCAGCTCTTTCAAGAGTTCAATCCCGCCTACCCTATCCTTGCCAAAGCCATAATCATAGCCCACGCATATCTTCTTCATTCGCAATCTATCAACCAATATATCCCGAACAAACTCCTCGGCACTGATACCAGATATTTGCGTGGTAAAATCACTGATTATCATCAGGGAGACACCCATTGATTCAATCAACTTGATCCTTTCGCTTAATGGCAGCAAAAATGGCGGTGATTTGCTCAAAATCACCTCTTCTGGATGCGGGTCAAAGGTCATAACCACGCTTTCAGCATCATTTGCCAACGCACTCTCAACAACATCAGCAATAATCTTCTGATGTCCAAGATGCACCCCATCAAAGATGCCAACAGTTACTACACTGGATTGGCATTTTAATGCCTTTGGGAGAGAAGAAGGAAGTTCATGTATTACATCCATAACAAACCTCGCAAACTGTTCAGCGTTCAGCCATCATCTGCCAGCTGTCAGATGAAAGCGGAATACTTGCAATAGGTTTTACTTTATCTATAGGCAGGACTACCTCATCCAATGCCATCCCTTTGCCCAATTCCTCCAGTGTGACAGCATTATCTATAAAAAACTCTCCCACCCTCATCCTTCTAAGTGAGCACATATGCGCACCAACCCCAAGCACATCCCCAATATCAGCACACAATGTCCGCACATAAGTGCCAGACGAACATATAACACGGATCTTTCCCTCTTGCTTTTCATGATCAAATGATAGAAGGCTTAGCTCAAAAATATCTATTTCTCGTGGCTGTCGTTCTACTACCTGTCCAGCCCTGGCAAGTTTATAAAGCGGTTTGCCCTTATGCTTGATAGCTGAGACCATGGGAGGAATCTGGGTTATCCTGCCCCGAAATCTCTCCATAGCTGCCATTACCTCTGCCTCTTCAATCTCAACCCCTGTATTTTTCGTAAGCGTTTCTCCCCAGGCATCCTGAGTGGTAGTAGTAATACCCAGCTTTATTCCAGCAATATATTCCTTTCGTGTCTTTTTCATCTCTTCAAAGAGCTGTGTTGCCTTTCCAAGGAGTATTATTAATACCCCTGTTGCCTCTGGATCCAATGTTCCAGCATGTCCAACCCTGCGTTGTCCAGCAATTCGTCGAATAATAGCCACTACATCGTGTGATGTCATACCCGCGGGCTTATCAATAATCAATATCCCATCCATATATTGCAACCCTTACATTAAGAGGATCCAAACCATATCTATTACACTATATCATATCTTTCTCTAAAATGCAATGTTTTTTCGCTTGGAAATTACAAAGATTTGAAAATAACAGATAGCAAAGACACGATGCATCGCATCTTTACTATTTACATACCTACAATTGTGGAACTTGGATGCGTTTATCTTGAAAAACCCCTTGACATCTCTAAAAAGATGTTGTATACTTGAAAAATTAATGAATTTTGCTTCTGTGCTTTTCTGTGCCTTCATGACTCAAGGAGAAACTTCATGTGGATTATTCTTTCCGTAATAATCGACGCTTTACTAATTAATGTCGGGATAATCGGCTCCTTTTTAATCAGATTTGGCGGTATCCTTCCTTCATCAAACTTCTGTGCCTACCAGACCATGTGGATGGCAATCACAACCATCATGCTCCTTGCTCTTTACGGCAGCGGGGCATACCTCTGGAAAAAGGATGGTGAAGATATCCATATAACAATACTTAGGGCAATTACATCTGGTATGCTTGTGGTTATTGTCGTTACCTATGCTAATCGAACCATTGCCACAGCATTTCCTACCTCTGTTTTTGTTATTTCATGGTTTCTTAATATCTTTCTTTTAAGCGGCTGGAGAATACTTATTCGGGAATTAACCATGCCAATCAAACGGGTTCTGATTGTTGGTGATGGAAACGAGGGTAGGGCTGTTGCTGAGGAGATACAAAAAACACCAAAATCAGGGTATGAATTGATTGGGTTTGTTGGAGAGGTGCAAAGTGAAAATACCCTGGGGCAATATTCCAATTTGCTTCAAATAATAGAGGAACACCAGATAGATGAGGTAATTATTACCATCCCTCCAATCAATAACCAGAAATTATGGGATATAGTGTTGAGTTGTGAGGATGAGCGAGTCAAGTTTAAGACCGTGCCTGATATATATGAATCTGTTATCGGCAAATTGGAAACCATACGAATAGAAACTATCCCCTTAATTGATGTAAATATCCAGCCCATTTCAGGATGGAACAGGAGCCTTAAGCGGATTATTGATATATCTGCATCCCTCTTGACACTTCTTGTCCTCTTCCCATTTTTAGTGATTATCGCTATCATTATCAAGATTGACTCTCCTGGACCAATTATTTTCAGTCAGGAAAGGGTTGGTAAAAATAATCGTCTATTCAATATCTATAAGTTTCGGACAATGAGGGCAGATGCAGAAAAGAGCACAGGCCCGGTGCTTGCCCAAAAAGACGATGGAAGAATTACAAAATTGGGCAGATTTCTAAGACATACCCGTATAGATGAGCTCCCTCAATGCCTCAATGTCCTCCTGGGACAGATGAGTCTGGTAGGTCCAAGACCAGAAAGGATGTTCTTTGTCGAACAGTTCAAAACAGCAATCCCCGGTTATAGCAAAAGGTTCAAGGTTAGACCGGGTATTACCGGATTAGCACAGGTAAATGCCAGCTATGACATCTCTCCCAAAAATAAGTTAAAGTATGATCTTTTGTATATAAAGAATTATTCCATTATCTTAGACTTCAAGCTGATGTTAAAAACCTTACTGGTGATCTTTGGTCAAAGGGGAGCACATTGAATAAAATAGATATTTTAGAACAATTTATAAATACACGCGGCTGGTCAATGATTCGAAGCGTCTTATTAGAAAGGATTGGCATAACCTCTTGCTGGATTGCCACACCTGAGGGGCAATTGGTATTTAATGAGGAGCAGGATCATCTTTATTGCCGGGCAATTAAAGCCACCCATAGTGGAGAAATAGAATGCGGACAGGTATTCAAGGACTGCCTTCGTCAGGCAACAGAGCAAAAGACACCTACAGTATTCTCCTGTCCCTCTGGATTTCTCGGTTTTTATTGCCCTATTCTTGTGAATAATATTGTTGTTGGTGTGCTTGGCGGCTGTGAGATGATTGACCCAAGGGTTGAACCAACTCATTATGTATCTCTTATTGAAAAGTTTGGTGTAATAGATAAAAATACCTTTCTTACTTCACTTGGAAGAGGACATCGAATGTCTGTTGCTATGCTGGAACAGGATATAGAGCTTATTGCCCTTATCTGCCAGCTGGCGATGGAAACTAAAACAAAGCATCAAGAGCTTACAGAAAAAAGTGAAGAGGTTCATACACTGGCTGAGTTTTACAAGTTGTTCGAGGAATCAAGGATGCTTGTTCTGACATTAGAACCTGAAAAGCTTTACAGCCTTATCGTTAATCTCACGGCTAAAGCAATGAAGGCTGAGCTCTGTTCACTGATGTTGATTGACCCGCTTACCCAGGAGATGAGCATTAAGGCAGCCATAGGCATGGATGATGCCGTTGCAAAAAAGACAAAACTGCCTGTTGGCCGCGGAGTTGTGGGTTTTGTGGCTAAAACAGGTGAGCCGCTTCTGGTCAAGGATGTGACCAATGATTCAAGGTTCAGCATTCAGCAAAATTCACCAAAATATTACACCAAATCCTTGATCTCTGCCCCGCTAAAAATAGGCAATGAGATTATAGGGGTTATTAATGTTAACAATAAGTCAACACGTCAACCATTTAATGAAAGTGACATCAAACTCCTCTCTATTGTCTGTAGTCATGCAGCTATTGCCATTAAAAATTCAAAGGCTATGTTTTCAGAGGAAAAGGAAAAGGTATCCATAGAGATAAATCAGTATGCAACTCAATTAGAAGAGACAGAGGATGAGAAGAAAAAATTAGTGGATGAAAAGGAAGAGATAGCGACCAGGGTCAGGGATACAGAGGAGCTGATTCGGATCAAGGAGGAGTTGATCCAGAGTAAAGAGGCATTGTTAAGAGAGAAAGAGGCAGCTGCAACCAGTCTGGCTGAAAAAGAAAAACTGCGAAGAGAGCTGGATGAGCTTGAGCATGAAAAAGAGGTGTTAGAGCATGAAAAAGAAGAATTATTAGAAGAGGTAAAAGGAAAAGAGGTTTTGATCAAGGAAAAAGAGGTCTTAGAAAAAAAGACTGAGGAATTGATAAGAGAAAAGGAGGAATTAGAGGCTCAAACCGAGGAATTGGGTATTTTATACAGCATATCCAGGGAAATACCGCTGATGTCCCTTCCCCAGGAGATATTATACTGGGTGTTGGAACGCATTCAGCAATTCTTTAATTACCATGCCGGCAGCTATCTCTACTTTGATAATGACAGGATTGTTAGTCAGATAAAGCAGGCTTGTTTTGTCAACGATAACTGTCTTAATCACATAAAAAAGCAATTAGAAACTGCATGGACAGAGACAAATCCTGATAAGATTAGAAAGGTTGCCTATTCAACAGAAGAGGGTGAGACTGGCAATCTGTATTGGATTGGGGTCGAAAAATTCCAGAGTTTTTTAATCGCTCCATTGAATTACAGGGGCGAGATAATTGGTTTCTTAAACATCAACAGCTTTAATAAGGATGCCTTTACCCCATTGCAGAGAAGGCTGCTAACTATTGTCGCCAATCAGGTCTCGGTTACATTAGAAAAGGTTCGTCTCTTTGCCAAGGTTAAAGAGATGGCTGAGAAGGATGAGCTGACCAAGATGTATAACTATCGGTATCTTGAGGATTTTATGGTCAGGGAATTCAGCTTTGCTGTCCAGTATCAGAGTCAATTAACATTTCTCATGCTGGACTTTGACAGATTAAAATATGTTAATGATACCTTTGGACATGCAGAGGGTAACCGGTTGATAGTAACCATAGCTGATATTATTAAGGAAACCGTTGGCAATAAAGGGACTGTGGCTCGATTTGGCGGGGATGAGTTTGCCGTGGTTTTACCAGAGACTGATCAGAACACTGGATTTAATCTGGCTGATCTGATACGAAGCAATATCTACTCTGCCCCATATCAGATTTCCGGAAAGCCACATCAGCTCTCAGCCAGCCTCGGAACAGCCACCTACCCAAATCCAGGCATATCTACAGAAAAAGAGCTGCTGGCAAAGGCAGATAAGGCACTCTATGATGCCAAACAGCAGGGGAGAAATAAGGTAGTAATGTATATACCGTAAAAGAGCAGATGACCAGACATAGTATTGCGGTTCTTTTAACGAATCATGTGGATAAGCCCATGTCAAACGCATCCAAATAGCACACCAATATTTGTGGGCTACCTCCTTGTCCCTGCCACTTTAAAACCATAAACGTAACTCACAAAAACAAATGGCATAGTGTACTACAGATGATGTAGCTCAGAAAAAACGCTGACCTTCTGGCTTGCTGGTGAAGACGTGCCAGCGTTCCAGACGGGGATTTGTCCGTGATTTGTCCGTTCAGTCGTGGTCATTGAGCATTGTCGCCCTTCGACTTGGCTCAGGGACCGAATGTGGTCATTGAGCACTGTCGAAATGCTACGGGATTTTTGGGGTTAATCCCTCTTCCTCTCCACT
>DYDG01000041.1 GCA_020717845.1 Marinifilum sp. | reverse complement strand
GTGGTCGCCAGAGTGACTACATATTCTCTTAGCCAATTTCAGACACCACCAGATTTTTTCACTGCAGAGAACGCAGAGATTAATAGCAATTTTGTTGTTTTTTATATTATTAAAGTACTCTTCTTTTGCGGTCTCAGCGAACTCTTTTGCAGTAAATTGCCCTACTCGTACAGCTCGAAATGTTTCAGAAGCTACAGCAATATACGGCTAAAATTGATCAGGAAATTGCGGATAATCGGCGACGAACCAATGAACAAATACGCAATAGCTGGTCGGAGCCTCTTTAATTCGCACACCGCTATCCACCCACCCAGCACTTCCCGCTTACCGTCCACCACTCACCACCTATCCAGCACTCTCCGCTTACTGCATACTGCTCACCGCACACCGCTCTTCTGTTCCCACCCCACACTTTCGTTTCTGCTTCACTTTTCCGTTCACTTGCCGTTCGACTACCAATTGACCCATTACTTTTTGTGAAATTAATCAGTTGACATTTCAATTACTCTCTGCTATACTCAATACTGGCACAAATTGTGATTTTCCTTGCTTACACTCGATGTTCAAGGTTTTTCAATCTGTGATAGTCAGAATAGAACGGCTTACCATATTTGTAGCTGCGGGAGGTATCACTGGCAGCAGACCTTCTGCCTCTGGCAGGTCGCAGCTACAAAAATATCGGCTGGTATTTTACTACTTTGGACTGGTGGTTCTCATGAGCCACAAAAAAACCTTGAACATCGAGTTACAGAGAGGAGGTGACTTACCATGATAGGGATATATCTATCCATTGGGATGGTTGTACTCTTTTTAATTATTCTTGCTGCCCCTACCCTCTATAATGATTGGAAGAAAGACCATGGAATTATTAAGTAATCCTTCAAGGGATATACCTTATTATTCCCGGTCCAAGCATTTTTGTCAACCAGAGCGGTAATCTCTGCCATATCTTTATATACACATGATACCCTGGATTATTGGCATCAATCCCTGGCATATCCTTAGCCTTATTCAGATAATATTGATAATAGAGTTGTTTGGGGAAAGCTCCAATATTCTTTTTGAAATTGAACGTCCCTGAATGCCAGATTGAGCGGCCAATATCAAAATGGGCTAATCCATTCTCATGACAATATCTTATACACTCCCAGTAAAATAAATTATTAGGGGCTAATGACAAAAAATCCTTATTCGAGGCTGTCCATGGATTATACAGGGTATCCTTGAATGGAATTAATAATCCGGCGGCTATAACCATAGCCTGCCTTTTAATTACTAAGATAGTGGCTGTTTCCCATTCCTCCATAATATTTTGGAAGAGGTTGAGTGAATATACTGGTGTTCCTAACTCACGCATCCTGCGAGCAAATAAAGAATAAAAATCACTCAGGTAATCCCTGTTTATATCAGTTGCCAGAGGCAGAAGGTCTGCTGCCAGTGCTCCCTCCGCCAGAGAGTCTCCCTCTGAGCGATTTGATTTTAATGCCTTTCTCACCATATTACGATTCTTTGCTGGCATCCTGTCCCACATATTTTCTAAATCACTTCCTATATCCATAACAAAGGTTGCATAAATATCCTTAAGGCATAATCCTTGCCCATTAGATGGAGTGATATTTCGCAGTTCAAGGTAATTGGCACCAAGTGTATTGGTTAGCCGCTTTATTTCACTAATCAGTGCATCTTCAACCTCAGGATTATCTGCCAATACCCCTCCATAACTGGTAAATGGAAGAGAAATCAAGCTGCACCCTGAGACAGGATGCCTGATTGAAAAACAAGGGAGAACTCCAACAATTTCTTCCCTTTCTTTAGCTAAAATATAATATGGTTTATGGCAAAAGGTTTTTTCAACAATCCTTTTCCATCCTGACAAATGGTAGGGGGTTGAGACAGGTGATTTGTTGATGTAATCATCCCAATATGTTTCATCAGCCACAGTCAATTCACATATTTTCAGCATATTAACCATCCCATCCCGGAAAGCACTTCCCTTATTGTGCCAAACTTAAATCCTTGGACTAACCAATTAAATTTTTTTAAGGTCGTAGATAAATTATAGTAATGCAATATGTATCCACCAAAGGTTCTCATTTTTAATTTGGGTTTCATGGGGTCAAATTCAGGTGGATGAAGACAAATCAACGCAGGGTGACCTTCATTATTTATCCTGTTTAATCCCCATTTGGTCAGTTGGTATGGAAAGGCACGGAAGTAAAACCCACTACCCATGGGAAGATTAGATCCACATAGTCTAATAGTAGAAGGTGGAAATTCGATTAATGGATTGTCTGCAGTAGTCCCAATTCGATAAGGAAACCTTGAAGAGGAAGGCATCCCATAAAGATGAGTCTTTATAGGATAGATACTGGAGTCATAGAGTAACCCTTCCTGTCTGATAATATCTAATGCCCAATACGACTGTTTATTAATACTCCAATAGGGTGCTCTATATCCTATTACCCTGTCCTGAATCAATTCTTCAATCACGCCAATAGCCCTTTTTAAATCTTCCCTGAACTCATCAGGTGTCTGTTGATATAATAATTTATGGTTATAACCATGAACCGCTATCTCATGACCGGATTGATGTATCATCCTGACTACTTCTGGAGTTTTCCTGGCGATATAACCCAGGATAAAGAATGTAGCTTTAAGGTTATATTCATCCAATACAGGTAAGATTTTATTCAGGTTTAGTGTAAGCCTATCCTCATATCTATCCCATTCCTCAAAAGAAATAGAGCCAATACTATGATACCAATCTTCAATATCAAAACTTAAAGCATTTAACATGGTATATAACCTTTATACTTGATGTTCAAGTTTTTTGCAACCTAAACGGTTAGCTTTTAGCCACAGAATGGAAGGAGGGGATCCTGATTATATTTTATCTTATATCGGGGAATATTGCAACTATTATTTCGCAAAATATTGTCAAGTTGGCAAATCATGCCTTTTTGAACTTTTTTGAACTGTTTGGCAAGTTTTCTCTTGCTGAAATTTCTTAAAACCTATGTCAAATATAGGAACTGCTTTGGTTGCTATGCAACGCTCTCTGTCTTTAATATAATAGACAACAAGAAATTCCTTGACAATATTCAGAAATTTGCTATAATATTATTTTAAATTGGATTATTGATATTAAGCGAGGAGGAAATAGAGATGATTGCTGCTAACGATATTCGTCCGGGAATGATTGTAGAGATGGACAATACATTGTTCACCTGCACAGATTTCCAGCATGTAAAGCCAGGAAAGGGAGGGGCATTTGTCAAGGCTAAGTTCAAGAATTTCCATATTGGATCGATCGTTGAGAAAACCCTTCGTCCAGAGGAAAAGTTTCATTTAGTCAAGGTTTTTAAGAGAAATGTAAGCTTTCTTTATCAATCTCAAGATAATTATACCTTTATGGATAGTGATTCGTATGAACAAATAGAGGTTCCGCAAAATAAGGTTGGTGATGCTGCTGGATTTTTAAAGGAAAATGATGAAGCCAGCCTTCTTGCAAGGGATGATACTGGTGAGATCATGGGTATAGAATTGCCTACAACCGTGAATCTAAGGGTTACAGAAACAGACCCTGGGTTTAAGGGGAATACCGTCACTGGAGCAACAAAACCAGCTACCATGGAAACAGGGATAGTTGTTCAGGTTCCATTGTTTGTAAATGTGGATGATCTTATTCGCGTTGATACCCGTACTAAGACATATATTGAAAGGGCGTAAATTCAAGTGGGTGGGCTGAAGATAATACCTAATACTCGATGTTCAAGGTTTTTGCCACCTATGATAGTACTTGTAGCTGCGGGGCTTGTCCCCGCTATCTTTCAACCACGCATGAGAAATAAGAAGCGACCACAAGGGTCGCAGCTACAAGAATATCGGCTGGTATTTTACTACTTTGGACTGGTGGTTCCTATGAGCCAGAAAAACCTTGAACATCGAGTAATAGCCTTCAGCCTTATAATGAGGATATAGATTATGGATATTCGTCAACGGGTTAAAAGCCTGATAGATATCATGGATGAAAATGGTTTGGGTGAGCTTGAGATTGAGGATGCCTCTCTTAAGGTAAAGATTTGCCGTTCAAGCAATGTCATGGCTATGACCTCTGATAGAGGGGATAGGGGGGCTGACGAGGATGATGAGCTGTCTACGGATACATCAGCACAGCCTGAGTCTGCAGCCATGGAGCTTTGCTCACCATTGGTTGGGATATTTTATCTTTATCCAGAGAGAGGAGACATCCCTTATGTCGAGACAGGATCAACTATCAAGCCATCTCAAGTTCTTGGACGGGTTAAAGTTGTAGATATAGACAATGAGATTCGGGCAGAGGTATCCGGGGTAATTACAGAGATATTGATCAAGGATGGGCAGCCTGTAGAGTATGATCAGCCGTTGTTTTTGATTGAGCCACCGAATAATAATCCCTTGAGTCATGAACAAGAAACAGGAGAAATAATAGGTGTTTAAGAAAATTCTTATTGCTAACAGGGGTGAGATAGCCCTCAGGATCATCAGGGCAGCAAAGGATCTGGATATAAAGACCGTTGCCGTATATTCTAAAGCAGATGTAGATTCCCTGCATACTCAACTTGCAGATGAGAGGGTATGTATTGGTCCTGCTCCGGCTTCAGAAAGCTATCTTAATATACCGCAGATAATTAGTGCGGCTATCATTACTGAATGCGATGCCATTCATCCAGGATATGGTTTTTTGGCTGAAAACGCTACCTTTGCAGAGATTTGTATTGAACATAATATTGCCTTTATTGGTCCATCACCAGATGTAATTACCAGCATGGGGAATAAGATAGAGGCAAAGGTGCTGATGAAAAAGGCTGGTGTTCCTATTGTCCCTGGTTCATTAGAGGCTGTAAGCAGCATAGCTGAAATAAAAAAGATAATCCAGCAGATTAGATATCCTGTAATCATTAAGGCTGCTGCTGGTGGCGGCGGGAAAGGGATGCGGATTATTGAAGATTCATCACAGCTTGAGCCAATGCTTAATGCAGCCAGGCTGGAGGCAGAAAAGGCATTTAAGGATTCATCCCTTTATATAGAAAGGTATATCCATGAGCCAAGGCATATCGAGGTGCAGATATTAGCTGATAATTATGGTAATGTTATTCATCTTGGCGAAAGGGAGTGCTCTATCCAGTCAAGACACCAAAAACTGATTGAGGAATCTCCAGCAGTAAATCTTGACCCAAAGATAAAACAAAAGATGTGTGAGATTGCGGTAAAAGCAGCTAAGTCTGTAAAATATAAGAGTGCTGGAACCATAGAATTCTTGTTTGATTCAAAGAAAAAGGATTTTTACTTTATTGAGATGAATACACGTATTCAGGTAGAACATCCTGTGACTGAATTGGTTACTGGGATGGATCTGGTAAAGCTGCAAATCCAATTAGCTGCAGGGGAAAAGCTTAAACTTGCTCAAAAGGATGTTGTTGTTTCTGGCCATGCTATTGAATGTCGAATAAATGCTGCTGATCCTGATAACAACTTTGCCCCTTCACCAGGTAAAATAGAAAGCCTTCATCTGCCTGGCGGACCTGGTGTTCGGCTGGATACCCATATCTATGCTGGTTATACCATCCCTCCAAACTATGATGCCTTAATAGCCAAGCTCATCACCTATGGTCATGATAGAAAAGAGGCTATGGCCAGAATGAGAAGGGCTTTGTCTGAGTTTATTGTCAATGGGATAAAAACAACGGTTCCATTTCATCAGAAGATACTAAATAATAAATTATTTATCAAGGGAGAGATTCATACCCATTTCTTGAATTATATGGATAAAAAGTAAAGTATCGCAGGTATTCTTGCCTGTGTTATGATTCACAAGCTGGAAGCATGTGCTACCAAAAGATAAGGAGGGTTGGAGATATGGCGGAACAATCGAATATCGGAAGCGTAAAGGTAAGCGATGAGGTTATTGCCACTATAGCCAGTGTTGCTGCTACCCAGGTTGATGGTGTGGTAGGAATGAGCGAAGGGATTGTTGATGGAATAGCCAAGATCATTACTGGCGGTCAGGCAACCAAAGGGATAAAGGTCTCGGTTGGAGAGGAAGAGGCTGCCATTGATATCTCTGTTATCGTTGAATATGGGCATTCAATTGCAGAGATAGGGAGAAAGATTCAAGAATGTGTGAAGAATGCTATAGAATCCATGACTGGCTTAAGGGTGGTCGAGGTGAATGTGTATATTCAAGGTGTCCATTTGATAGGTGAGAAACACGATGAAAAACACGAGAAAGGAAGAAAACTTAAGTAATAAGTAAATAGGCTATAGACTGTTAGACTATTAGGCAGGGAAAAAATTATAGCCTAACAGTCTTCAGCCTTCAGTCTTCAGTCTAAAGGAGGTATAGTTATGGCTTTTATTAACAAATTTGGGTTGGTGTTGAGTGTTTTGTTGTTACTCGTTCTGGGAACTGCTGGCATTGGTGTTGGGCTTGGAATGGTTGATACAAACCTTGTTTTTACATATATCAATGATCCACATCACAAAGTAGTTATTACTCAGATTGGGGTCTTGCTGTGGATAATCGGGCTGCTGATTATCTATACCAGCTGTATCCTTAGCCAGGAGGAAAAAGGGGTCGCCTTCCGAAATGCCATTGGCGAGGTAAAGGTTACACGAAAGGCTGTTGAGGATTTTATTATCAGGGTTTGCTCCCAGGAGCCAAACATCCGCAGGATAAAACCAAGGGTGACCATAAAGAAAAAATACATCAAGGCAAGCCTTGTTATTGCTATAACCTCAGATATTCCAGTTACTCAGGCAATCTCTGAGCTGCAGGTCAAGATAAAGGAATCTTTAGAGGCAGGCATTGGTATGGTAAGCGTAAAATCTGTTGGTGTCAGGGTAGAGGAAATATTCTATACTGGCGGCAGATTGCGAGGGGTAGAGTATGCAAGTTAAGGGACTAAAGGGTTCGAGGGTTCGAGGATAAGAAAAAAAAATTCCTATCCTTCACTTGACCCCTTTTTCTACAATTTTCTACAATTACAAAAGGAGGAAATACAGCTGATGAATGATTTGAAAAAAAAGTTGTTAGCCTTTATCGCTGAAAATCCGGGCACAGTAATAGGCAGCTTGCTTGGATTGGCAGTTGGCTTGATGGTTATTTCCTTTGGCTTAACAAAGGTTATTATTTTGCTGATAATTGTCCTTATCTTCTTTCTCCTTGGCAGGATGCGAGATATGCAAAAGTGACAGTGGACAAAAAGATATTGAGGATTATTGACGCCAATCTCAATCGAGCCAGTGAAGGACTAAGGGTAGTTGAAGAATTGGCAAGGTTTGATCTAAACGATCAGGAGATGAGTGAAAGGTTAAAAAGAGTAAGGCATGAGATTGCTGGTTTGATAGATACGGCATTTGATTCATCCCTGCTTATCTCTGCCCGAGATAGCCATGACGATGTTGGGCTGGATATACATGTAGAGACAGAGGGTTGCAGAACAGGAAGGGCAGGGATAATAAAAGCGAATATGAAACGCAGCCAGGAGGCTATGCGGGTATTGGAGGAGTTTGGTAAGCTAAACGACAAAGAAACAGGCTGCAGGATAAAGGCATTGAGGTATCAGGTATACGAACTGGAACAGATTGTGCTGCAAGCTGTTGGAAGGAATAAGAACATTTGCGGGTTGTATCTTATCCTTGATTATGGGCTTCTTGGTGAAAAGATATGGGATAGGGATTATGTTAAGGGGATAATTGCCGCAGGTGTTGGTGTTATTCAGTTGCGGGTTAAAAATATACAGAATACGCAGAATATGCCTGATAGCAGATTAATCATCCTGGCTGATATGTTGCGACAGATAACAGATGAAGCAGCTATCCCCTTGATCATAAACGATCGGATAGATATTGCCCTGGCAACTGGGGCAGACGGTGTCCACCTTGGACAGGACGACCTGCCGATAGATGTTGCTCGTAACCTTATGGGAAATAAGATAATTGGAATATCCACCCACAGCCTTGCTCAAGCAAGACAAGCAGCAGAGGATGGTGCAGATTATATTGGCATTGGGCCAGTATACAGCACTACAACCAAGCCTGATGTTAATCCAATAGGCTGCGAAATAATTCATGAAATCTGCAAAACAATCAGCTTACCTATAGTGGCTATCGGCGGAATAAATGAAGATAACCTTGCACAAGTGTTAGAAACTGGTGTCCAGAGAATAGCTGTTGTCAGTGCAGTCTTAAAAGCATCTGACCCAGCAGCAGTGGTAAGAAGAATGGCATTGCACATTCTCAGTCAAGGTCAGCAAAAAGTAACCGCATAAATTCGACCTGAGCAATTAGAGCGTTTTGCCACAAATAATATGGAAATGGGACGCAGATTAAAGTATATATGGCATTCCGTGTCAGATCGATGTTACTGGTGGAACGTTTACAGAAGAGTTTGCTTTATTCCCCAGCACAAATAGGTGCAAGGTTCAGGTATCAGCCAGAAACAGAGGAATAGATAGGTTACGCCGCTCTATCCATCCTACATCTGATTCTGTCCGTATGAGTTTAACATCTATGTCTAACATAGGATGGGTGCTAACCCATCTATTATTCTGATACCTGACAAACGCTTACTAATCCACAAGCAATGCTTGCAGGACTACAAATACGGAGGAAATATATGCCCAAGACAATGGAACTGTTCGTTCAACCTACTGTGCCGCAAAGAATTACCCGAATAAATGAAATAGCCGGTAATCTCTGGTTTTCATGGAACCCGGATGCCTTACTGCTTTTTTCATCTATTGACCGCAGCCTCTGGAAAAAGGTAGGGCATAACCCTATCAAATTCCTGAAGGAGGTAAGCCAGCATAAATTAGACAGGGCAAGCAAGGATAGAACCTATCTCCTTGAATACAATAAGATTATGGCTGCTTTTGACCACTATCTTTCTGAAACAGACACATGGTTCAATCATCGATTTGGGGACAGGGAGGAAATAATTGCCTATTTCTCAGCTGAATATGGTCTTCATGAGTCATTGAGTATCTATTCTGGAGGGTTGGGCATATTGTCAGGTGATCATTGTAAGGCAGCAAGCGACCTTGGGCTTCCCTTTGTTGCCATAGGCTTACTCTATCGACATGGATATTTTTCTCAGAAGATAGACGGGCATGGCAATCAAATTGCCGAATATATTGACAACGAATTTGAGGAGATGCCCATTCGCCGTGTGTATGATGATAAGACTAAGGAGCCTTTAATCATAGATGTAGATATAGCCGACCGCAAGGTATATGTAAATATCTGGGAGGCAAAGATAGGCAGGATACCACTTTACCTGCTTGATACAGATACAGCCCTTAACAATGAAAATGACCGATTGATAACATATCAGCTCTATGGCGGCAACCTGGATATGCGTATCTCTCAGGAGATAGTCCTGGGTATAGGCGGTGTGCGGGCACTTCAAGCAATGAACATAAAACCAACCGTGTGGCATATGAACGAGGGGCATTCTGTGCTTATGGGATTGGAACGTATTCGTAATCAGGTTAAAAACAATGGCTTAAACTTCTACGAAGCAATGGAGGTGGTTCGTGCCAAAACAGTCTTTACTACCCATACCCCTGTCCCCGCCGGACACGATGTCTTTCCGCTGGAGATGAAGGATCGTTACTTCCGACATTACTGGGAAGAGGTTGGCTTAAGCCGTGATGAGTTTATGAAGCTTGGAAGCGAAGAGTCAGGTTTTAATCTGACACGATTGGCCTTTCGAATTGCCCAGCATACTAATGCAGTCAGCCTTTTGCACTGGCAAATAACCAGTAATCTTTGCAAAGATCTCTGGCCAGATATTCCTGCAGAAGAGAACCCGATCATCTATATCACCAATGGTATCCATACCTTTACCTGGATTACCCCACCCATGGCAGACTTTTTCGATCAATACCTTGGACAGGAGTGGCGAAGTAATTTATCCAAGCCTGAGTTCTGGAAAAAACTCTATGACACACCTGATGACATCTACTGGGGTGTCAGACAGGATATCAAACGCAAGATGATTGAGGTTGTTCGAAACAATCTAAAGAAACAACGCATCAGGAATATGGCCTCCACAACCGAGATCAGAGAGGCAGAAAATGTTCTTGACCCTGAGATATTAACCATTGGATTTGCCAGACGGTTTGCTACCTATAAACGAGCAAACCTTATTCTCAGAGACTTAGAACGACTGAAAAAGATTGTTAATAACCCTGAAAGACCGGTGCAGATTGTCTTTGCCGGTAAGTCTCATCCAGCTGATAATCATGGTCAGGATGTTATCCGCCAGATATACAATGTCTCTCAAATGCCTGAATTTCGCAAACGAATTGTTTTGTTGGAAAACTATGACATTAATATTGCCAGACACCTTGTCTCTGGCGTAGATGTCTGGCTGAATACACCAAGACGACCGTATGAAGCCAGTGGGACAAGCGGGCAAAAGGTTGCTGCAAATGGCGGCATTAACCTGAGTATCCTTGATGGCTGGTGGGCTGAAGGCTATGAAAGAGATAGCATCTCTGGCAAAGGAAACGGTTGGGCAATTGGTGATGAACGCGGGTATGATGACCCGACAAAACAGGATATTGATGATAGCAATTCCCTGTATTCTCTGCTTGAAGAAGAAATCATTCCCCTTTATTACAAAGATGAAGAAAAAAGTGAATGGATAAGGATGTCAAAGGAATCCATAAAAACCATAGCCCCTATATTTAATACAGATAGGATGGTTCGGGAATATACCCGCAAGTGTTACATCAAAGCCTCTGATGCAGGTAAAAGGCGATTTACAAACGATCATGCCATTGCTAAGGAATTGGCAGTATGGAAAAAGAATATCCTGGACAACTGGAAGGATGTCAGATTATCCCTGCTGGATGGAGATGACTCTCCAATAATGTTTGGCAAATCAAAATTTGTTGAGGTGTCTGTGTCCCTTGGAAATGGAAAACTTCAGCCAGCAGATGTAACGGTTGAGCTTTATGTTAAGGATAGTGAAGGGCATGTTCACCTGGTAGCTATGGAAACTGAAGATAAAACGCAAACAGGAGAATATCGCTACCATACCAGGTTTCATCCAAATGACAGCGGACGATACACCATATCTATCCGCATCATCCCCTCTCATCAGGAGCTTTTGCATAAGCATGAGATGGGGCTGTGTAAGTGGTTATAGGTTGTAGGGTGTAGGGGTGTAGGGTTGTAGGGAACGGTCGCAACCGTTCCCTACCGGACAATCCCTATTCTGCCAGTCTTAACACCAGTAGAGCATATCAGCCGATAGAAGTAGATGCCAGAGGCAACCATTTTCCCATCATCGTTCATTGTGTCCCATCGGGCAGTCATTGAACCGCCAGCCATCAGCTCTACAGCCTCTATCTTTCGCACCAGCTCTCCTGAAAGGTTATAGATATAAACCACGGCATCCTTGCCTGATGGGATATTGGCTATAGTGACCAGATGCTGGCTGACACATGGATTTGGGTAACAGATGATCTTGTCCATGCTTGATGCTATGCGGCTAACGGTTAGATAAATGGTATCTGTAGCGATAGATGTTCCATCGTTTATGGTCAGGGCAAACATTATCTTGTGCTCATAAGGACAGCTGTATTTAAGCATAAAACCAAATGGCTGGCTGGTATTACTGATTATCTCACCTGTTAATAGGGCATCAAAGGTAACGGTATTGGTGGTAATAATCACATAAGGATCATCAGTGCTCAATGTTACACTCAGACTGGCACAGTCATTATCTCTGAAGTTTTTCAGAGTGATAATCAATGGCAATAACTGTCCTGGAGCAGTTATTCCAGAGACATTTCCCTGAATAACCTGATACAATGACTGAATATCCATAGGCATTGGCAGAGCCATTTCCGGGTCGCCGAGAAGATTAAGGCAGTGTTGTATCCAACGATACGGTGTATCTGTATTACTTTGAGGAACAAAAACAAGCTTGCTCATTGCCAGTGCCTCACCAATATGCGAATATCCCTCACGCATCGCCTGTCTGAAAAATTCCACCTGATACTCACCGCTGTAAAGCATAGGGCTTGTCTCATCATACAAGCCATACCTTGAATTGCCAATAAATGCAGCGGCACCATATTCATTCTTAACCATCTGCTCACCAATGCAATCATACGCACCCTCAAATGACCCAGCATAACATCCAATGGTATTGAAGACAAAGGGACAGGGATTGGATAGCTCATGGATGTCAGAATTATAGAGGTATCTATCACCTGTTTGCAGACAAGAATTATTGGCATGACCAGCATGAGCAACCATGCCAATCTTATTGGCGTCTAATCCAGAGATAACCATGTCTCTATTTGCTGAACCCTCGCTATCATAATAACAGGCTACCTCATACTTCCCTGGCATGACCTCATTAATTGCCTGCATAATCAATTTGCCATCATTTAACTTATCAAGCTTACACCCAATCAGCATCTCACTGTATGGATAGCTGCCAACTGTCCCAGAGCCAAACCTGAGCACCTTTGCCACAAAATTTTCTGTCTCACCTATAGTATTAACTGGTGCCCTACCCACAAATAGCTCAGGCAGCATATCCACCCTATCCTCAACCTCACCATAGAGATTATCCTTATCGTAGTTCCAATCGCCATCAAGACAGGCATAGTACATATCGCAGGGGATATTATCATCAAAGAAGAATTCATCAGCCAATACCCCGCCCTCAACCCAGGCATAGACACCACGGTATGGCACTATCTCTGTATCTCCACCAAGCAAAAGGTATTTTGGCTGGTAGTCTTTGATATAGTTTCTAATCCTTTCCTGATTGTCTCTGCCCTGAAAATGCTCGTATATCCATGAGGTAGTGGTAATAGTCCCCTCCATCCCCTTGTTAATCTTTGAAGCAAGCAAGGCTTGAAAGGCAGGGGCAAGCTCTTCATTAGTTACGATAAGGTATCTTTCTGCTGTTGGGGCAAAAGCAGGAACAGGGCAACACCAGGGAATTAGCTCTGAGTTTACCACTAATTTTTGAAGGGCAAAAGGGTTAGGACGCCTGCTACAGACAGGGGTCTCATTGGTTTGCTTTAGCTTGAGATTAAATTCAACCTGCTTAATCCATGTCAGCTCACCTGACTGGGCATCATACTCTGCCCCGGATACCTGCATACATGCCAGATTAAACCCTCCCCACTGCTGGATGGATTCAAGACGGAGGACAGAGGAAGGCTGAAGGCTGAAGGCTGAAGGCTGAACCACACAGCCTTGTATTTTGTGCTTCCCTGAAACAGGTCGAGGCGGCGAAACGGTTTTAAGAAGATACTTGCCCTTCAGCCGTTCCTGCTGAATGGATGTTATCTCTATCCCCTCTACCTCACTGCACTGAGGCAAGAGCACAAAAAACGCCTTCACTGGCAGCATGGGCAGTCCAACATTCGAGACAATACTGCAACCCTCTGCCCTTACCATCGAATATCCATCCTCATTAGTGGTAATTTCAAGTGGGGCAATCTCTATGGTCAAGGGCAAGCATTGAGGCATGGCTGCAGCAAAAAGCTGCTGAGGGATGGCAAGAAAGGCAAGAAACACAAAGGCACAAAGCAAGGGCTTGAGTTTTACCATATTGGAGCTGCTCATCTCATTATTCTCCAGACAATAGCTAAAATACACCCAAGAATAATCGCTTCTTCAACCGCACTTATTACCACAAAGCCGACAAACCCCATCTCTGGAGAATAACCAAATGGAAAGCCGGTAACCAGACTAATTCGATGCGTACTCAAGGGATAAAACAGCATCAATCCCTTTTTAACGATAAGGGTATCCATGAAAACATGACAAAAGACACATAGCCCACTGATAAAACCCCATTGTTTCCAATTCTTTTGAAATATCCTTGCCACAACCATAACAACAAGCATGGTTAGAATTACAAACCCAAGTGAATGCGTTGGCCCATGATGGTTTTCCCAGCTCAATCCAACCCCTGGCAACAAAAAACCATTAGAAGAATTTGATAGAGAAATAAAATCAATATCCGGCAGACTGGAAAAAATGATGCAAAACAAAAGACACATCCACGACTGACAGGATTGCTTTTTCTTGCGTTTCTTGCGAATGATTGTATGAATAATTACCCCTGTCAATGTATGACCAAGCGGTGTAGGCATTTTCTCTCCTTTTTCTCCTTTCTCTCCTTTTTGCAACCACAGATAAACACAGATAAGTTCATAAGCTTCCAATGCAAGCGGGTTATTCTAACCACAGAGGTGTGTTAAGACAGTATCAAATCATTGCACTTTTGAGATGACTGGCCGGAGCTAACGAGATTCTACATGATAGGCACTACCCTGCAAGGTTTTGGAATATTCCATCATTTCTGAGGCAGCATCAAAGATATCTAATGGTCTCTTAAATACCTGCTTTTCACCATTAACAGCCACACCAATAGACAGTGTTAGAATGGCGTTGACATTTAGTCTTTTGTCTCTATCCTGAGCAAGGCTGCATCCCCTACCCTCATCAACATGGTGATACAATCCATGTATCTTTTCGTCAAACAAAGAGATAATCCTCTGGCAAGCCTCATCTACCATCTTGGGTTCAAGAAGCACCACAAAATCATCCCCGCCATTATGCCCGATAAATCCTGTTTGGACACTTGTTTCAAGAATCTGTGCTACCAGCTTGATAACATTATCCCCCTGCAGAAAGCCATAAAAATCATTAAACGACTTAAGCCTATTAACATCAATACACATTAAAGCAAATGGTTTCTCTCTATTTGCCAATCTTCTTTTAATCTCAGCATCTATGATTGTTCGGACTGGAAGACCTGTTAATGGGTTTAATGACCTTGTCCGGTCAAATCTCTTCAAATGGGCATTGATGTGAGCCAGTAAAGAGGACAATTCAAAGGGTTTGTTTATAAAATCTACAGCACCGTTTTCAAAAGCAATAACCTCTTCAGAAATATCCCGCACAGTTAGCACCAGGATAGGAACACCTGATGTTCTTGGATCACTACTCAGCCGTTTACAAATCTCGTATCCATTCATATCTGGCAGCATAATATCAAGGATAACCATATCAGGCAAGACATAGTATGCTTTTCGCAACGCCTCTGAACCGTGTGAAGCAGTAATAACCTCAAAGTTTTCCTGTTCCAGTCTAATCTTAATTATATCACAGATAAATGGGTCATCATCAACAACAAGTATCTTTTTCCTTGGAACAATAGGGAAACTCTTATTTATCTCATCAATTCCATCCAGGCCTCTTTTTTGAAGCATGGTTATAAAAACATTGGTTATATCCCCATCAAATTCAATTCCTTTCCCTTTCTCCAATTCACTTATTGCTTTAGTTATAGGCAGGGCACCCCGATATGGCCTATTATCTGTCATGGCTCCAAAGGCATCTATGACCTTTATAATAGATGCCTCAACAGGGATCTCATTACTTTGAAGACCATCAGGATAGCCATTCCCCTTTGGGCACTCATGATGGGAGCGGACAGCAGAAAGTAAATCCCATGAAAATCCAAGAGACATCAGAATTCGTTCACCAAGAAGTGGATGTTTCCTTATTACCTTTAATTCCTCAACAGAAAGCTTGCCCACCTTTAATAATAAATCAGCATCCAACCCAAGCTTTCCTATATCATGCAAAAGAGCTGCTAAGGAAACAGTCTCTTGCTGCATCTCGTTTAGCCCCAGTTGAGAGGCAAGAGCCCCAGCATACCCAGCCTTTCGTTGTGCATGTCCCTCTTGATAGGCATCATTATTATCAATTATGGTCGCCAAAAATGAACAGGTTTCTCTGATCCTGTTTTCTGCCAAAGGGTCATGCCTGCCACTAATAGCAAGTTGATTTACCAGAACAGAGAGGTCTTTCATGTAGATAGTTAGATTATTTTCTGCTTGCATCCCTTACCCCTTCCCTTTTTCGTATAACTTATTATATTATATACCACAACATTTGTGTTTTGTCAACTATAAATTATGAAAATGCCATATCTGCCACATAAATCGCACTATGTGCTCACCACATTTACCATAACCTGAACGATTACTATATATTTTCCCCATGATATATCCCTGTATACCCCTGATTGACCATCTCTGGAAGTCTAAAAAAGAGAAGCTGAATAAGTCTGGCATCTTTTTTCACCTGAAATCCGTAAGAGTTATGAACGAGCAGCAGTGCCTCGCTTCTGCCAGAATATCCAGAATCCCAGACAGCAGTCTCAACGCTTACACCACACCGCAGCAGGCTTGAACGAGGTCTGGCAATAGCCATCATATCCTTGGGGATATTGACTATCTCGTTGAAGATTATCTTGTATTGTCCTTGCTGAAGCAGAAACCATCCGTCTGAATCTGGACTTATGGCATTGGTTTTAGATAGAATCCTCTCCTGATTATGAAAGCCAATCACTCCTTTATCCACAAATGTCTCTACTGCACAAAGACTTAACTCCAGCCCATTTATCTGCACCTGAGTCTCTGTATCTATCAGGCATTCAACCAACCCTCTGGTTTGGATAAGATCAACCAGCTCTTCTCTGACAAGAAATGTTCCCATGATACCCTCCTTTTTCGAATATGTCCTATAGGACATATATGACCTATTCCACTGGCAAGACAAACGTGAAATTACTCCCCTTACCCACCTCGCTTTCAACGGTAATAGAGCCGTTGTGTTTTTCGATAATATTCTTCACGATTGATAACCCAAGACCAGTGCCTAACGAAAATTGCTGTCCCAATCTTGTCCTGAAGAATTTATCAAACACCTTTTTCTGTTCATCCACAGGGATACCTATCCCTGTATCACGAATACTTACTATGACATTGTTGTTCTCCAGTTTTCCTGCTTCTATGAATACATGCCCATTTTCCGGGGTATATTTAATGGCATTACCTATTAAATTATCCAATACCTGTCGGATGCGGTCTTTATCTGCCTTTATCTGGAGCAATTTATCAGAGATATTCAGCTGCAGGGAGACATTCTTTTTTTGAGATATTTCGCTAAATTCCTTAACCGCAGAGACTATCAATTCTTTGAGGTCAAATTCTATATACTTAATCTCCAGATTACCCGATTCTATCCTGGTCACATCAAGGAAATCGTTAATCAGGTTTAACAGTCTATCTGCACTCTCGTCAATCGTCTTCAAAAACTCATTTTGGGTTTCACTAATAGTCCCTGTATCCCCATCTATCATCAAGGCTGTATATCCCTTAATCACTGTAAGCGGGGTACGAAAATCGTGAGCCACCATGGACATTAGATCTGATTTTAATTGATCCAGTTCCTTTAATCTTTCGGTAAACTCGGCAATAGCCTCTACCTGTTCTGCCATGTCTTCTTTTTTCTGGGCAACCTTAAAGAATTCGAGAATTTTTTCGGTTAGTTTTTTCTCAACCAAAAATATCTTCCAGAAGACAATACTTATAGTTATCAGCAGTATTATCAGAGCAAAAGGGATAAAGGGAAGATGAAGACGGAGATGATAAAAGGAGAGAAAACAAAAGGCAGCTATGCCTCCTATCATTAAACATAGAGCTATTATCTCATCCTTGATCTTTTTTAACCTCTGAACAAGCATAGCAATGTATAGAGAGAACAAAAGGATCAGAACAATAATGCTATATTTATTCAGTAGAGTGATATAATTTCCCTCTAATATCGTTTGAACAATATTAGCATGAACCTCTATCCCAGAGGTTGTAGGGACACCCTTTGAAAACGGTGTCAGTTTTTCATCCCCCATCCCCTTAGCCGTGGCACCAACCAGAACGATTTTCCCCTTAAAATAATCTGCTGGAAACCTGCCGGCTAATACCCGAGAATATGATATTTGTTCATACCTCGAACCAACAAAGTTTATATACATAGTCCTCTTTGGAAGCCTTAAATCCCCTATACCAAATGAATCTTTTAGTTCAACTATTTTCTCAAGACCCAAATAGTTACGCACTATTTCCAGCCCAAAGGCATAAAACCTTTCCCCTTTAATCTCATTTGCCATTCTTACCCGACGCATAACACCATCTGCTGGAGACTCCAGCTCGCCATGGCCAAGCCCTTCAGTGACTTGAGCCAATTCTGGAAAAGGCTTCACCCATCTGGGTTTCTTTACCAGGGGTGCTACCTCATCAATAAAGCTGCAGGCAACCAGATAAACAACACGGTTTGATGCCTTTGTTGCCTGAATCAGCTTTTTATCATCAACTGGACAACGATGCTCTGGTTCAGCCAGAAGCACATCCATGGCAATAGTTCTGGCACCTGCCCTGGATAATTTGTTGATTAACTCAGCATGACAGCTTCTATTCCATGGCCACCTACCAATACTTTTGAGGCTATGCTCATCAATGGCTACAATAACTATATTCTTGTCTGCAGCCATTTTTCCTCGAAGCTGGAATTTCAGGTCATACACTATCCATTCCAATCGGTCCAACAAGCCGCTGCCATAAAGGATTGAGACAAGAATGCCAACGACAAGACTGATTGATAACCATGGACATTTACGCTTTTTAGCCACCATTTCTTTACCCCTTTTTTACCCCCACCCATTAAGCAGGCATTTCCTCTTTTTACTTTCGCTTAAAACAATCCGACCTGAGCAATTAGAATTAACTACAAAGACATAAAGGTACGAAAATTATAAATAGAACACGGATTAGCCGGATAATACGGATAAACACCGATAAAAAATCCGCGAAAATCCATCAAATCCGTGTCATCCGTGTTCTATAATTGAAGTAATTATCTGTAACCGCTCAGATCGAAAAAATTCTTGACAAAATTATAGGAAGCTGACCCTGATATGCCTGTCAAGTATTGCAAATCAGACCCTATTTTTGCTCCTTAAATTTGTTAAATTCTTTGTCTACTTCTTTATCAAGTTCCTCATGAGCATTTTTAGCTTGAAATTGCTGCCATAATACTGCATCATTTTTATAACTTGACTCAATGCCATCCTTAACTACTTGTTTGATAAGATTTGTGTCTATTATCATCAAAACATAAACCTCTCCACTCGGAGACATCCACATCTCTTTTTGTCTTGAACCGCTTAATACCTCAGAGGCAACCTGTTTTGAAACCTGACTACAAGTTTTATCTACAGTTTGATTATCTCCTACACCTATAGCCTGACAAAAGTTCTTTATCATATTTGATACTTTAACATTTATCATTCTGGCAAGATCGTCTCTTCCATTTGCCAAAGCCTCTGTTCTGGCAAATTGCATTCCAGCCTTTCCTATTTTAGCTGAACCTACAGCACCAAGCCCTTTTTCTATGGAAGGGTCTAATACCCACTTTGGAGCATTGGCAAGCTCACTTGATATATTTCGACTTTGTTCTTGAACAGTAATCTCTTTGATCTCCTTTTTCGCAGTACCACAACCAATAATTATTATTGGTGATATGGTTAAAATTCCCAGCATTAAAATTACCTTTTTCATTATCATAGCCTCCTACTTGTTAAATTTTGACACAGATTAAAAATGTTCGCCACAAAAAACATAGAGGACTAAAGGAGAATAAGATTCTCCTTTAGTCCCACCCTCAAAAAGTGGGAACACATCCTTACAAACCAGACTATTGTAAGGCATAAACCATTATCCATCACCCTCCTTTATATCTAAAATAGATAAACGCAAGATTTGTTTCTGCTTGCCAACACTATTGTCGTGTCAACCTTAATCTGTCGCATGTAGTAGAGACGCAAAATGTTGCGTCTCTACATTGGAAAAGAGCAGAGGCAAGCTTTGCCACTACATTAACCCAATCTGTGAAATAGGGTGATTTGCTACAAGAATATAGGGATTTTTAGCTAAATTCTGCGATATTATTAAAAATTCCCCCTTAAAAAAGGGGGTTAGG
>DYDG01000040.1:186-20064 GCA_020717845.1 Marinifilum sp. | reverse complement strand
GGCAAACTTTTAGCTAATCTCAGACACTACCCAAGTTTTCACAGTAAAATTAGAGATTATGAACCGTCCCTCAATGTTGAATAATAGGTGGTTCATGCCCTATTCCCCCATTCTCCGATTTTCCCCTTCTCTGCTTCCCCTTTCGAGCCAGATACCATCCGCTGGCGATACATAACAATATGGATATTAAACTTGCCCAGCCGCCAATCAGCAGGCTGTCTGGCATATACCTGAATTCTACCCTATGTAAGCCAGCCTTAAGACAGATTGCTCGAAAGGCATAGTTTGCTCGATAAATCCTTGTTTTTACCCCATCTACCCTGGCAGACCACCCTGGATAATAGGTGTCACTAAGGAATAAAAAGCCGTCTCTGGCAGTATCTGTCTGGATAAGCACTGTATTGGGCTGATACTGCACAATCTGAACTTCCTCTGCCAAAGGTGCTACCTCTGCCAGAGGTGCTACCTCTCTGGCTAATGGCTGACGGCTAACGGCTAATGTCTCTCCCGTCTTTCCCATCTCTGTCACTAACGGCTCTTCAAGCATAACCACCTGCCCTGGGTCAATACTGGCAAGCTTTTCCAATATTCTTGCTCTATCCTTGATAATCATACATTCAGGCACCCAGAATGCCCGTGGAAGGTAGGCTGGATTGGCATATATGTTTACTTTTTCGTCATTGTAGATGTGCTTAAATCCTGGATTTTGAACCTGAAAACAGGAGAGGATATACTTGATATTGAGCATATCCAGCAGATGATATAATCTATCAGACTGTATCTTTGGCGGATGATTAATCAGGGCTATAACCTTTGAATAATCGTTAATATTTATTGATTCATATCCCCAGGCAGCAGACAGATTGTAGAATAAGGTTGCGTTTGGCACCAGTGCATCCTGGACGCTTTTGAGGGCTTCTTCTAAACTCTTTCCTCGTATGGTTCGATAATATTTTTCTGTTTCTGGTTCCATGTATATCCGGAAACAGCCTGGATCTTGTTTTAGAAAGGTAGCAGCATTAGAGGTATGGCTGTAAAGCCTTGAATCAAACACAGGGTTTATCTTCTCATTGGCAAGAAAAAGGTCAAAGATGACCAGGGCAATAATAACTAAGGAAAATACCCATGACTGTATCAAAGCCTTCCAATACAAAAACATAGCTCCCATGCTAAGAAGCAGAACAATTAAGACTGTTCCTGCATAGCTAAGGGTGCTGTTATACCAGATGGTCAGTCTGTCTATCTCGGTTGTGGTGTGCCAGTTTGCAGCTATCCAGGGGATGAATTTGGGACTAAGAAGCCAGCATGATAAATATGCAACAAGATATACGAATGTAAAGACAACAATAAGACGGCCAAACCATTTTCTATGCTTATTCATAGATTCATACCCGAATCCAGCAAGGATTGATAAGGCAAACGCTGCTATGGAAAAGAATTTAACCGGATAACGGATGAGATTAAAACCTGGTAAATATTGATAAAGGAACTGATAGATATAGCCTAAGGCAATAAGCAAAAAAAACAATAGCAACACAGACCAAAACCTCTTTCTACACGTAAAGATGGCAAACACAGCCAATAAAAACGGCAATATTCCTAAGTAGATGCTTTCAAGCCAGCTCTGACCAAACCAGAAATGATTCTTGTCAACATAATTGCCAGTAAAAAACGGGCATATCAGGTTAAATATCTCCCATGGCTTTAAGGAAAGGCTGATCACATGTGAAAGTTCCATGCCACTGCTTCTGGTTGAGTAGAAGATAAGCTCTAATAGTGGCAGCAATTGAGGGAGGAAGAAGGCAATACTTATCAGAAAGGCTAAAATAAAGGTGCAAACTGCTCCCTTATGTTTTGGCAAGGAATAGATAGCATAAAGCCCAAGAGCCATGGAAACCATATACCATACAGACGGCTCTCCGCCAAGAAAGGCAATGCCAAGGGTTATGCCTGTGAGAATGGTCCATTTGAACCCACCTCTGTGCCTCTGCGTCTCTGCGTCTTTGCGAGAGGATAATGCCTTTGTATAAAACAAAAAGATAAGCGGTGTCCAGGCAGCAGCAGAAAGCGTGGTCAGCATATCCACCACAGAGAGCATGTATCCGCCAAAGGCATAGCTTAAGGCAGCGATCATTGAGCCGGTTAACCCTGTTTTCCATTCCCTCATCAAGAGATACATAAACATGCCGGAAAGCAGGAAGTGCGAGACAATATAAAGATTAAATCCAAGATGAAACGGCAAAATATAGGTAAGTATAGATACAGGATAAAAAATTCCCAATTGAAGGGCAGCCAGACATGGGTATCCAGAAAACAGATAAGGATTCCAGAGTGGCAATATCCCGCTTTTGATACATGAGGCAGCATAAAACCTTAAAGGGTAAAAATAGCGGTGCAGGTCTCCATATCCAAAGGTATCCTGACTGAAAATAACACTGAAAAAGAAGAGTAGGGCAATGCCAACAATAAGCAGCATGGCAATTATATTCTTATACCTTGCTTGAGACAGCACCCCTTTTATCCAATCATCCTGCATTTTAAGAAATCCTTTGACGAGTAGTTACATAGACTTCTATTATATATCAATAGCTGTGAAATTGCAATAATAATTTTCAAGTGAAGGCAACAAGATGGATAAAATTATCTTGACAAAATAGGGATAATGCAGTATCATAGAGTAAGCATTCAGCCATCAGATAGTGATAATAGCTGAATGCTTACTTTCTTAACATATTGGAGGGGAAAAATGGAATTAGCAGAGAAACAAAAGGCATTACAGCTTGCTTTGTCTCAAATCGAAAAACAGTTTGGACGAGGCTCAATCATGAGGTTGGGTGAGGAAGGGGCAAGGGTAAGAATACCTGCTATCTCTACAGGTGCTATTTCCCTTGATATAGCTATTGGTATTGGTGGTGTTCCCAGGGGAAGGGTTGTTGAGATCTATGGGCAGGAATCATCAGGCAAGACATCACTAACACTGCAAATTATTGCTCAGGCACAAAAAAGCGGCGGGATTGCTGCCTTTATTGATGCTGAACATGCCCTTGACCCATTGTATGCCAAAAAATTAGGGGTTGATGTTGAGAACCTTCTTGTCTCTCAGCCAGATACAGGAGAGCAGGCATTGGAAATAGCTGAAACCCTTGTTCGCTCTGCTGCTGTGGATGTTGTTGTTATTGATTCTGTGGCTGCCCTTGTTCCCAAGGCAGAGCTGGAAGGGAATATGGGTGATACTCATGTTGGTTTGCAAGCCAGGTTAATGTCTCAAGGGTTACGAAAGCTTACATCCTCAGTATCCAAATCAAAAACAACCGTGATATTCATTAATCAATTGCGGGAAAAGATAGGGGTAATGTTTGGCTCACCTGAAACAACCCCTGGCGGTAAAGCACTTAAGTTTTATGCCTCCTTAAGATTAGACATGAGACGAATCAATTCTATTATGCAGGGCGATACAGCTATTGGTAATCGAGTCAGGGTTAAAGTGGTAAAGAATAAGGTTGCTCCACCATTTAAGCAGGTAGAATTTGATATGTTGTATGATTCTGGCATCTCTAAGGAAGGGTGCCTCCTTGATATGGGGGTATCGCATGGGATTGTCCAGCAAAGCGGGACATGGTTTTCCTATGGTGATGTTCGGCTTGGTCAGGGTAGAGAAAACTCTAAGGAATTCCTGAGGTCAAATTCAAAAGAAGCAACAGAGATTGAGAAGAAGATACGGGAAAAGACCGGATTGATAGAGGGAGAGGCTGCAAATATCGATAGTGCCCGAGAATAACTGAATTCACCACAGAGACACAGAAAATTACCAGCCAAACAACATAAAAAACCACGAATAGTTCCACGTCATTCGTGAAAATTCGTGTGAATCCATGGCTAATTTCTGCGTCTCTGCGGTGAGAAAATATAAAAATTAACTAAAGCAAGTTAATGTCGGACACCACCAGAAAATCTGGGATGTGTTCCCAAGAGGAGGCTACAAATGACTGTAGCAGAAAAAATTACTCAGCATCTCAAAAACATACCTGAACCACTACTGTCGTGTCAAGTCTCAAGTGTCGAATGGTTTATTAATGTAGCTGCAGGGCTTGTCCCTGCCTTTTTCCAATGTAGAGACGCAATTAATCGCGTCTCTACTACATGCGACAGATTAAGGTTGATGCGACACTACAAGCAGAAGTGCTTGATTTTGTTGAATATATTAGTTCAAAAAACGTTATGAGCAAACATACCCAGGATAAAACAGATTGGTCGGTATTTTCACTATCACATGCGATGCGTGGTATGGAAAATGAACAAACAGTTTATTCGCTTAAAGATCTTAAATATAAGAGGATAGTGTCCTGAGTCTGTTGGTAGCTCACTGTCTTCTTCTTCACTCTGATCAACTTGCCCGAATAGAAAATAAATTACCTGCTTGCACAGTGGAAAGTCTACGAGAAAAGGTCAAGGCAGAAAGCTTGATTCAAGTTATCCAAAAGATAGTTTCTTCTCAGCACGCTGAAGAAATGCTGAAACACTTGACTAAAACGATAAAAGATTGTATTGGCTTCTTCTGAAAACATATGGTAAATCGAGAGTTAGGACATTTGGAACCAATATATTCATTGAGATATAGAGGAACAGACTGTTGCCTTGCTTAATAAATTCTGTTGGACATAATCCTAATGTAGTTACCAGTGATGTTAAAAAACTTGAACATCGAGTTTTACACTCGATAATCAAGTTTTTCGGTAATTATTTGTTGTAAGATGGGTGATAACCCATCTATTTCATCAACATAGGACAGATGAAGCGATGTGTAACAATCTCTACCCATCCAGATGGTACTCTTACATTTTGCGGTATATGTGCAAACCAAAGAGGGGATAGATGGGTTATCACCCATCCTACATCATTTCAGATGCAGGGTTTTGATGTGATGGCAAAGGTTCTGATTATTCTTCAAAAAAACTTGGGACAAAATAGGAACAACGACCATTTAAATGGGGTATGAACAAAACAATTGTCTAACAAATCAATCCAGCGGACGGCAAAAACGCCGCTGCTGATTTTGGCGTTAGCCATAAGCCATAAGCGATACACTATAGTTTAAAGGATCTGTAATAAAACTGAATTTTGAAACAGAGAGGAAGGGGATGCTTTTCCTAACCATATAGATTTCAAATAATTACAAAAAATTATTGACAACTGCTGATAATTATGATAAAATTTAAGTTCAATAAAGGAAGTAATAGGAATTATGGTTAATATCCAATTAGAATTACAGCCACAGACTGAAAAATGCTTGCGAAAGGTTCTTGCTTTATATTACAATCAAGAAATGTTTGCCCAAAATATTATTGCGTATCAAATTGCTGAATTAAAACGAGCTCTTTTTAATATTCGGTTAGATTTACAACAATTTGAGCAGAAATATCAGTTGACCACAGAGGAATTCTATCAGCAATTTCAAACTGGTTCAATTGAAGATACGGAAGACGTTATAACTTGGGCAGGTATTTATGAGATGTTCCAAAAAAATACTCGCAACTTACAGGAATTGCAATGATTGAAGCTTATTTCGAACATATCGAGAAAATGATTCAAGATTTTCCTTATGTCTGGTCATATACGCTCAGCAAGAAGGTCTACAATGCAAAACAGGGGTTTATCAGAGGGGTGATTCAGTTTGAAGATGACACCCAGCTTGAGTTTGTAGAAGTCAAAGATACGGATATGGTCGAGAAAATTAAGTATCGGTATCAGTATATGAATAAAGATCATGCCCTGATCTTCCGATACGATAATGCTCCTCATCACTCCCATCTACAGACGTTTCCACATCATAAGCATGTAAACGAAGACCATGTGAAAGAAAGTCGGGAACTTACCTTAGATGAGGTGTTATTGGGAATTGCCCAAAAAATACATTTGCAAAAAGCATAACAGAGACAAGAAATTCAGTATTGAAACCGTAAAATAAGCTAACACTCGATGTTCAAGTTTTTGGATTCCTGCTTTCGCAGGAATGACATGCATGCGTATCTTGCTATTTCTGCAAAGCATCGGCTAACAATAAGAATATTCGCAACTAATTGTGTGAATGAGAGTTGTTCGCATCTTGTCATTTTTGTGAAAATGTGTCATTCCTGCGAAAGCAGGAATCCAATTAGCGATAATTAAGACATTGCTAAAAAACTTGAACATCGAGTATCATGGAATTTTACTCATATTCTTGCTGCATCAGTTAAAGAAATGATTCAAAACATCAATACGTCTCGACAGGCTGTTACGGAATAAGAATTTGGCACGAGAGGCACACAATATGTTGGGTCAAATTTACTGTTGTCCACCATATATGGTATGCCGTTGTCGCTGATTTTGTATTCCGTAACAGCCTGTCGAGAGTGGTGGAAAAATATATTGCCAGAATGTTCACCTTTTATTTCACAATTTGTATTGGATGAAATCTCACGAGGTGATCAAGAAGCAGTAAATAAAAGAATCAAAGTTATCGAAAGAGTTCCTCTTTTGGAAGTAGTGGAGCCAATTGTCAATCTTGGACTTGAGTATTTTGATGCCATAGGAATTCCTGAAAAGGCAAGAACAGATGCTTTCCATATGGCGATTGCCGTATACCATGGACTTGACTATCTCGTAACATGGAATTGTACACATATCACTGGGGGACAAGTGCGAGGCATCGTTGAGAAAATCAATGACAAGCATGAATTTGCTACTCCTATTATTTGCACACCAGAAGAACTTATGGAGGTATGATATGATAAAAGATCCTATTGTTGAAGAAGTCCGTAAAGTGCGACACCAAATAGAGGAGGAATTTGGGAACGATGTCAATAAACATATTGAGCATATTTATAAGGAGCAGAAGAAACATTCAGAAAGACTTGTTTCAAGACAACCCCGAATGCTAAGACGCAAGAAAGCTGCATAAAGATCAAATATTGGTGTCAGAAAAAGGGGCTCTATGGCAGGGCAAACGCATCTAAATCCTACAATTGCTTTAGGCAGGTGAAATTATGCTGGCACAATGTGGTTTGACATTAACGGAGGAGTGTTCATATCGATTAATTGCTTATCATATGCTCAACAATGTGCAGAGAAATGCTTGAAAGCCTATCTTGTTTATCGAAGAATAGACTTTCCTTATACCCACAATATCTCCCGACTATTGGAACTATGTATTGAACAACAAGTAAATTGGCCTGAAACGATTCAGAAGGCAAAAGGACTAACTTCGTATGCAATTACCACCCGCTATCCTAATGAGGATGGAGAAGTAACCAGAGAAGAAGTAGAACAGGCTATTCATATTGCTACTCAAGTCCAACAAACAGTTCGGATATCACTCATTCAGGAAGGAATGAAACTTTCAGAATAGATAAGAATTCAAGGAAAAGAGATAAATAATGCATATTCATCATTACAAACTCATTGCCTGTTATATAATAATCAGCATCATTTCCATAGGCAGTGTTTCCATTTCAGGAACACTGCCAGAATTGCAGCCATCCCCTACCCCTCAAGAACCGCCTAAAATAACCTCTATCTATCCCAAATATCATAAAGATGGAAGGATAGAGGCTGGCAAGGATATATTCTTCTATACCTCGTTTGGCTCAGCAGGTAAAAATTTTACTCAATTCAATAATCCTCAGGATATAGCCATAGATAAAGATGGGGACATCTATATTGCTGATACCGGTAATCATCGAATACAAAAATTTACCTCAAACGGTGATTTTGTAAGGCTTGTGGGTACAAATACCCAGTTTATCAATCCATCTGGCTTATCTGTGGATGAAGAAGGAAAAATATATGTTATTGACACAGATAATCTTATAAAATTAAGCCCGCAAGGTGAGATATTGAAGACAATCAGCATTAACGACCCCAAAGGAATAGCCGTAGAAGGGAATGAACTTTATGTAACAAGTGAGGATGAAATATTATGTTTTGACACGGTATTATTAAATCTTAAATGGAGTCTATCAGACCATAGGGAGTGGAACCCTTTTGGGATAGCCGCAAGAGGAGGGTATATCTATGTTACGGATATTAAGAATAATTGTATCTGCCGCATATTAAAGCGAAAAAAATCTACCTACTGGATATGCAGCGTGCAAGAGGGATTAAACAAGCCGTCAGGGATAGCGGTTGCTGATAATTGTGTTTTCGTAACAGATACCGGTAACCATAGCCTCTGGCTATTTGAGAAAGGGATAGAGGAAATAGGAAAATTTGGTAATCAAGGCAAAGGTATAGGACAATTTGCCAGCCCTTCTAAAATAGCTGTGAAAGGAAATAGGCTTTATGTGATAGATGCAGGCAATTGCCGAATTCAGGTTTTTGACAGCAATTCTCGGTGAATTGACACACTACCCAGATATTCTTTGAGAATATAAGATGTATGTATTCTGAATCATTAGTGTAGAGACGCAAAATGTTGCGTCTCTATATTTGCAAAACCAATTCTTACTTAAGGAAAGTAATGCTTAATCCACAAATTACCAATACTATTCTTCAAATAGCTGAGAAAAACGGGCAAGAGGTGTTCCTTGTTGGCGGATATGTCCGGGATATGATCCTTGGCATTGTGTCTGATAAAGATGCTGTTTCTACCCTCCCTCCCATAAGAGACTATGACCTGGTGGTTAGCGGGGATGCCATTGCATTCTCCTGCGATCTTGCCGCAGCTCTTGGCGGTCGTCTGGTTATTCTGGATCAGGAAACGCAGACTTCAAGGATTATCTGTCAACAAGAGATGTCCCTTCCAGTAATGGAGATTGATATTTCCCCCTTAAAAGGACCAGACATCATCGCTGACCTTCATCTAAGGGATATTACCATTAATGCCCTTGCAGTTCGCCTTTGTCAGGGGTGTTGTCTTGATCAGATTATTGACCCATTAAACGGGCTTGATGACCTGAAGCAAAAACAGATACAACTTATTGGGAAACACAGTATTATAGATGACCCACTGAGGCTGATTCGAGCGGTAAGGTTTTCTGCTCAGTTAGGGTTTACCATTACCCCTGAATCCATGACCATTATCAAGGAGCTGGCTCATCTCATATCCACGGTTTCCATAGAACGAGTTGTTTATGAACTGCTTTTGATCATGGATGTTGAACATGCTCATCCATATATTACCCTTCTTGATGATCTTGGGTTGCTGAAGGAGATAATTCCAGAGATATTGCCTGCTAAGGATGTCCCCCAAAACGAGTTTCACCATCTTGATGTCTGGAATCATCAATTGCAAACACTCTTTTGCCTTGAGGATATATGCCACAGATTACAGGAATTATTCCCCAGATGGCATCATCATCTTCAGGAATATCTTTGTGAAGAAATATCTGGAACAAGCAGGTACTGTTTGCTAAAGCTGTCATCCATCCTGCATGACATTGGAAAACCGTCTTGTCGCAGCATAGAAAATGGGCGGTTAAGGTTTTTTGGGCATGACCTGAAGGGCGGGGATATGGTTGAGGCAATTGGCATACGGCTCAAGCTTTCTACAAAGCAGACTGAGATGTTGAAAAATATGGTCAAGCATCACATGAGACCCGGCTATCTGGTTGAAAGCGGTGAGGTAACAGACAGAGCTGTTTATCGGTTTTTTAAGGCTGCTCAGCAAGAAGGCATCTCTGTCCTGCTTCTCTCGTTAGCTGACAGATACGCAACCATGGGACCAGCATCAAGTGCAGAGGAGACCCAAAAACACTATGAACTTGTCTGCTATCTTCTGGATAAACTCTACTCTCATCAACCATCTGCAAGCCCTCCCAAACTGATAACTGGTCATGATTTAATGGATCATCTTTGCCTGCCATCATCCCCATTGATTGGAAGACTGCTTCAGGCAGTAGAAGAAGGGGTGGCTGAGGGGAGGATAACAGATAGGATGGGGGCATTGGAGTATGCTCGACAGGCTATTACGGAATAAGAATTTGGCACGAGAGGCACACAATATGTTGGGTCAAATTTACTGTTGCCCACCATATAAGGTATGTCGTTGTCGCTGATTTTGCATTTTGTAACAGCCTGTCGAGATATATTCATCACTCATTCCTCAGGCTTTTCTCTTTTTAAACCACAAATATTACCCCTACCATACTCCAAGAAGGATAAACCCACCCTGCCTATTTGCCATAGCCACAATTGTTTTGGCGATTTTTTCAGAAGTGACATCATCCTGCTTGAAATCCAGCCCTGTGCCTTCACCGTTTTTTATAAGTTCTTCCAAGTATGCTCTATTCACTATTAACTCCTCGTATAAATCGAGCAAGTTGAAGCAGCACTAACAGAGCCTTCAGCCTTCAGTCTATTTTCTCTCCCTACACATCCCGTTCCATCACATAATCTGCTAACAACAAAAGAGATTTCTTTGCCTCAGATTCAGGGAATTCGCGCAGCTCTTCCTTTGCCATATCAATATACCTGCCAGCAACACCTCTGGCATATTCAAAGGCATGACACGATCGCAGAGTATCTATCAGCCATTTTATATTATCAGCATCAAACCTTTCTGATTTGAGAATGTCTTTGAAGCGGTTTTTTTCATCTAATTGAGCATTTCTCAAGAAAAAGATAACAGGCAAGGTTATTCTCCCTTCACGGAGGTCATTACAGACTAATTTCCCAAGCCGTTTCTCATCTCCAGTAATATCCAGTATATCATCTATTATCTGAAACCCTATGCCCAGATTTTGTCCATATGATTGCAATTTTTTCTCTTGTTCATTATCTCCCAGACACGCCCCACAATGACAGGCAGCAGAGATTAAAGCTGCTGTTTTTTGCTCAATAATCTCAAGGTATTCATCCTCAGATATATCATTCTGTCCGTTACGTATGGATTGAATTATTTCACCCTCGCATGTCTTATTTACTGCTAAAGCAACTATCCGTTGAATATCAATACTCCCATCAATAAGCAAGAGCGAGATAGCCTTTGAGTAAAGATAGTCTCCAACTAAAATAGAGGTATGATTCCCCCATTTTGAATTCACAGATATTCTGCCGCGCCGTAAGGTAGCATTGTCAATAACATCATCATGGATAAGCGTAGCTGTATGGATCAATTCTATGGCTGCAGCAAGATTTAAGTATGCCTTGCCCTGATAGCCGCAAGCCTTAGCACTGAGGACAACAAGGGCTGGACGCAGCCTTTTCCCGCCTGTTTTGATGATATCTTCAATCAAACTAGCAATAGTTAAGGGAGAATGATACAACGACTCCCGTATTCCCTTTTCTACCTCACTAAGTTCGTCTTCAATTATAGCATAAATATCCGTTAATTTCATCCTATCCTTCCTGCTGTAAGAACGATCTCGACTATCTCGACTGTTCCCTACCCCATCAATATCTCTTCTGTCCGTGATATTATATCTGCCACTGAAAATGGCTTTAAGATATACTCATCTGCCCCGCATTCAATTCCAATAATACTATCTATTCCTTTTGTTCTGGTAGCTGTCAGCATAATAACATGAGTTTGCTCATGTCTTAATTCACCCTTTATCTTCTTACAAATCTCAAAGCCATCTATATCAGGAAGCATCACATCCAGAAAGATAAGATCAATAGATTCCTTCTGGACAATATCCAGAGCAGTCTTACCATTCATTGCCTCAAAAATCGTATACCCCTGCTTTTTAAGAGCATAAACCAATGCCTTAAGAATGTTAACCTCATCATCCACAACAAGTATTTTTTTATCCTTCTTGTCCATGATCCCTTGCCTTCTTATGACATTTATGCAATCAGAAATTCACCACAAAGACACGAAGAAGAATGAGAGCGTTCACAGATTGAACAAAATAGAGACGGTTCATTCTCGGTCAATTATCTGTGAATTCTTCCCTCTCCCTACCCTCTCCCAAAATGGGAGAGGGAACAAGTCCAATGGCTAAAGTTCAGAACTTCTAAACTTTGGGGCTTTTGAACTTCCTTACTTATTCCCCATCAAACGTTACAAATAGAAAACTTCAAAAAACCACCCATCGCTGCAAACCAACTAAACTGTCTCAAATTGCAAGCTTTTGAGTCTTTCTGGAGCAACTCGCTTCATGATTCCAAGGAGTTCAACCCCTACTACCCTATCTTGAACATCATAGTCAAGTATGACACCTGGTTGAATCTCTTCGGAATTAATTATAACAGTATCATCCAATCTAAAATAGACTGCATCATTTTCTCTATCTACTTTAAGCATCATTTTATCTCTTTTACCTCCTTTTTAAGCCTTCTATCAAAGAAAAGAGTGATAACTCGCGGTACTTTTATCGGATTTACTACTACTCTCAGAAATCGGCCTCTATATTCAACAATATTTTTGATATAATGAATTGTTCCGTCCTCTTTTTTCTCAATACAATCAGGCAAGTCTAATGTATTTTTTACCCATTCTTCCGGTATCTGACGTTCATTCATCATATCATGAGCATGACTACTCATATCATATTTCACCGCAATTATTCTCCCTATCCCTTGTTACTATAGACAATGTAGACTTCAGCATCCCCCACTCTCTTTAACCAATTTCTCAACAATACTCGGATCAGCCAGTGTCGTTGTATCTCCAATATCCTCTGTCTGTCCAGCGGCTATCTTTCGTAAGATTCGCCGCATTATCTTGCCGCTTCTGGTTTTCGGAAGTCCATCTGCAAATTGAAGTTTATCGGGTTTGGCAATTGGTCCTATCTCTTTTGCCACATGCTTTATTAATTCCTGTTTTAATCCATCATGTTTTTCTACTCCAGCATTCAGGGTAACAAAGGCATATATCCCCTCGCCTTTTATCTCATGCGGAAAGCCGACAACTGCTGATTCAGCCACTGTAGAATGGCTGACCAGAGCACTTTCTACCTCAGCCGTTCCCAGCCGATGACCAGAAACATTGATCACATCATCTATCCGTCCCAGAAGCCAGAAATCTCCATCTTCATCCATTTTCGCACCATCTCCGGTAAGATATTTGCCAGGGTATTTAGAGAGATAAACCTCAACAAAGCGGTCATGATCCCCGTAAATAGTTCTTGCCAACCCTGGCCACGGTTTTTTAATTACCAATTTCCCATTCACATTAACCCCAACATCTTTGCCCTCATCATCAAATATTGCCGGTTCAACCCCAAAGAATGGTCTGGAGGCTGAGCCTGGTTTAAGCTCAAATGCTCCTGGCAATGGTGTGATAAGAATACCTCCGGTCTCTGTCTGCCACCAGGTATCGACAATAGGACACCTCCCCTTGCCTACCACCCGATGATACCAGAGCCATGCCTCAGGGTTGATTGGCTCACCCACTGAGCCCAAAAGCCTTATTGAGGACAGATCCCTTTTATTGACCCATTCATCACCCTCACGAGCCAATGCACGAATGGCTGTTGGTGCAGTATAAAAAATATTTACCCTGTATTTTTCTATAACCTCCCAGAATCTGTCTGGATGCGGATAGGTTGGCACACCCTCAAACATCAGGGTTGTTGCCCCGTTTGCCAATGGTCCATAAACAATGTAGCTGTGTCCAGTAATCCAGCCAATATCAGCCGTGCACCAGTATGTGTCCTCATCATGATAGTCAAAGACATACTTGAAGGTTTCAGATACAAATACAAGGTAGCCAGCGGTTGTATGAAGCAGCCCCTTTGGTTTTCCAGTGCTGCCGCTGGTATAAAGAATAAACAATGGATCCTCAGCATCCATTTCCTCTGGCTCACACTCAAAGGACAAACCCTTTAACTCTTCATCACCCCATATATCCCTTCCAGCCTTCATCTCAACAGGCATATTTGTTCTCTTGAAAACAAGGCATGTTTCTATACTCTGACACCCTTCTAATGCCTCATCCACATGCTGTTTCAAGGCAAGCACCTTGCCAGCCCTAAAGCCGCCATCTACTGTTACCAATAACTTTGCTTGACAATCATTAATTCTTTCTCTTAAAGATTGAGCACTAAATCCTCCAAAAACAATACTATGAACTGCTCCAATTCTTGCACAGGCAAGCATCCCTATGGCCAGCTCTGGCACCATGGGCATATAAAAGACAACCCGGTCACCTTTCTGTATCCCATATTTCTTCAACAAATTAGCAAAAAGGCAAACCTGCAGGTGAAGCTGCTGATAGGTATATGTTCTGCTTTCGCCATTCTCGCCTTCCCAGATAATAGCTGCCTTATTCTTTCGCCATGTATTTAAGTGTCTGTCCAGACAATTATAAGACACATTCAGTTTCCCACCCTTAAACCATGAAAAATTTTTTTCATCAAAGCCCCCTTCATAGACCTTGTCCCATTTTTTATACCAGGTAAGATTCTCTGCCATCCTTGACCAGAACCCTTCTGGATTGGTAATAGATTCCTCATACATGGTCTTATACATTTCTACATCCTTAATGTGTGCCCTGTTACTAAATTCTGGTGATGCCTTGAATTTATTGTTCATCCTAATCTCCTTTTCAATTTCATGCTACCTTAAGTTCTGCCACCCTGCGAACATAGGGAATAGCATCACTACTAACCTCTTTGTATATGTCAGCCAAATTTTCTTCTTCGTTTCTCCTGGCATCTTTATACCCCATGCTTTACAAAATCCACAAATCGTTGTGCCCATTGGGGAGCACCAACACTATGCAGATGAGCGTAGCTTGCGAGGACATTTTTATAGACAATACCATCATATTTCCCATCCACACCCTTGCCTCGAACAATATTATAGGCAAAGGTCAAATCCTGCGGATTAACAACTCGGGAATAATGAAACTCATGTCCCCTACCCTGTCCATCAAAGCATGACCAGGGGGCATCCATGGTCTCCTCTATCGTCACATAGCCATGACCCTGCGGTTTGGCAAAGACCTCAATATCACAAGGAATCGCACCAACCATTTTCTTGCTAATACCATTATATGAAATACTCTGTGACAGATACATCAATCCACCACATTCAGCATACACTGGCAGCCCTCTTTCTATAGCCACACGAATGTCGGCTAATAATGATTTATTTTGAGCCAGACTTTCCAAAAACATCTCTGGAAAACCGCCGCCAAAGTATAGAGCATCTACTGCAGGCAAGTGTTCATCTGTTAAGGTGTTAAATGGTATAATTTCAGCACCGGCTCGACAAAGGGCATCCAGATTTTCAGGGTAGTAAAAGGTAAAGGCTTGATCCCTTGCCACACCCAATCGAATACTTGGAGGCAAAATCGGAGACATTTTTACCTTTACCTCTGGCAGTGCAAGAGCAAGATTGGCAATATCTACTACCCGCTCCAGATTTACATGCTCCTTTATTGTCCCTGCAATACCATCAACAATAGCTGCCAACTGGTCATTCTCCCTTATCGGGATCAATCCCAGATGCCTTTGCTCAATCTCAATATCTTTCATGGCTGGCAATGCCCCAACAACCTCCAGCCCGCAATAGCGTTCAATCGCTACCCTCAGTTTTTCCTCATGCCTGCTGGATGCCACCATATTCAGGAGGACACCGCGGATCATATTATTTGGCTCAAACTGCTGGTAACCCAGAAGAAGTGGGGCAATACCGCGAGTCATACCCCTTGTATCAACAATCAAGATTACCGGAGACTTCAATAGATGAGCTAAATGGCAGGTGCTATCCCTTCCATCAATATCCAATCCATCATAAAATCCCTTATTTCCCTCAATAATGCTTAAATCTGCCGTCTTTGAGGCTGATTGAAAGGTGCTTAAAATCCCCTCTTCACCCATCATCAAGATATCCAGATTATGGCAATCTCTTCCTGCTGCATAACCAAGCCACATAGGGTCAATATAATCAGGCCCCTTCTTAAATGGCTGAACCTTAAGCCCTTTTTGTGCCAGAGCAGCACATAAGCCTATGGTTATTGTGGTTTTCCCTGAGCTTCTATGCGTTGCTGAAACAATAACCCTCATTCATACCGCCTTTATCTAAAACCACAATAACTATCTCTTGTATCTCTTAAAACCTTCACTGCTACAGCTGTCATCTCACCCCTACCCCAAGCCTTTCTCCCAATAATTTGACTATTTTTTCATGAACCATACCCACCTCATTTTCTGTCAAGGTCCTGTCCAATGAGCGATAGATAATAGAATAAGCCAGACTTTTATACCCTTCAGCAACCTGTTCCCCCTGATATAGGTCAAATAGTTGAATATCCTCAATCAATCCCTTGCCTGTCTCCTGAATTACATCAACGATTTTAGAAGATGGCAGTTCATCTTTAGCCAGAATAGCAATATCCCGTATTACAGACGGATACCTTGGTAATGGGGTAAATTTCCGGGTAAGGTTGACAAATGCTGTTGTTTTTCGCCATTCTATTTCCATGGCATAGATATTTTGAGGCAATTTAAGGTTTTCGGTAATATTTGGGTTGATTTGACCGATCAAGCCAATCTTCTCATTTCCAACCATTATCTTGCCACACACACCCGGGTGAAATCTTTTATCCTCTGTTTCTTCTATTGTATACTCATGAATACCAAGCTCTGCAAACATGGACTGAAGGATACCGGATAGAGAATAAAAGTTCATACCTTTTTGCTTTTCTCCATCCCATCTAACCTTATCCCCATCATCTCGTATCATTATCCCAAGGTGTTCCTGCTCTACAGGCAAACCATTATCGCTATACATAGAAAATACCCGGGCAATCTCAAATATCTTTACATCATCAATCCCTCGATTTACATTCCATGCTGTAACCTCAAGCAGATTAGGGATAAGGGAATGGGTCAACAGCCTCCCTTCTTCACTCAATGGATTAGACACAACCACATGGCTGTGAACCATATTGACAGGGACAGATGTTTTACCCTGTGCCTCTGCACCTATCCCCATCCTATCCAGCATGTTAGGATTCAGGAATGAGTAGGTTATTACCTCATTTAAGCCGCATCCACACAGGATATCGCGTGCCTTTTCATTAACAACCTGAGTCTTTTTCTTGAAGGCTACCGAGGTCAGGGATGGCAAAGAAACAGGCACCCTTTCATATCCATATATTCTAACAATCTCTTCCACAATATCAATCTCTCTGGTAATATCAGAGCGGAAAGAAGGCACCTTTACCCCCAGGGTATAGGCATAAAAGACAATGGGTTCGACCTCAAACCCCAATCTTATCAATATATTCCGCATCTCCTCAGGGGTAACCTCTGTTCCCAATATCTTATTTACCCTTTCTATCCTTAACAAGATATTGATGTCTGGTATAGCCTTGGGATAGCAATCAATGATACCCGATATTTTTGCTTCAGGACACATGGAAAGGATTAGTTCTGCTGCCCTGTCTTGAGCACGAATAAGCCGTTGCGGGTCAACCCCTCTTTCAAAGCGATAGGATGACTCTGTCTGAATGCTATGCAATCGGGCAGTTTTTCTTACAGATGACGGTAAGAAACAGGCACATTCCATAAGGATTGCGGTTGTATTATCTGTTACTCTGGTTGCATTGCCGCCAATGATACCAGCTAAGGCAATAGGAGATGACTGGTCTGCAATAACCAGCATCCCTTGAGAAAGTTTATATTCGCGTTCATCCAATGCCACTATCTTTTCACCCTCCAATGCCTGACGGATAATGATATTTTTCCCATTAATCAGGTCATAATCAAAGGCATGCATAGGGTGTCCAAGTTCAGCAAGGCAAAAATTGGTCACATCAACGATGTTGTTTATTGGTCGTATCCCAAACCCATTCAGCTTATTCTGCATCCATAAAGGCGATGGCTCAACCCTTATATTCTGAATGACCCTTGCCGTATACCTTGGGCAAGATGCTGGATCTTGCAAAGAAATATCAATCTCACACGGTATTTCTGCTTTTAACGGCTGAATCTTGGGGGGCTTGAAATCGCTGCTTAAGATAGCAGACACTTCACGAGCCATGCCCATAATACTCAAACAATCACCACGATTAACAGTAAGCTCAACATCTATGCTACAATCTCCGTCCTTTTCCTCTATGCCAGCTACCTCAAGCCCGGCCATGGTCAATCGGTCTGATAGTTCCTGTGGGGAAATATCCACAGTTACATGTTCTTTTAACCAATTATACGAAACTTTCATGCTTTTAAGCTCCTTAATATTTCTCTGCGCCTTTGTGTCTCTGCGGTGAATCTTCCTTCATTATTTGCAGCCGTTTCACATACTGCCATTGTCCCTTTTGCATTTGATCCAGCGAATACGGACCGAACTGAATCCTTTTTAACTCCATAATTGGATGACCGACAGCATCTGCCATCCGCTTCAACTGCCGCTTTTTACCCTCATAAATAGTAATTCTCAATACAGTAAAGGCAGATGTTTGTTTCATAACCACTACCCTGGCTGGTTTTGTCCAGCCATCTTCAAGCCGTATACCATTCCTTAAGAGAGTTATCTTCTCTGGTTCAACCCTATCTTTTAATTTAGCAATATAAACCTTTGGTATCTTGAATTTTGGATGAATAAGCTCATTAGTATAATCACCATCATTGGTTAAAAGGAGCAGCCCTTCTGTATCATAATCAAGCCTGCCTACTGGGAAGACCCTTTCTCGGACACCATGCAACAGGTCTGTAACCTTTGGACGATTAAACTCATCACAAAGTGTGGTCACATACCCCTTTGGCTTATAAAGGAGGATATAGACCTTATTCTCCATCCTTAGTGGTGTTCCAGCAACCCTGATTAATGATACACTCGAATCAACCGTGGTGCCAAGTTTTGTAACTGTCTGCCCATCAACAGTAACGCATCCAGTCTTAATCAATTCCTCAGCTTTTCTTCGGGAAGCAATCCCTGCTTGTGCCATAATCTTTTGTAATCGTTCTTTCATGCAGTGTTAACACCTTCTTTCATCAAATTGTTAATTGTTAATAGATTATAGCATACAGAATATACATGCGTCAAGAATTTTCTTTTCTGATGACAGGGCAAACGCATTTAAAACCCACAATTGCGGCTAATATACTCAACACTGGCATAATCTGTGATTTTTACAACTCAGAGCATAGATGGGTTACGTTTCACTCCACCATGCTATCAACATATGTAGGATGGGTGAAACTCATCTATGACTCTGTTGATTTAGTCAATTTTCGTGAGACCATCATACCACATATTGTGTTTCATATAAACTAAGCAACCACATACTGTATGCCTAAAATGCGGAAAGGTAGTAAATCAACAGAGTCATCTATGCTAATCCTGCTCAACAATTACATTTTATGCCGACGATAAGTATAACAAAGTTTTGCTGATTTTATCTACAATTAGAGGCATTACCCGAGAGGCTTCAGAACTCCTGACATGTTCACAGGAAAAATGAGCGGTTGCAATAGAGCATAGCTCTATTGGTTGTGTTCTTAATGCAGCCATCCACAAGATATTGTAGTCTCTTGCAATTTCATTCGGTAAAAGCCGCTCAATTTTCTTATCGAAGCCTCTTTACCAACAATCCCTTATTTCTCGGGAGGTTAGCAGGGTGATGTCAGGAGTTCTGAGACTTCTACATGAAATGCAATAAAGACATAAATATTTTGCGCCATTTTGCGTCTCTACAATCTGTGTCCAAAATCGTCGTGAAATTACACAAAATAAGGGCTATGGAGACAATTTTTAGGGTTATCTCGGTTCTTTAACGAATCGTGTAGGTAAGTCTATGTCAACGCATCCGAATACCACACCAATAAATGTGGCAAATACCATCTAAGGGTAGCACAGACATCCCTGTCTGTGGTTTGTATCGCTGATTCACCATATTTCACAGAAAGCAGTCTTTCGCTGCCAAAGAATCGCACTGGCTTGCGAGTGTGGACATGCCAGCGTTCCAGACAGCGATTTGTCCGTTCAGTCGTGGTCATTGAGCAC
>DYDG01000040.1:0-119 GCA_020717845.1 Marinifilum sp. | reverse complement strand
TCGTTTCTTGCCTTTTTCCTATTTTTTGCTTTTATAATCTGTGTAATAAATCTTCAAGAATCCTTTGCAATTTCGCTGTGAATAACTTTTGCCTGTCCTCCTCCCAATCGTGCATAACT
>DYDG01000162.1 GCA_020717845.1 Marinifilum sp. | reverse complement strand
AGCCTGCTTGATGTAGGGTATAATGCTGCACCTGTAGCTGTGTTTGATTGGAATAATGATGGGAAAAAGGATCTGATTGTTGGTGATCGCTATGGGAATATTAATTGCTTCAAGAATGTTGGCACAGATGACTCTCCATCATTTGAACAGGCAGAGCTGGCAGGGAATGGAACAAAAAGCACAGTGGATGTAAATGGCTATGCGACACCCTTTGTTTGTGATTGGGATAACAATGGCAAAAAGGATCTGGTAGTTGGTAGCTATCATGGTGGACTGGAGGTATTCTTAAATATTGGCATTGATAGTAATCCTGCCTTTGGCTCTTCAAGCAGGGTATTGATTGGAACAAAAACTGAGTTAGACATGGGAGAGAATTCAACGGTTTTTGTGGTTGACTGGAATGACAATAGCAAGAAGGATCTTATCTGCGGCAGCATAGACGGCAAGGTATATCGAGTATTAAATTATGGCACAGACAATGCACCCTTGTTTTACAAACCTACAGCTGTTACCGTAGATGGAGAGGTTATTGATGTTGGTGCACATTCTGCACCAGTGGTCTGTGACTGGAATAATGACGGTATAAAGGACCTGCTTGTGGGCAATGAAGAGGGGCAGATAATGCTTTATCTTCTTTCAACACCAATAGTTAATACCCCACCACAAATAGAAATAAGGCAGCCAGAATTGACACAGTTTGGAAGTGTTACCATTGCCTATATACTGAAGGATGACCAGGGAGATGACTGCAATATCAGGGTACAGTATTCTACTAATAATGGTCAGACGTGGTCAGACGCAAGCGGGACAGATACAGACTCTATAATTGCCTCACCAGATGGGGAGAGCCATGTCTTTTTCTGGCTGTCTGAGAACAACCTGCCGGCTACAAACACACAGGTGTTATTCAAGATCACCCCTGATGACAACAATACAGAAGGCACATCAGCTCAGGTAAGCTTTTTACTGAATAACCTCAACACCTATCCAGAGGTTACAGGGCTTATGATTGTTGGTACTACCTCTGGCCGGGTAGGGATAACCTTTAATGTCCATGATGCTGATACTGACAAGGTGAATATTAATGTTGAGTATCTTGCTGACAATGTATGGAAAAAAGCAAACGTGGTAGGAACAACAATCGGGCTTTTATCTAATGCTGCTGAGCTTATCTGGCTATCAACGGTTGATGAACCCAACAAGTTTGGTGATTACCGGATAAGGATCACGCCATCTGATTATAAGGGGCAGGGAACAGCGGCAGTATCATCTGAATTCAATCTCAGCCAATCCAACCTCTCATCAAAGATAATCAAAAAGGGTGAAACCCCAACCCTGACATTTTCACCAACCAGATTGGCTATCAAGAAGTCATTTGATAAGGATATGCTGGCAACCATAGATATGTCGAATCAAGGACTGCCTGAGATGGATACATATCCAGAGCTGGATAATACCGTGCGAAAGGTAACAATTACAGGGTTATCTGATGGTGAGGCTGTTTCTGCATTATCAGCAACGCTCACGATTCCCTATGGTGATATAAACAGCTATGAAACAGAAAACAGTCTGCAAATATATGAATTACAGCAGAATAAATGGGTAAGGCTTGGAGGAATTATAGATGTCAATGCCAATGAGGTCTCTTATGCTGTAACACATACTGGCATCTATCGAATTGGCTTGAGTATTCCGGATGATAAAAGCCTGTGGGTAGCACCAAACCCATTCAAGCCAAACGATGGCAGGCAGGAAACAGGCGTAGACAAAATAGTCTTTGGAAATCTTAAGGCTGGAACAATAATAAAGATATATACCATTTCCGGTGAACTGGTCAGGGAATCTCCTGCTATCCATGACGGCAGCTGCAAATGGGGATGGGATGCTAAGAATGAATACGGCGAGGATGTCGGCAGTGGGGTGTATATCTATGTTATTTCGTGTGGGAATGATGCGTTGGTGGTGGATAAGCTGGGAGTGATACGGTGAGGTTATAGAAGAGTAGGGTCGGGGTCAGACCTCGAAAGCAGAATTAAGGTGGGGAAAAATGTCAAAACCAAGTATTGGAATATATGGATTATCAAGCTGTGCCGGGGATCAACTTACCATCCTGAATTGTGAGGATGAGCTGCTTGAGATTGCTTCACGGGTTGATATTAAATCATTTATCATGGCTCAGACAGGGAATGATGAAACAATGATTGACATTGCCCTTGTCGAAGGAACGGTTTCTACCAGAAGAGACCTTGAAAGGTTGAAGGAGATACGAAGCAGGACAAGTATTCTGGTAGCTATTGGGACATGTGCTGTCTGGGGTGGGCTGTATGCTATGCGAAATGATATTCCACGGGCAGAAATGATTAAGGGTGTATATGGAGAAAAAGGGCTTGAATACTTTGAGCCAGAGGTGCTGCCGGCTGAGCCGCTTAAAAACTTTGTTAAGGTCGATCTGTCTGTCCCTGGTTGTCCTATAGAAAAGAAATGGTTTTTAAGAATATTTAAGTCATTTCTGCACGGTGACATAATAGAGCTTCCAAATTTCTCTTTGTGTAGTGAATGTAAGATGGTAGAGAATGAATGCTTGCTGGTGAACAGGGGGCTGCTTTGCCTTGGACCAATCACTATTGCTGGTTGCAAGGCAAGGTGTCCATCACACAATATCCCTTGTATTGGCTGTTGTGGTCCGGTTGATGAGGCAAACTATGCGGCAGAGGTTAATATCTTGTTAAACAGTGGATATACCATTGAGGAGATAAAGAGAAAGATGGGATTTTTTGTATTTAATCCAGATCTGGAACAAAGTCAGTAGACGAAAGGAGCGCGAATAATGCCTGCTACACAAAAACAATATATTTCTGAACTAAAAAAAGGGAATCTGGTCAAAAGTTGTTTTGCAGTAAAAAAGAAAGAAATGCGTGAGTTTAAGGATAAGCCTCAACAATACCTGTCGCTTGAAATTGGTGATAAAACAGGATTTGTGGATGCTGTTGCCTGGGAAAACGCTAACTTTTACACTACCCTGTTTGAGGAGGGGGATGTTATCTGGGTTAATGGTCGGGCAGGTGAATATCGTGGCAAAATGCAGATAGCCATTGATTCTATCTCTAAGTGGACAGAGTATAATCTGGATGATTTTCTGCCACAGACAGATAAGGATATTGAAGAGATGTCTGCCTATCTCTTCAAGGTTATCAATGGGATGAATAACCCATACTTGAAAAAGTTGCTGGATTCTTTTGTCAATGATCCTGATTTTTTATCAAGGTTTAAGCAAGCACCTGCTGCCCGTTCTGTTCATCATGCCTATCTTGGCGGATTATTGGAACATACCTGTGAATTGCTCAAGATAGGTGAGGTTATTTGTGAGACATATCCGCAGATTGACAATGACCTCTTCCTTACAGGGGCAATCCTTCATGATATTGGAAAGATTGATGAACTTAGGTATAGCTTATGCGTTGATTACACAGATGAAGGTGAGCTTATTGGACATATTGTTATGGGTGAACGAATGGTTTCACAACGGATTGAAACCATAGAAGGATTCCCTTCACCTTTAAGGATAAATCTTCTGCATCTCATCCTGAGCCATCATGGTGAATATGCGTTTGGTTCACCCAAAAGGCCAAAAACCCTTGAGGCATGTGCCCTTCATCATGCAGATAACTTAAGTGCCCAGGTAAAACGGTTTATCCAGATTATGGGACGAAAGACTGATCTAAATAACAATTGGACAGCATATGATGGGCTATTGGGAAGAAGATTGTATGTTCAGGATTCTATGTTTTAGTAAGTAGTTGATCTTCAAGTTTCTAAACATTATCGTAGTGTCGTGTCAAGTCTCAAGTGTCGAATGGTTTATTAATGTAGCTGC
>DYDG01000161.1 GCA_020717845.1 Marinifilum sp. | reverse complement strand
AAAGGTTCTGCTTATCCTTCAAAAAAACTTGAACATCGAGTATAAACATCTTAACATATATTTTGAATAATAGCAATAGTTTTTTGAAGATTCGGTAATAGCATGAAGCATAGAGTCTTAATTTTCTTTGCTCCATGCTACTACGCAATCACCTTATCATCGGCTCAATCATTCCTACGTAGTATGTTACGAAAACATATCCTATCCGGGATCTGTGTCGCAATCACCTTATCATCGGCTCAAACATTCATACCTAATGGTGCTGTCTTTGTATCGACCGCTGCTGAGTCGCAATCACCTTATCATCGGCTCAAACATTCATACCGCCCCCCTCACAACCCCAATAACCATATGGGTTGAGAAGGCCATTTCCGAGAACCTCCTTACTGAGTATCGAAAAAACATACAACTCAACATACAATCTATCACCAATCGACCTCCTTCGTTTTCGCAAGTCCTTGTTATTCAACAGCTCTCTCGATGGCATAATTTTTCCGAGAACCTATGTTGAAATATTCAATTTTCAAAGATCGTGTGTAATATTATGTAAACCAAAAATTCAAACCACAATCACATCTTCATCCTCTGTAACCTCACCTTTTCCATAAATCTTTATTTTTGGTTTACATCCCGCACAGATTTCATATATCCTCAGACTATCCTTATCAACATCAATATATTTTAGCACCTCATCAGTCATTTTGTCAAGCAGTTTTTTGGTAAGTGTGCATTCAAACACGCTGTATTGGATTTTGGCACAGCTAATGGGTTTTATATCCGGCTGAAGCCGTCTAATTCAGCGTTCCGTATAGTGTTGATTGTAATTCAAGCAATAACTCATTACCTGATGAATATGCTGTTTCCCTGCATCATCAAGATGTCCAAGGGAATACAAAATAACCAATCTTTCAGTATGGCTCAACTCCCCTGTTTCTTTAGCCTTGTTAACCAGAAATCGGATAACCTTACAGCCACCTAATAGCTTATTTACTGACTCGGATGGTTCTTCAGTGGTCATTATCCCTTTAGTTTGCAAGGACTCTTTCATTTGCTCAATATCTCTTCGTCTGATAAGTTTAATCTCTCTTAACACATGGAGTTGATCAGTATAAGGGTTGCCAGAAGAGTCAACAAAAAGGCATTGCTTTTGTGAGGCTCTGTGAATGCCAAGTGGTAGTTTTATTACCGAGCCAAGTACATCCTGTGAGACTACATCCTGCTTGGGGAATACCTCCCGATGGATATTTTGTGGTGGTTCTCCAACACGTTTGAGTATTGATTTGGCAAGCTGCTCCCTGGCATATACCCATACCATCTGAGCTGGCTCCTGTCTCAAGCAGGTTGTTTATCAGGCTAATTATCCTGTTATCCCTTAGCGTTGCAGCAAGCAGGTTAATCAGGATAGCATGATTGACTGTATCAAAAAATGAATTGATATCCGCATCAACCACCCAGCAGCACCCCTGTTTAATGTATTTCTCCACTTTGTCCAATGCCTGATGTGCTGATCGGCGAGGGCGGTAGGCATAGCTACAATCCAGAAATTCCGATTCAAAGATAGGCTCAAGGCTATTTACCATAGCCTGCTGGACAATCCTATCACGGATAGCCGGGATACCAAGTATTCGTTTGCCGCCAGAGGGTTTATCAGCCTCAAACCTGACTAAGGGCAAAAACTCATAATCTTCCTTCTCAAGCAGGCTTTCAATCACCCGGAGGTTATCATACAGATTCAGTTCAAAATCCTCAATACTGATTCGGTCGATACCGCCTGCACCCATATTACCAGCTACCTTGAGCCAGGCAGAATAGAGATTGTCTTCAGAGGTAAGTTTTTGGTAGAGAGTTAGATCGGTCATTGTCATTCTCCATTTTTTTCTTTATTCCTCTTGCATGCCCCTGTTTATTGTTTTCAATACACTCTCTAAATCAGTTTCGTATGAAGGGAACACTTCTTCTCTTTTTAAGTGCTTATGATGTGGAGAATTCTCTAAGCCATAGTGATGTGGAGCATTATCCCAACCAATTATCCTTCTATTTTCCTCATCAAGCCAGTAATAGCTATATTTATCAAGCCTTTTATCTACCCATTTCTCAGCAATTCTTAAATTTGTTCCATCTTTAAGGAGAAGCTTTGCTTTATATTTCTCTATCCCTTTCTTTGCGGCATATGATACTTCTTCAATTGATAGGATTATATCCCTATATTTTTCAAACAGTTCTTCTTTCTTCATCAAATCTCTCCAAGCAGCCTCTGAAGTTTTTGTATATCTTTCTGAATTCTCCTATAGACATCGTTGTAGGAAGACCAGTCAATCCAATCTTCATGCAGGTCAGGATCTCCATTTTTGGGCATATTCTTCTCAAATTCTTCAAAGCTTCCCATTTTATATTTCTTTTCGTATCTCTTGATGACTCTTATCGCTTTTTCTGCCTCCTTCTTTTCTTCCCTAAGTTTTGCCACAACCACATGTCGTATGGCGCCAAGCAGTATCTCTTCTTTCCTTATTCTGTCAAACTCAGACAAGACATCAGGAACTGCAACTTTAACCATAGTCATTCTTCTACCTCCTTTCAAGGCTATACTCAACACCGTTATAATTTGGGATTTTCAGTTTTGGCCATTTCAGGCATAGTCGTTTCAATATTTCGACTTCGCTCAATGACCGCTTCATTGACAGAGGCAGACACAATCTTCTCACCCCTTTGATGGGGAAGCACCGGAGCACCCTTCCCTTTCTCTTTAACCTTGAACTCCCTTGATAAAACAACCTTATTCGCTTTGAGTATTCCTTTTATTTCTTCAAGCCTTTTTCTTTGTTCCACTCTTACTCCTCCATAATGAGTTTCACCCATTCAGGGGGATATTTCCCTTCAACCAGATGCTTGGAATATCCTGTCTCCGTTTTAATTTCAATAGAACACGGATAACACGGATTTAACGGATTTTCACTAATTTTCTTTATCCGTGTTAATCTGTGCAATCCGTCCAATCCGTGTTCTATTTCTTTACTTCCGCATTCCGCATTCTCACTCCCGCATTATCCTTACAATCACCTTATCATCGGCTCAACTATTCCTACGCTTCTGGATACAATCAGCACATCTGGCTGACAGCGTCGCAATCACCTTATCATCGGCTCAACTATTCCTACTTGTTTGGGGCAGCCAAGAAAGCTATTTGGTCTGGTCGCAATCACCTTATCATCGGCTCAACTATTCCTACCTCTGCAAGTTATGGAGATGGGCGTATCCACGTGTCGCAATCACCTTATCATCGGCTCAACTATTCCTACTGAAAAACCCTGTTACCGTGTGAACCCCCGCTGTCGTCGCAATCACCTTATCATCGGCTCAACTATTCCTACGCCAGAATCAGCCGCAGCCACATGGTTAATGAGTCGCAATCACCTTATCATCGGCTCAACTATTCCTACCCTGGAGATGGATTTACTCCTTGCCTCACCAGCGTCGCAATCACCTTATCATCGGCTCAACTATTCCTACTGAGGGCGATAACATCTTGATGGGGATTTGCTCTGTCGCAATCACCTTATCATCGGCTCAACTATTCCTACGGATGACACGTCGGAGATAAAAGATGGCTGTCAAGTCGCAATCACCTTATCATCGGCTCAACTATTCCTACCTCAGACGAGATTGGGGTATTGAAGTTAGTGGTGTCGCAATCACCTTATCATCGGCTCAACTATTCCTACTGTCCCCCTCACAACCCCAACAACCACGTGGGTTGAGAAGGCCATTTCCGCGAACCTCCTTGTTGGGTATTGAAAAAACATACAACTCCACATACAATCTATCACCAATCGACCTCCTTTGTTTTCGCAAGTCCTTGTTATTCAACAGCTCTCTCGATGGCATAATTTTTCCGAGAACCTATGTTGAAATATTCAACTTTCAAAGAT
>DYDG01000160.1 GCA_020717845.1 Marinifilum sp. | reverse complement strand
GCCCAAATACATAAGGAGGTTTTTGATGAAGGAAAAGGTGCTTGCAGTATTGGATGAGATACGGCCAAGTCTGATGGCTGATGGCGGCAATGTAGAACTGGTGGATGTCTCACCCGATGGAGTGGTTAAGGTTAAGCTTGTTGGTGCCTGTGGCTGCTGCCCAATGAGCCAGATGACCTTAAAATCCGGGATTGAAAGAGTATTAAAGGCAAGATTGCCTGAGATAAAAGAGGTTGTAGGGGTGTAAGAATCAGGCAGGGAACGGTTGCAGCCGTTCCCTGCCTGATTCATCCAGCAATGGAGGTAGTAATATGTTTGAACTAAATAGTAATGACCAGATAAATACCTTTGCCATGGGCAATGCCTTTTTGAAAAAAGCAGTGGAATTAGGCTGGATTGTTGGACAAAAAGATAAGGATGTAAAATCATTTTTTGTTACAGAAAAGGGGAAAAAAGAACTCGAAGCGTTTGGCATTGAGGTTGCAGAAATATTAAAATATAAACCTATTCATGAAAAGATACCAGAAAATATCAAAAAGCCTTCAATAAGAGAGCATATGCCTGACGAAGATGTCCATCATATGGTTGTATACATGACCCCTGAAGAGGAAAGAATATTAAAAAGATATAACATTTCAGAGGATGAATTTAATGTCCTGACCCCAACCCAGATAGCGTTTTCTACAAATAATCAGATCCCTGCAGAAAGGGCAAATCAATTAATATCCATGTCTGCCCTTAAGAGGCTGCCTGGTATTGGAGAAACAATGGTAAGCAAGCTTTATCTGGTTGGCATTCGAAAACCAGAGGATCTGAGATTTACAACCCCTGAAGAAATAAGGGCTAAATTGGAACAAAGGATTGGAGCACCAGTCAGTGATCATATAAATGCTGCTTTGCAAAAAGCCATTGATTCACTTCATCGATCGATAAGGTAACACAGGCATTCTTGCCTGTGAGAAGGAGGATACATAGACATGAATCTGCTGGAGATAAAAGATCTGCATGTTGAAATTGAAGGGAAAAAGGTGCTAAATGGGCTTAACCTGACGATAAAACAGGGTGAGGTTCATGTGATTATGGGTCCAAACGGTTCAGGTAAAAGTACATTGACCATGTCTATTCTTGGGTATCCAGGCTATAATATTACTAATGGAAGCATAACCTTTGCCGGAGGTGCTACCTCTGCAGGCATAGAATTAAATTCTATGCCTATTTATGAACGGGCACGGCTTGGCATATCCATTGCCTATCAAACACCGCCAGAGATACGAGGTGTAAAGCTTCGGGATATTATTCGTATTGCTGGAAACCATCCGCTCTGGCATCCAGAGAATGAACCAGAAGAGACTATTGCCACACCATTATTAAAGAAGGTGGGATTAAACCCAGAACAGTTCAGAGATAGGGATGTTGGTGTGGGGTTTTCTGGCGGGGAACGAAAACGGGCAGAGATTGCTCAGATTTTTGCGGCAACCCCAAAACTAATGATATTAGATGAGCCTGATGCAGGGGTTGATATTGATTCACTTAAAACCATTGCCATTGATCTTGGTGAATATATCCAGGAGCATGACTGTGCCTGCTTGATTATTACCCATTATCGTCATATCTTGCCCTATCTTAAACCTGATATTGCCCATGTTATGTGCGGGGGAAAGATTCTGAAAAGTGGAAACCCGTTTGAGATATTTACCAAAATTGAGGAAAAGGGATATTGTGAATATCTCGGGTTGTGTCCGCCAGGGATAAGGGATGAAGTAGAAAGGGGGATGAAAATATGAGCTGGAAGGACGAATTAACCAAACAAGCGGCAGATGTTCAAAATAAGCCGGCTAAATTTGGTGAAGATATAGATATTTCACGATTCAGGCAAGAAGCAGCAGATATTTCTCAAGTGGCTTCTATAGATAAACTTCCGGATGATATTGCTGAAAATGCCAAAAGTGTGGGGATAAACCCTGGCGAAGATAATCGCTCTGGCACATTCTTTCAGGTTGATCACTCGGTTATCTTAGCCTGTCAGAAAAAAGAGATGGAAGGTGTGGAGGTATTAAGCACCACACAAGCAGTTAACCAATATGATTGGTTGAAAGACTATTATTGGAAGGCTGCAGCTGTAGATACAGATAAGTATACATCCATGACAGAGCTTCACCAGAATGCAGGCTATTTTATCCGTGCCAGATCAGGGGCACGAATTACTATGCCTATTCAGGCCTGCCTGTTTATTGGCACTCAAGGGCTGGTTCAATCTGTTCACAATATTATTATTGCCGAAGAAGGGTCAGAGCTTCATGTTATTGCCGGATGCACTACCCATCCCAGTGTCTCTTCTGGTATGCATATTGGGGTTTCAGAGTTTTATGTCAAAAAAGGGGCAACCATTACCTTTACCATGATCCACGGCTGGGCAGAGGATGTGGATGTGCGGCCGCGAACAGGGGCAATCATTGAAGAGGGTGGAACATTTATCAGTAATTATATCTGCTTCAAGCCGGTTCGAAGCATTCAGACGTATCCAACCGCATCCTGTGTCGGCAAAGACGCTAGGGTAAGGTTTCATACACTTATCTATGGTTCAAAGAATTCCTTGTTTGATACTGGTTCAAGGGTATTTCTTCAGGCTGAAGGCAGTCGGGCAGAGATGACAGCCAGGGTTATTGCTGCTGATTCATCTCGAATAATCAGTCGCGGACACCTGGTTGGTGAGGTGGCTGAAACCAAAGGGCATCTTGAGTGCCGCGGCTTGCTTTTGGGTAATAAGGCAAGTATTTACGCCATACCAGAGATTGAAGGCAAGGCAGAGGGGTGCGACCTCTCACATGAGGCTGCCGTAGGGAAGATACAGCAGGCACAATTGTGTTACCTGATGAGCCGCGGATTGAATGAGGATGAGGCAACAGCCTTGATTGTCCGCGGATTCCTTGACCCTGAGATACCAGGCCTGCCAGAACACCTGAAGTATGAGATAAAACGCACCATAGAGATGACTTCAGAAAAGGTGATGTAGTCAAGTAGGGGATGGAAACTGGCAGTTGAAGGTCAACAACCACACAAAATAGAACCGTTGAGGTAAAAATGTTAAAGGTAACAAAAGTTAATGCAAATAATGATTATACATTATTTATTGAATTGTCTGATGGACGTTCCGGGAGCTTTGATGTTAAACCCTATCTTGAGAAAGGTGTATTTACAGAGCTAAAAGATAAAAATTATTTTAAACAAGTAAAACCTTTTTTTTGTGGAATCGTATGGCCTAATGAACAAGATTTAAGTGCTGATACAATTGCTTACGAATTAAATGAAACCACAGGAAAACAGGAAAAATAGGGACAGCGACGAATGGCACTGACTTAAGGGAAAATCGACATGGTTAAAGAATCAGAAAAGTTAAAAAAGAGTTAGAACGCTGATGAATAACTTTTTAGGTTATGCACAATTGGGAGGAGGACATGGCAAAAGTTATTCACAGTGAAATTGCAAAGGATTCTTGAAGATTTATTGCACAGATTATAAAAGTAAAAAATAGGAAAAAGGCAAGAAAAAACCCATGTCAAATCCGGGAACTGCTTTGATTGCCAGGCAACGCTTTTTCGACTAACGATGATATGGATAAACAATGCTATCCAAAAAGCTAAAACCTTCCAGAGATAATAATCAATATAAGCAAAAACATCCCTAAAATACCTGAAATTACAAAGCCAATCAGCCCTAATAAGGGGATGCTTGCTGAAGATGGGTGGAGCAATGGATGATGCAGTTCGCAGGATGTTCCATAAGGGAGTAACTAATTGTGAGATGGGACGAAGGATTGGAGTAAGCGAATTTGCGATTCGTAACACATTGAAACGTCTTGGCTTAAAACGCAAGGTTGATCAAGGGAAACTGCTTAAAATATG
>DYDG01000159.1 GCA_020717845.1 Marinifilum sp. | reverse complement strand
TAAGAACCACCGTCCAAAGTAGTAAAATACCAGCCGATATTCTTGTAGCTGCGACCTGCCAGAGGTGCTACCTCTGCCAGAGATGCTATCTCCTTGTGGTCGCCTCCTATACATGACTCTGTTGATTTACTACCTTTCAGCATCTTAGGCATACAGCATGTGGTTGTTTAGTTTGTATGAAGCACAATATGTGGCATGATGGTCTCACGAAAATTGACTAAATCAACAGAGTCAGTTATTCTACTCGTTTTTGTATTCTGGAAATGGCTGCTTTAGCAGCTGCCCGGACACATGATTCTGGATCATTGTTAGAGAGGATAGTCAACATCTTCAATGCCTGAGGAGCACCTATCTTGCCTAATGCTTCAACGGTTGTTGTTCGGACAACACCATTATTATCATTTAATCCCTTGAGCAATGCTTCAACAAGGGCATCTTGATTAGTAGATATATTCCCCAGAGCGATTGCTGCTCCGCCACGGCCATACCAGCTGTCATCATTTAGATTGCGGCTCAATGTCAGGATTATTTTCTTTTGCAATTCCACATCTTGAGTCTTTTCCAGAAGGCTTCCCAGTGCAATAGCCGCATACCATCGAGATATATCCTTGTTATCATCTTGATGTTCAAAGACTTGAAGAAGCGGAATAATAGCATCATCCCCCATAGTGATTAATACATCTGTTGATACCTTGCGAATGGTATTGTTATCATGCCCCATGGCTTTGATTAATAATGGAATAGCGATCTTGCCTATTTTGTTCAGTCTATTGGACACTATCTTCCGAATTGCTGTATCGCGGGCATTAAGATATTCAATCAACACCTGTATCCCTTCCAGATACCCTCTCTCACCCAGGGCAAGGGCAGCATTGAATTGAATATCTGGATTTGAATCATCAAGGGCAATCATCAAGAATTTAACCACCTCATCATCATCTATCTTCCCAAGGGCATTTGACGCATAGACACGCACATCCTCATGCTTATCCTCCATGGCTGTTGCTGCCAATGGTTCAATAGCACTCTTATCAGCTATCTCACCCAGGGCAATAACAGCGGCACTGCGAACATACCATGCCTCATCCTTAAGCATTTCAATTAAAGAAGGAACAGCCCGACTGTCCTTTAATTGTCCAATGGCAAGGGTTGCATGTGCCCTTGCAGTATCATTTTTCTGAGACAATACCTCCATTAAGGATGGAACACAAGTGGTGCCGATATTGACCAGTGCTGAGGTAGTAACAGAGGCTATTTCCAAATCTTCCTGTTGCATGAATCCTATCAGATATGGGACAGATTCCTCTGCCTTTAACTTACCTACAGCCTCTATAACTTCAGGCAATACCTGATTACTATCCTTTAATCTTTCAATCAGGGGTTCAATGGCTTTTTTATCGCCTATCTCGCCAATTGCCCAGGCAGCCTTGCCAGCTATTTTCTTATCCTTTGATAGATTGTCAATGAGCATATCCACTGCCTCAGCAGCATGTAATTTGCCAAGGATAGTAAAAGCATGTTCCTTATTCGGCAATTGGAGACTGTTCAAGGATTTAAGCAGGCAAGGGATACAAGATGAGCCTATACGTATCAAGGCAGACACAGCTGCCTCCTGCACAGAGCTATCAGTATCATTCAATAATCCGATTAGAGGAACAACTATCTCGTCCACCTCATCAGTATCTTGCTTTAATCTGCCGAGTGCCTCAGCTGCACTTGCCCTGATAAAGCTGTCTTCATCCTTTAATGATTGAACAAGCAAAGGTATTGCTTCCAAATCACCTATCCTGCCTAAGGCAATGGCAGCATTACCCCTAACCGTCCAGATAGCAGGAGCAATCCCATCTGCAGGGATTAAAAGAGTTGTCAAATGAGGCACAGCCTTTTTAGCAGCTATTTCGCCTATTTCGCCTATTTCGCCCAAGCCAATCACTGCATTTCTTTGTGTTCTCCAGTCATCATCATCTAACATAGTTATCAAGGATTCCACAGCTTTTTTGTTGTGAGTTTTTCCTAATGCTGCCGCTGCACACCTTCTGATCTCTACATTCTGATCCTGTGCAGCAACAATTAACATCTCAATCCCAGCATTATCAATCCCTTCCCAGGGAAGGCTTGTTTCCTCACCACGCAAGGCAGAGGCAAACAGTCTTACCGTTTTTTCATCACTTATTCTGCCAATGGCAATAATAACCGCCTCTTCTATCCTATAATCATTTTTTAACCATGAGATTAATATTGGCAATGACTCAATATCACCAATCTTTCCCAGTGCCCACACAGTCTTTTTCAAAAAAACAGTATCTGTCCAATCTGCCCCTTTGCCAAAGTTTAAAATCCTTATCAACGATTGCGTTGCCCGATTATCCCCAATCTCCCCTAATATCCAGACAACGCATCCCTTAAGGTCAATATCATTAGTATTCAGACAGGGAAGCAAGGCAGGCACTGCAGATGTTCCTATTTTTACCAGGGCAGAGGAAATATCACGACGAGGGAGTTCATCCTCTTCAATTAATGCCTCTATCAGTGATGGGATTGTCCTTGCATCGCCAATCTCTCCCAGCCCATAAGCAGCATATTGCCGCACCTGAGGATTTTTATCCCGTAATGTCCGAAGCAAGGGAATGGTTGATGGTGTGCCTATCTCTATCAATGACCATATGGCCAGTTTCATGTATTTGTCATCATCGCCATCATAGACAATGTCTTTATTTCCTGTAGGATGGGTGAGTAGATTAATTAACAATGGTATTGCCATTGCTGCCCGTATCTTACCCAGTGCTACTATTGCCTCTTCCTGAACAGACTCATCCTCATCATTACATACAGAGATAATTGCATCAGCAGCCTCTATAGAGCCTATCTCCCCAAGGCTATGGACAGCCTTGCCTCGAATTATCCAATTTTCATCCTTAAGGCATTTAATCAGGGCAGGAACAGCAGACAGAGATCCCATTTTACCCAGAGATATAATAGCATTTCTCTTTACCCTCCACATAGGATCATCCAGGGCATGGATTAAGGCAGTAACTATCTCTTCAGTCTCTTCAATATAAACCTCTTTGCCAGAGATGCTCTTGCCCAGTGTCTCAGCTGCCTGCATCCGTATGGATTCATCTCTATCTTTCAGGGCATGGATAAGAGATGGCACAGCTGAAGATTCATCATAAACATGAGATAATTGATTAGCACATGTTTCACAGCTATAAACATGTGTAGACAAGGTTATCAAGACAATTGTTAGTGTTAGAAAAATAAATCGCATTCATCCTCCAGAAGCGTACAAATTAAAATGCCCTCACTTTTAATGAGGGCATTGTTGTAATACGTTATGAACATTTTAAGACTCGCAGCTACCTATTTCTGCTTTCGATAATATAATAGCAATAATCATGCCAGATTTTGACTGCACGGATAAAATGTTGTAATGCTTGTTGGCACAATATGTTTGATAAACAATAAGGAAATATCAATATGCTCTGATTGTCCCATTAGGTGCATAATGATTGGCAAATAGGTACAGTTTGTAATGGGTAAGACTACTGCATCATTCCATTTGAATTTATGGGTAAGACGAAGGACACACACCTAAGTCCAGGGGACATTAAGAAATCCCCTCTTGAGAGTGGATAAGGGGGGGATAATCCCCTAAACCACTAAAATCGACACATATACTATATGCTCTAAGCTGTCCTAATCTGCGATTCTTTGGCAGCAAAAGACTGCTTATCTGTAAAATATAGTGAATCAGCGATAAATGTCGATTTTTTATTGACTTGAACCTTAATTTATGGTATACTTATCGCCGGCATAAAATGTGATTGTTGAGCAGGGTTAGCATAGATGGGTTTCACCCATCCTACTATGTTGATAGCGTGCTTTCTGATGTAGGATGGGTGAAGTGAAACGTAACCCATCTATGCTCTGAGTTGCAAAAATCACAGATTATGCCAGTGTTG
>DYDG01000158.1 GCA_020717845.1 Marinifilum sp. | reverse complement strand
TATTTTACTACTTTGGACGGTGGTTCTTATGAGCCATAAAAACCTTGAACATTGAGTATAAATAATTCCTTCCCCCTTAAATATAGGGCAAGAAAGGATAGCCCTTCTTGCCCTATTGGGTTACAGCTTCTTTTTTCTCCGTGCCAAAAGTCTACGCCGTTTGTCGCTTGGCTTTTCATAATGCTCTCGTCGTTTCATTTCTGACAATATCCCAGACTCCTGACATTCCCGTTTAAACCTTTTTAAGGCACTATCCAGAGATTCACTATCACGAACTACTATTCCAGGCAACTTCATCACCCCTTTCTATCAAACTCCTATATATTCCCTCCCATATAAAGCAATAATTAATAAGGTAAGCCAGCACTCTCCTATCTATTGTCATGAGGTGCGACTTTATCATCCTGGCGGCCACAGCATCCTGCGTCCACCTAATAAATGAAAATGAATGTGAAAAACCTCTTGTCCTGCATCATGATTACAATTAACCACAATCCGAAATCCTTGCTCAGAAATCCCATGCTCAAAGGCAAGTCTTTTGGCAACAAAATATATTTTTCCAATCAAATCCACAGAATTTTCCTCAATATCCATTACTGTGGGAATATGTTTTTTTGGTACAATAAGTATATGAACCGGAGCTTGAGGATTAACATCATTAAACGCTACAATATCTCTATCCTCATAAAGAAATACTGCTGGTATCTGTCCATTAATAATCTTACAAAAGATGCAATCACCCATCTCATTAATCCTTAAGCGTATCCTGCTTGCTTATAAGATCATTCCTTAGCTTATCCCTATATTCCTGCAATCTTGATTGTAGGTATGGATATTTTTTGGCTAAGATCTGAACCGCAAAGATAGCTGCATTTTTAGCCCCAGCTTTACCAATAGCCATAGTTGCTACAGGTATTCCACCTGGCATCTGAAGAGTAGAAAGCAAGGCGTCTACCCCACCCAATGTGGAAGATGTAGAATCCAACGGGACACCAATCACTGGCATTAAAGTATAAGAAGCCGTTACCCCGGCTAAATGGGCTGCCATCCCTGCTCCACAAATAAATATCTCTACCCCTTCAGCTTCATATTTTCTGATATATTCTACTGTTTCTACCGGGGTTTTGTGTGCTGAGGTAATCAATATCGCATACTCAACCCCAAATAATTTAAAGACATTACCTGTCTCTTTCATTACATCATAATCACTATCGCTACCCATCATGATTAAAATCAATGGTTTCCGTGAATCCATCTACTCTTTTCCTAAAACAGACAAAAAGACATATTATTATTATAACACAAAGAAGTAATTTAGTCAACAAAAATTTTCAAATTGTGATAATAGGTTAGTCATTTCTATTCTGACTATCACAGGTTGAAAAACCTTGAACATCGAGTATCAAGAAAAAGGTTGTCAAAATGTGGAACTTTTTTAGCCGTTTTGTTGTCTAAAATTTAATAAGGTAAGTTAATATAGGGTATCATCCACTTTCATTATGTAATCAGGAGAAAAAATTTATGCAATGTTTATCGAATTCTGTGCTAATAATAGCCATCCTTTTATTTACCTTCTCAAACGCTCTTGCTCAAGATAATTCAAAACCATTGGCACTAAAGGAATGTATTCAGATAGCCCTGGATAATTCATCGAGGATAACAATAGCCAAAAGGGATGTGGTTGTGGCAGAATTAGGGGTAAAGGATGTCCGGGCAGGGTATTCTCCGAGATTAGATGCCACGGCAAATTATAAGGTTATAGAAGAGACAGATGACCACTATGATGCAAAACTATTTCTGACAGAGACATTTTATGATAATGGCAAAACACCTGCCAGGGTCAAGCAGGCTAAAGCCAGTCTTGCATCTGCTCAATTAGATTTTCAGAGGATACAAAATGAGCTGACACTTGAGGTGATTAGCGGCTACTATGCACTCCTGAAGGCACAGGAGATGCTCAAGGTAAAGGAAGAAGGCTTGAAACAATCTCAGACTCATCTTGCTTTAGCCATGGCAATGTATGATGCTGGGGCTGCCCCTAAAGCTGATGTCCTTAAGGCTGAGGTAGGGGTAGGGAATAGTGAGCTGGATATGATTGAGGCAGAGAATAAGGTTTCCATAGCCCAGACCGACCTCAGTAATATTATGGGCATAGATTTGAATAGCCCTTTCTTGATCTTAGATACAGGGTTGAGTGAACCATTATCTATGACTATTGATGAATGTCAGGATTATGCCTTAGCAAATCGTCCTGAAATAAAAAAGGCAGAGATTAGCCTTATTATAAATGAAATAAATCTGAAGTTAGCCAAAAAAGATGCTTTGCCATGTATCACTATAAAAGGCAGTTGCAATATCGAGGTTGACCAGATTATCGATAAGCATGATTGGGATAAAAGCACTGGTTGGGATCTAATCATAAAGACCAGCCTGCCCATCTTTGATGCTGGTAAATCAAAAAGAGGGGTAATGAAGGCTGATATTAACCTGGCAAATACCAGAACTAATGCAGAGCAGTTAAGGAAAGGGATTGCCTTAGAGGTGAAAAAGGCATATTTGACCGCAAGGTCGCAAAAGAAGGTGATTGAGACTGCCCAAAAACAAGTGGCTCAAACCCAGGAGAGCTTTGATGTTGCTCAGGGAAGATATAAATCAGGGGTCGCCCCCATGATAGAGGTGATAGATACGCAAGCCACTTTTAATAATGCCAGAACAAATTATGTTAAGGCAGTCTATGATTATCAAATTGCTATCTTTGCTTTGAAAAAGGCTATAGGAGGGAACATATTGTGAAAAAGGTGGTTGTGGCAATTATCTCAATAATCTTGTTGGGAGGAATAATGCTGGGAATGAAATCTTGCCTCAAGAAAAAGGATGAAAATGGTCCAAAGATAAAGACCGCTGCTGTCCAACGTGGGAATATGGTGGCAAGGGTTACAAATACAGGCAGTGTCCAGCCAAAAACCGCTGTTCAGATTAAGTCAAATGTAGGCGGAGAGATTGTCCGACTGGCAGTCAAAGAGGGTGATTGGGTTAGAAAGGGGGATCTATTGGTTGAATTGGATACAACCAATCTTGAAAACAAATTCAGTCAAGCAAAGGCAGACCTTGAGGTGGCAAAGGCAAAGCTTTCTGCCTTGCTGGCTGGAGAAAGACCTCAAGAAATAGATGGTGCTCGTGAATTATTAAAGCAGGCAGAGATTAAGCTTGAGGATGCTAAGATAAAACTGGATAGGCAAAATGGGCTTTTTAACCAGGGGTTTATCTCCAGACAGGATATGGATACGACACAGAGAGAGTATAAATTAGCCCAGAGCAGCTATAACTCTGCCTCTCTTAGCTTGAGTTTAATGCTTGAGGGGGCAAGGGAGCAGGATATTGTCTCTGCTGAGGCAGGTGTCCTGAGGGCAGAGGCAGGTTATGAACAGGCTGCCTCTGATATGAGGGATGCTATGATCTATGCCCCGCTCAGTGGAACGGTTCTGGAGAGGAATGTAGAGGAAGGGGAAAAGGTTACCTCCGGTATTGGTAATGCCAGCGGCGGAACTGTCATTGTTACCATAGGAGACCTTTCAACTATGCAGATCCTGACCAAAATTAACGAGGTGGATATTGCTAAGGTTAAAATGGGACAGGATGTGGCGATTACCCTTGATGCTATAAGAGGGGAAAGGTATCATGGCAGGGTGACTGATATTGCCTCTCTGGGTAAGGTGGAGAATAATATCGTTACTTATGAGGTTGTGATAGAGATTGATAAGGCAGGGGTTAGGGGTCAGGGGTTAGGGGTTAGCAGGCAAGAAGTGGAAGGCAGAAGGAAAAGTGAAAAGGTGGGAGTCTGGAGGAAGGAAGGAGATGACAGAGGACAGGAGAGAAGATGGAAGAGTCATGAGCCAGAAGTTATGGGTCAGACTACCATATAGAAGTCAAGAACTTTTTAATTCTCCGATAACGTTATTTTGGATACAATTTCCCCTTTCCCAAAAATAGAGCAATTTCAAGGCGTTTTTTTTGGGTTCAATTAATATTGTCAGATAAATTCTTGACATAATTGCCAATAATTGATAAAATATCTGCAAGAGATAAGAGGTCCTTTCCAGTTTT
>DYDG01000039.1:14705-21125 GCA_020717845.1 Marinifilum sp. | reverse complement strand
ATAGGGCAACCACAGAGAATAGGGCAACCACAGGGGGTTGCCCCTACTTGTGCCCCATCCAGTCAGCCAATTTCAGACACCACCGAAAATCACAAGCAATTTGTTAGAGAAATAGAAATTGAGGGGGGTGAGAATATGCAGTTGTTGACAGGTTTACAGGATAGGATAGTAGAATACAGCCCAAAGGTCTTGATAGGAATTGTTATTTTCCTTGTATCATGGATAGTTGCCAATCTTCTGAGAAGAATACTGGTACGACTTGGCTCTAAGCTGGATGATTCTAAAAGATGTGTTGTCCATCTATGTGCTACTATATGCAGGTGGGGAGTCCTTGCAGTAGGTATCATCACTGGCCTTGGCACAATAGAGGTGAATGTTTCTGCCCTGGTCGCAGGGCTTGGTTTGACAGGGTTTGCATTGGGATTTGCTTTGAAAGATGCATTGTCAAATCTGATGTCAGGCGTGTTACTTCTTGTTTACCAACCCTTTACTAATGGTGATTGGATTTCAGTGTCTGGATGCGAGGGGAAGGTCATGGAGATAAACATGAGGTACACAGTCATAGAAAAGGAGAAGGATAGGTACCTTATTCCGAATTCCACACTATTAACCAATACGGTTCGTGTGTCAGGGAAAATATGAGATATGCTGTTTCCAACGACTGTGTGAAAATACAAGGGGGCAATTATTATGAATCTTGCCGAAGGCTTTAGTACAGGATTAAATGGACTGGCTGCCAATAAGCTCAGGTCAGGGTTGACCATGTTGGGGATCATTATTGGTGTAGCCGCAGTGATTGCTATGGTTTCTATTGGTGAAGGGGCAAAACAGGCTATTACCAAAAGGATTGAGTCCATGGGCTCTAATCTGTTGATGGTTCGCCCGACAAGGGCAGATGATGTTAAGAAAACAGAGGTTACTGGTTCTTCACCAGGATTGACGAATGAGGATGGATTGGCCATCTTAAGAGAGTGCCCTTCGGTCCAAAATATTGCCTGCGAGGTTACCCTGAAGGCTCAAACTAAATACTTGAGTCAGGACTGGGATGCAAGCATAACCGGAACCACCCCTTTCTACGAGGAGGTGAAGAACTTTCATGTTGAGGAGGGAAGATTTATCTCCTCACAGGATGTGGATGAGTGGAAAAAGGTATGTGTTCTGGGGAAAACGGTAGTAAGGGAGCTTTTTAATGAGGAAAGCCCTATTGGTAAAACGATTAAAATCAGGAATGAAAGGTTTGTTTGTATCGGGATAATGGAGGCAAAGGGACAGACCGGCTGGAGGGATGAGGATGATGTGGTATTTATTCCTCAAACTACTGCTCAGAAGAGGTTTACTGGTGATACAAAGGTTACTGGCTTGCTTGTCCAATCTAAAGGTTCAGAGGCTGGTGAGGCTGAATTGGCTATCTCTGAGATAGAGGCTGTTCTGACCAAAAGACACAAGAATGTGGTTGACTTTGAGGTTAGGAGTCAGAAAGAGATATTGGATACCATGCAGCAGGCTACTCAGAGTTTTAAGCTGCTACTGGGAGGTATTGCAGCTATCTCCTTGTTGGTAGGCGGGATTGGGATTATGAACATTATGCTTGTCTCGGTTACTGAACGCACCAGAGAGATAGGCTTACGCAAATCCATCGGTGCCAAAAGGTTGGATATTCTGATGCAGTTTCTAATCGAGTCAGTTGTCCTTAGCATGGTTGGCGGTATCATTGGCATCATTTGCGGGACAGGGCTGGGTATAGGGGTAGGTGAGTTGATGAATAAGACCATGCCAGGAGGCAGGATGGAGTGGACATCAATCGTATCTGTAGGCTCTATTCTTTTATCCTTTTGCTTTGCTGTCTGCATAGGGATATTTTTTGGTATGTATCCTGCTAATAAAGCCTCAAAATTAGACCCGGTTGAGGCATTGAGATATGAATAATAAATTCCTTATTCTGCCGGGTGTCTTTCTGGCGATGTTTCTTTCTGCTCTTGATCAAACGATTGTTTCCACGAGCCTGCCACAGATAACAGGGGAATTAAACGGATTTACGCATTTAAGCTGGGTGTTTACTGCCTATATGCTTTCTTCAACCGTCACTGTGCCTATTTATGGTAAGCTTTCAGACATCTTTGGCTGTCGGGGTCTTTATATTTTGGGAATTGTCATTTTTTTGCTTGGTTCGGTTCTGTCAGGAATGTCGCAGAATATGATGCAGTTGATTCTATTCAGGGCATTGCAAGGTATTGGCGCAGGGGCAATTATGGTTAACTCCATTACTGTTATTGGAGATATTTTCCCACCGGCTGAGCGTGGCAAGTGGCAGGGTCTAATTGGTGGTATTTTTGCTTTAGCCAGTATCGCTGGACCACTTTTGGGTGGTTGGGTTACCGACCATTTTTCATGGAGATGGATATTCTATATCAATATTCCTATTGGAATATTGGCTATTATGATGCTTGCCTTTGCAATGCCAAAGATTGTTCACGAGACAAAAGACCGCTCTATTGATTTTCTTGGTGCTTTGCTGTTGGCTTTTGGGCTCGTGCCACTTTTACTGGCTTTGGTTTTAGGTGGTAGCGAGTATGCCTGGACATCCTGGCAGATTCTTTCGCTTTTTGGCATAGCAGTTAGCTGCCTTTTTGTCTTTACCTTAGTGGAGCAGAGGGTGCAGGAACCAATATTATCGTTTGATCTGTTTAAGAATAAGGTCTTTTCTGTTTCGGTTCTTGTAATCTTTTTGACATCAATAGGCATGTTCGGAGCGATTCTCTACATCCCTGTTTTTGCTCAAGGAGTTATGGGTGTTTCGGCGACAAATTCCGGATTTATCCTGATGCCAATGATGATTTCATTAGTCATCGCTTCAGCCATCGGTGGCCAAATTATCTCTAAATCTGGCAAATATAAACCGTTAGCCATATTCGGGGTGTTAACGATTGTTTTAGGGATGTTTCTTTTTTCTGGAATCGGTTTAGAGACAACAAAGATAGCTTTAATCCTTAATATGATAGTTTTGGGTATCGGCTTAGGCATTACTATGCCAATCTTCACGGTTGTGGTTCAAAGTGCCTTTTCTCGCGAAAGATTAGGGGAGGTTACTGCTGGCACTCAGCTCTTCAGAAGCATTGGTGGCACTGTTGGCACAGCAATATTGGGCGGTGTTATGAATAGCCAATTGGCAAAGCGACTTGCTACTATTGAACAAGAACCATTTATGATAATGATAAAAAATCTTGGCTTTGGCGACACTTTCTCAAAAATTGACGGCAATACTGTTCAAAGACTGCTTAATTCAGACAACCATGAACAGATAATAGCGATGTTTGCTCATTCGTCGCAATCTCTTCAACTTTCAACAAATTTTGACTATTTCCTGAAGACAATAAAAGTCGCCTTTAGCTATTCCATTGATTCCCTGTTTATTGTCAGCACAATCTTGATGTTTATAGCTTTTATTGTGGTTTTATTCCTTCCGCAAATTCCTTTGCGAAAGACCACGCTGCCTGCTTTAGAGGAAATAGGTCTTGAATTAGAGGCAGAATTTGGACATATCGGGGTTACCTCGAAAGACAGGGCAAACCGTATCTAAATTTAACACCTACAAGTGAGGGAGGATAGAGTAACACAAGCATCCTTGCTTGTGCTGTTTGCAATCCTTACTTACAGATGCAATTGCGAGATTTGGATACATTTGTCCTGGTAACTACTCAGCCATATTGAACTACGAAATACGCTAAATACGTTAAAGGGGTAAAAATGTCAGCTGGTATTTTTGTAGTGGCGACCTGCCAGAGGTGCTACCTCTGCCAGAGGTGCTACCTCCTGCAGCTACAGATACTATCACAGGTTGAAAAACCTTGAATATCGAGTTACAGCACACCAATATCGAATTTTAAAAAAATCTTTGTTAGTCTCTTGACAAAATTAGATTTTTGTGGTATATTAAAATATAATCAATCAATTTATCAGCAATCAAGATGAAGAGGGATACTAATTATGGTTTTTCCTGATCACTCAAAAATTGCAACATCTAAATATATTCATCAATCTTAAACAGATAGGCTTGTATTAAGCATATCTGTTTTTTTTATCATTAAAAAATTTATTGCCGTGTCAATCTTAGACTGATAGATGCACAGGGCAAGCGTATCTAAATCCCACAATTGTGGGTGTTGGATTTAGATGCGTTTGTTCTGGGGAAAGCCCTGTCCCTATTAAGCTAATCCGACAATTGAGAGTTGACGCGACACTTTACATATATATGTCAATTTAAGATTGACGCTATAGTGGTGAATATATTTTTGTACGAGGAGGAGAAGTAAAATGAACAGGTTATTTAGTATTCGTATGTATTGTGTTTGTATTGTAATGGCATTGGTGATGATGGGTTTTGCTGCGAATGGTTGGGCTGGGGAGAGAATTGACGGAGGTATTACAGTCACGCCTACCTTTGGGACAATAGGAATTTCAGCAACAGTAAGTACTACTAATGATAATATATTTACTTCTACTACACGGATACGAATTGATTTTGGCAATATTACAAGTTTTGCCTTTGTTACAACAAACAGTAGTGGTGAATTTTCACTCCCATTTACAATACCTCAACATGATGCAGGGGTAGCAACCATTACAGCTACCCAGATTAGTGATGGAGCAACTGCTACCACTACCTTTGTTATACTAAATCTGTCAATTACCCCTACTACCGGCACAGTAGGCACTATTATTACTGTTACTGGGGATGGATATGAGGGCTCTGAACAAGTAAAGATTGACTTCGGTAATGACATACTTATTACGGAGGCTGTTGCAAGTGCTACAGGTAGCTTTAGCGTTACCTTTACTGCCAATTTACAACCTTCATTTGCAGTACTTGTTACAGCTACTGGGATAAGCTCTGCAAAGCCAACTAATACCTCTTTTTATCTGCCTAATCAATTGATAATTGAACCTGCTACTGCTACTGTTCAATCAGGTGGAACAGTGAGTTATACGGCTATTGCCAGATCTCAGACGGGTGGTAGTTGGACGGTGACCAATGATACGACATTTGGTATAAATGACCCCAAGGGTAGTATGACGATAAATTTGTATACCGCTGGTCAAGGTGGAACATGGCAGGTAAGGGGCACATATACTGGCCTGGTTGCTACAGCTGCGGTTACTGTCACCCATGGCACAGCTACATCGCTGGACATTACGCCTGCAATAAAAACCGTTACAGCAGGTGAGGTTGTGGTATATACAGCCACAGCCGCGGATGCAAAGGGCAACACATGGACAGTAACTGGCTCAACGACATTTGGTGTGAATGACCCCAAGGGCAGTATGACGGCAAACAGCTACACCGCTGAACAGGTTGGCACATGGCAGGTTAGCGGCACATATACTGATGTGTTTGATACAGCTGCAGTTACTGTCACCCATGGCATAGCCATATCGCTTGACATCACACCGGCGACAAAAACCGTTGCAGCAGGTGGGGAGGTAGTATACACTGCTACAGCTAAGGATGCACAGGGCAACACATGGACAGTAACAAATGAGACAGACTTTGGCGAAGATGACCCAAATGGCAGTATGTCGGAAAATATCTACACCGCTGGCAAGGTTGGACAATGGCAGGTGCGGGGCACATATACTGGCGTGCCTGCTACAGCTACGGTTAACGTCACCCATGGCATAGCCACATCACTTGACATCACACCGGCGACAAAAACCGTTGCAGCAGGTGGGGAGGTAGTATACACTGCTACAGCTAAGGATGCACAGGGCAACACATGGACAGTAACAAATGAGACAGACTTTGGCGAAGATGACCCAAATGGCAGTATGTCGGAAAATATCTACACCGCTGGCAAGGTTGGACAATGGCAGGTGCGGGGCACATATACTGGCGTGCCTGCTACAGCTACGGTTAACGTCACCCATGGCATAGCCACATCACTTGACATCACACCGGCGACAAAAACCGTTGCAGCAGGTGGGGAGGTAGTATACACTGCTACAGCTAAGGATGCACAGGGCAACACATGGACAGTAACAAATGAGACAGACTTTGGCGAAGATGACCCAAATGGCAGTATGTCGGAAAATATCTACACCGCTGGCAAGGTTGGACAATGGCAGGTGCGGGGCACATATACTGGCGTGCCTGCTACAGCTACGGTTAACGTCACCCATGGCATAGCCACATCACTTGACATCACACCGGCGACAAAAACCGTTGCAGCAGGTGAGGAGGTAGTATACACTGCCACAGCTAAGGATGCAAAGGACAACACATGGACAGTAACAACTGAGACAAACTTTGGTGTAAATGACCCCAGTGGCAATATGACAGCACATGGCACCTACACCGCTGGCAAGGTTGGCATATGGCAGGTTAGCGGCACATATACTGATGTGTTTGATACAGCTGCAGTTACT
>DYDG01000039.1:0-14684 GCA_020717845.1 Marinifilum sp. | reverse complement strand
TTAGCGGCACATATACTGATGTGTTTGATACAGCTGCAGTTACTGTCACCCACGGCACAGCCATATCGCTGGACATCACACCTGCAACAAAAATCGTTGCAGCAGGTGAGGTTGTGGTATATACAGCCACAGCCGCGGATGCAAAGGGCAACACATGGACAGTAACAAGTGAGACAGACTTTGGTGTAAATGATCAAATGGGCAGCATGACAACACATGGCAACTATACCGCCGGTAAGGTTGGCACATGGCAGGTAAGGGGCACATACACTGGTGTGCTTGGTACAGCTGCGGTTACCGTCACTCATGGTACAGCTGTATCACTTGACATCACCCCTCCAAATGCCTTTGTCTGGGTGCTTGACAGCGTTACCTATTCAGCCGTTGCAAGCGATAGTTACAACAATACATGGACAGTAACAGGCTCAACAACATTTGGTGTTGATGACCCATTCGGTACTATGAATAAAAATGTGTATACATCTGGTGAAAAGGGAACACATACCATTACTGGCATATATAACACTGTTACTGGCAGTACTACAGTTATAGCTAAGGTTAGACCAGATCTCTGGGTGATTAAAGTGGGTGATGAAGAGGTGCGGCAGGGTGATCAAATAACGTATAATATCTGCTATGGCAATGCAGGCTGCAGCCAGGCAGCTTCTGTAACATTAAGGGATATCTTGCCGTCAGGGGTTACTTATGCCACCTCTACACTTGGGGCATACAGCAGCATTAGCGGCAGTGGTACGATTAAATCCCCTTATATCATTACATGGAATAATATAGGACCACTCGAGTCTCAAGAGGAAAGATATGCAACAATAATCGTAAGTGTGGGATCAACTACTGTTGGCAGCCTGACTAATGTGCTTGAGATTGAAATGCCAGCTCCAAGCACTGAGGTAAATTTTGAATATAATCGCTCCATATGGACTACTGTGGCCAGACCAAGAATGATTGACCTTGCTGTAAGTAAATTGTCTGACCCTGAAGTATTACAGGGTGCAACCCTTACCTACAGAATAATCTATAATAACCTTGGTAATATTGATGCAGCTAATGTTACCCTGACTGACTATCTGCCACAAGGGGTAACATATATAAGCAATACACTTGGGTCACCAACATCATTTGGTAACAATAATAAAACCATTGTCTGGTCAATCAGCAACATTCCTGCCCAAACACAGAAAGAGTTTAACCTTATTGTCCAGGTAGATTCAGCTCCTGGCAACATTACCAATGTGGTTAGCATCAATGGCACTAAAACAGAAGCAAATCTCTCCAATAATCAAGCTTCTTGTGTGACTGTGGTTAAGCCGTCAATGGTAGATCTATTCATTGAAAAGACAGGGCCAGCTATAACTACGACAAGCAGCAAGATTCGTTACCTAATAACCTATCAAAATAAGAGCAATGTTACGGCTACCAATGTGGTTATTACTGACATATTGCCTCAAGGGACAACCTATGGGACAAGCAGCATTGGACAACCCCAGGGAACCAGTACACTCACATGGTCAATCGGCAGCCTTACCCCTCAAGCTCACAGCAGCTTTGACCTGACCATAAATGTTGGAAGTGCTACAGGGACGCTGACCAATGTAGTCAAGATAATAAGCACGCAGGCAGATAGCAATCTGTCTAATAATCAATCTACATTGACTACCATGATTACTCTGCCCGTTGATCTAAGGATATCAAAAAATGGACCAGCTGAAGCAAAGCTTAATACAAATGTTTCTTATACCATTCAATATCAAAAGCTGTCAGGTGGAGATAATGTAAAGGCTACCATTACTGATACCCTTCCGAGTGGTACAATATTTGGAAGCAGTACATTAGGAGCACCTATCACCATGGATGGGAATAGATATAGCTGGCAGGTAAATATCTCAGGCAGTGCCACACAATTTGCAACCATAACGGTTTTTATACCTGGAACACTAACCATAGGGACATCCCTTACCAACCATGCAGCCATTATCCCACAGGATGATAGCAATTGGGCTAATAATTTTGCTACATGGACATGCAAGACAGATGAATCTATAACAGATCTGGAGCTGTCAAAGTATGGTTCATGGCAAACAGTCCCTGGTGGAAAAATAGTTTATAGTTTCTGGCTCAATAATATTGGGGAAACAGATATTACTGCAGGAACCATTACAGATATCTTGCCCATAGGGTTGACATGGGTGACCAATAGCAACGAATCAACGGTTGGGACACCTACGATAACACAACGAGTAAGCCAAGATGTATTGACAGGAGCAGGTACAGTTACAGGAATAGGTGATGATCTTGTCTGGACTATCCATAGAATATTGCCTCATGGCAGCTGTACCATGATAGAGGTTCTTTTGGATGTTTGTCCGCAGATACTATCATACAATACAACTCATATGGCAAGCCCAACAGCTGGTTATAGCAATCCATATATAATTAACAAGATTCGTGTGGAGACTATACCTGCTGATAATAATACGGAGAATAATGCAGATGAGTTTATAACCCAGATAGCTACTGGCAGGGCAGATGTATATGTTGGGAAGAGCGGGCCATATGAATCCTGCCCTGGTCAGACAATAAAGTATCGCATTTATGGTGGAAATTACGGTTATTCGGATGCTGGGAATGTAACCTTAAAAGATACCATGCCAATTGGGGTAACACTTGAAAGTATTGAATATATTGACGGGATACGGATAGGGACACCTACGATGACAACCATTACTGGTCATAGAAATTGGAAACAAAGGGTTCTTACATGGAATTTAGGCACAATAACGGCAAACAATGGTGCTTACTCAACTGTATTTACGGATGTTGTCAAACCTTATTGGTTTAGTTTTATTGTAAGAGGAAAGATATCTGATAATATTCTTCCAACAGGACATACAAGTATTAATCTGGATAATTCTATTGGGATTACAACCTCCTCTCCTGAAGAGGGTTTATACTCAAACAGTATGAATTTCAAAACCATAGTTGTGCCCCAACAGGTTGACCTTAGTGTCTGGAAATCTGGACCAGCAGAATGTCCACCAAATAGTGAGATTATATATAGCATAGGTTATTATAATAACGGTCCGGATAGGGCTCATACGGTTACGGTTACTGATACCTTACCGCCTGGAGTAAAATATGGAACGGATAATAGCGGTCTACCCTTAACGATTGATAGTACAGGGCAAAAGCTTACATGGACAGTCGGAACGATTGGTGTCAATACTGATAATTGGTGGTCCAGTTATAAGGCATTTAATCTGACGGTTAAGGCAGGGACACTATCGATTAATACTAAACTTACAAACAAGGTTGAGATATCATCAAAGGACAAAGAAAAGGATGCTAAAAACAATAAGTGTGAATTCGTAACAACCATAAAGTGTCCTACCGTAGATTTAGCTATTAAAAAGTATGGTCCTGAGGAAATTATTCGGGGAAATAATGATGATATCTGGTATAGCATCTCGTTTTCTAATAATGGTAATACCACAGCAAAAGACGTAACGATTGTTGATACCTTACCCTCTGGTGTAAGCTATAAGAATCATTATGGCAGTTATTACAATTATATGTACAATCTTTATCAGCGTATAGGCACACCTACTATATCAGCTACCAAGCAGATTGTTACATGGAATCTGGGGGATTTACCGCCTAAAAGCTCTGGCTGGATAAGTTTGCAGGTAAGTGCGGATTTTCATGGTCATTCGAATTCACAAAATGTGTGCAATAAGGTTATCATTTCCTCATTGCAGCCTGATAGCAACTTAAATAATAATTATAGCGATTTTTCGTCCAAGATAATTAATCCAGTCACAAACCTTCATGTAATCAAGCATGGGCCAAAAAAGGTATGCCCTGGCAAGGAGATGATCTATACCATTCATTATGGTAATGCAGGAAACATAGCGGCAAAGGATATAGAGATAGTTGATACCTTGCCCAAGGGTGTAACCTATATGAGCAGTGAACTTGATTACAAGTATCCGCCTCAGATCATTGGGGATAAGGTTATCTGGCGAATACCAAAGATTCGGCATGGGTTTAATACCAATTTTGATGTCCAGACATTGGTCGCTGGGAGTCTTTCTACCAATGTTCTTGTGAACAAGGTTGAGATTACTGTTCTTCCTACTGACCATAATCCAAAAAATAATATCTCTGAATGGGAAACTAAGGTAGTGGCTGAAAAAGCGGATGTATCTGTAACAATAAGCGGTGAGACAGCAAGACCAGGGTTTAAGAAAAACCTTTATGTTACCTGTTCCAACGAAGGAACAGGAAAAGCTGAAAATATTGTGCTCACCCTTAAATTGCCGGATAAAAGCTATATAAACTATGACTACAGTTATCCACAAGGGGTATATAATTCCTCTTTGAACACTATTACATGGGAGGTTGGTTCTTTGTTGCCAGGTAAAAATAGATGCTACCGGGCAAAAATCGAGGTAAAAACATCTGCTCCTCGAGGTACCAGACTCCATAGTCAGGCAACCGTTACTACCAGTTCTCAAGAATCAGATACGGCAAATAATAAAACTAAGGAGCATGAAGATGTAATTGGCTCCTATGATCCTAATATGAAGACAGCATCTCCCCAGGATTATGTTCCGGCTACTGCAACGGCTATAACCTATACCATTATGTTTGAGAATATGGCTACAGCTACTGCTAATGCAACCATGATCCAGATTGATGACCCTTTGTCAGACAAATTGGATTGGAAAACAGTAGCCATAGGAGATGTTTGTATAGGAGGGACAGTTTATAGTATGAATGAATTTAATGCACAATTGAGGGCAAAATTAGAGGCTAAATTTGCTCCATTAGTAGCCTCTGGACAATTTAGTCAAGAAGAAGTAGATAACATATTAGCTATGAGTGGATTAAGTGTTTTGTGGCATCCGAGCCAGGGTACGATTACATGGAGGTTTAACTTCGGGGAGTATGAATTTGGTCTGCCGCCAAATAATCCATTAGGTCAAGGCACAGGATGGGTAAGGTTTACGGCAGATACCATAGGGACATTAAGCTCAGGCACTGAGATTACAAACAAGGCAGCGATTAAGTTTGATTTCAATGAGCCAATGGATACACCGATGGTTAAACATGTTGTTGATGGTATTGCCCCTTCTTCAACAATTACAGTATCTCCGTATCAGACGGCAAATACCTTTACCGTAAACTGGTCAGGAACAGATGCGATTGGACAGATAGTTGGATATGACATCTATGTTCAAGAAGATACTGGGACACTTACTCAATGGGCAAACTTTTCAGAAAACTCTGCACCGTATGTGGGTATTGTAGGTCATACCTATACCTTTTATTGTAAGGCAATGGACATGGCTGGAAATATTGGCGGGACATCCTCTGCAGCGATGACACGAATACTATCTGCAAATGAGGCTGGAATTGGAACACTGACGCAGGTAATTATTAACCCTGCCTCAGCCAGTATGGAGATTGGTCAAACAATGACCATTACGGCTCAGGGAATTAATGAAAGTGGTGAGGCAATGATGCTTGGTGTTGGTTACCTGTGGACTGTCACAGGGCTTGATATCGTCGGCTCAACAACTAATTCATTGACAGTTAAGGCTAATAGTATCGGAACAATGCCTGTGTCAGTAACGGCTGTTAAAGATACTGCTACTGTAACCACTATTGGGACATACACAATCAGTACTGGTGTGATTGACAGGATAACGGTTACTGGATCTGTCCTAACTATGGAACTAAAACAACAAGCTGTGTTTATAGGACATGCCTTTAACAAATCTGGAGCTGAGATACCAGGGCAAACCTTTACATGGGATATACAGGATGCAGCAATTGGTTCAATTATTGTGTCTGGCAGTACGAGCACATGTGCTACAATAACAGCGTTAACAACAGGTTCAGGCTGGATAATAGCATCTGCGGCTGGGAAACAGGGCAATCTACAAGTATTTGTAAATGAAGGAAATATCGCTACAGTAACGGTTGATGGACCAAACACCATGCAAGTGGGACAGTCAGCAACCTTTACAGCAAGGGCATATAACCAATCTGGTCAGGAGTTGTTTGCTAAAATAGCTACATGGGAAATAACCCCTGAGCAATATTGTGGTTTTACTCCACAAGATGTCTGCTCTGCCAGATTGACAGCTTATGCACCAGGGGTAGGAACTCTGACAGGTAGTATTAATGAGATTCATAAGGCTTGTGCGATTACCATCATTCAGGGCACACCTACTAAGCTGGCTATTACTTCAGGGATACAAACCATCCCGGCTGGGATGGCATCTACGGATGTAATTGTTCAAGCTCAAAATGAGTATGGCAGCCCAGTAGAACTAATCAGCCCAATGACAATAACAGTAACCGCTGATTCCTTGATGAGCAGATTTAGCCCATCTGTATCAGGGAGTATATGGGTGAGTGGAACAGCAACATATGTTATCCCGCAAGGGACAGGCAGTGCAAGACTCTTTTGCAAGTACAACGGTACATCTGCCACGTCAATAACCATTACGGTTAACGCTGGCGGACTGACAGCAGCTACCCAGACAATAACTATTACTGCCCTTGGCACGGCAACCGCTGGTGATATAGTGGCTGATGATGGTAAGACACGTGTTACCCTGACAGCTGGTGATATGAACAACGATGGGTTTATTGAGATAGATACAAACCCAACACCAGATCCGGGTGGAAATGTTCCTACTGGTTGGAAGAGGGTAACTCAGACACTTCGCAAGATTGAGATAATCGGGGCTAATTTGAGCTCGGGTGCAACGGTTACCGTAACCATTCCCTACTCAGAGGTTAACCTTGCTGGAAATTCTGAGGACAGTCTGCAACTCTATCAATTGGGTTCAGGAAGCACAACATGGGAAAAGGTAACAGCGATTAGCCGGGATACAATAAATAATACAATCTCTGGTGTAGTAAGCAGCTTCTCTTACTTTAGTCTGATGATGAATGATTGGGATACGAACCTTAATAATGTGATTGTCTATCCCAATCCATGTATTACAGACAAATATGGGTATCAACTAAACTTTGCTAACTTGACACAAAACTCTACTGTCAAGATATTCAATATTGCTGGTGAGTTGGTAAAAGAGATACGTGTAGATAATCCAATTGAGATATGGAACTTAGATAATGATGATAGTGAACGGATAGCCAGTGGTATTTACATTTACCTGATTACTGATCCAGCAGGGAACAAAAAGGTTGGTAAATTGGCTGTGGTGAAATAGTGTTGCGTCAATTCTCCATGAGGAGGGTGGCAGGGACACTATCCTGAAACTACGCCAATAATGGCATCTACCTGCTTTAATTTAAGCAGGTAGATGCTGGCAGTTATGGGCGAGAAACTATATTTGGCTTTACCCTTTCCTCAATATCCGCCTTTCGGAATATTTCCATGGCAATATTACTCAGGCAAACTGTCTCAAGTGTTCCAATAGCCAGCCGTATCCCTGTCCGTGTCAGGTTATCAATTCCACCAATTTACTTCTGGTTACTCATCTGTCACCACACGCATTTGTGATATTGCCTCAGCAATCATTAGAATATCCCTAAATATTGCCAAAAATCAAGGAAAATCATTGACACATGTCTCCATATGTGCTATATTTTGTTGATACTCGATGTTCAAGGTTTTTCAACCTTTTTCAACCTGTGATAGTCAGAATAGAACGGCTTAGCATATTTGTAGCTGCGGGAGGTAGCACTGGTAGCAGACCTTTGGCAGTGAGACTCTCACTGGCAGCGGGACTCCCGCCTGCCTCTGGCAGGTCGCAGCTACAAAAATACTGGATGGCATTTTACCGTTCTGGACTGGTGGTTCCTATGAGCCAGAAAAATCTTGAATATCGAGTAATAGAGAATAGTCCTGAATAAAGAGGCTGGTTTGATTGCCACAGAGAATGAGGTTGTTGCTATTTTGCCACGAGGCGATTAAGGCATGATAATATAGCGTGAAAGATGATTCGCAAAAGGATATGATATGGGTAAAACACTACTATTGCTGATACCTCTCTTTGTGCATTTCTTATCTGGAAATGCAGCAGCACAGGGTAAAGACTTAATTGCCAGCTCTATTTATGGACTCCAGTCTGTGAGTGGTTTGTCTTTGTCGTGTCCATCAAGCGTATCACAGGTATTGGTGATAGTCAATGAATGCAGTCGTATTTCTACAACAGTGGGTAAATACTATCAGCAGAAAAGGAGTATTCCTGCACAAAATATCTGTTATATCCGTTGTCCAGAAACAGAGACTATTAATAGACTAACCTATGAATCAAAAATCATGATCCCTGTTGCCAGATACCTTCAGGATAATAACCTGGTGGGACAGATAGCGTATATTGTTTTAACCAAGGGGATACCGCTCCGAATAAAGGGCTCAAAGGGGATGCAGGGCAACAGGTCATCGGTTGACTCAGAATTAACCCTGCTTAAAAGGAATATGCCTGTTGATATCTATGGATTTTGTCGCTATTATCCTATTGATGGGGTGGTGCCGAATCCATATTATCATAGTTTTAAACACTTTGACAGCCAGATGTCTCCTATTTATCTGGTTACCCGATTGATCGGGTATACACTGAAAGACATAAAGGCACTTATTGACCATGGCTGCCATCCTGTGCAACTAAAGGGACAAAAGGGACAAAAGAGCAAGGCGAGGTTTGTGCTGGATGCAACTACCAAGAATTCTATAGGCAATACCTGGATAAAAAGGGCACAGATAGAGCTGCAAAAGAAGGGATTTAATACCCAGTATGATGATACCAAAAGATATCTGATGTATCAAGAGGGGGTTATTGGGTATTGTGGCTGGGGTTCAAACGACCCATCAGCTGCTGGCAAGCGATTTCTTCACAATAAATGGCTGTCAGGGGCAATAGCCATAACCTTTGTCTCCTCAAGCGGCAGGACATTTATTGAGCCTCCAAAACACTGGAAGCCTGGTGGTTCATTCAAAAACCTGTTGTCTTGCTATGGAGGAAGCCCGCAATCACTGGCTGGCGATTTGATCAGGGAAGGGGTTACAGGTATAGATGCCTATGTCTATGAGCCATACCTTGAATCCTGTACCCATCCGTATATCCTCTTTGCAGCATATACGAATGGGTATAATCTGGCAGAAAGTTATTATCTGGCTACCCCATACTTGAGCTGGCAGAATGTAATCGTTGGGGATCCATTGTGTATGATAAAGGTGGAATAGATACCAAGTAAAGATGTCAGCAGGATGCTTGCGGGACTGTGCTGCTTCAGACGGAATTATGAATTCCTGCAATTTAATTTAGCGAAAAAGTAGATGGTGTCCCAAAAAAGAAGCAATCCAGCGGATTATCCTTGTCACAATTGGCTTCTTTCTTCCATCTTCTTCCCCTTTTCATCAAGCATTCGTTTCCCATGTAATTTATAAGACACAGACAGGAATGTCTGTGCTACGCTATTCTTATACAATCAGTTTCCAATGCTAACAGCTAACGGCTTTTTCAATTGTCGTAATCTTTTTTCATGCTGAATGCTGAACGATTACATAGCATCCTTCATCAAATTCCTTATATCCTTTGAAGCAGATCTCATTACTATTCCGCCAACGAAGATAATGACTGAAAACTGCCAGCATTCATCATTACCTACAATCAGCCCTGCCTTGACATCCTCCTCTTTTTCTAATTGATTAACATGGTGTTTTACTGCTTTATCCAGACAGCCCTCAAAGATATCAATAGCACGTATCTCATTATTATACTTTAATGATGGGAACGATACACCCCTTAACAATAAAAATGTCCTGAGTGTATCCTTATCAATACAAAGATTTTCTTCAAACCCAAACCCTTCAAAAAATGGGTGATTGGGTGGCATAAGCAGGGATGGTTCATGCACAGAAACATGTCCTTTGCGAACAACTGTATCGCCTGGGTTTACTACAGACTCACACAGCAGGATATAAGGCACATCTGTTACCTTAAATGTTTGCAGCGGGCTTATCCTGTGCCTGATTACCTCTGTTTCTTTAACTGCTTTTCCCCACATCTGTTCTAAATCCATGTATTCCTCCGTTTAAAATGAAATAGGTATTATAATACCTATAGGTCATATTCTTTCTTGCTCTGCCTGCAATACCTTCAAAAAGGCATCAACTATCTCAGGGTCAAACTCTTTCCCGCGGCATTTCTCCAATTCTCCGATTGCCTCTTCCTTTGAAAGTGCTTCACGGTAGGGGCGTTTGGTCCGCATGGCATGGTATGCCTCAATAACCTCAATAATCAATGCCTCAATGGCAATCTCTCCTCCCAGCAGCCCATCAGGATACCCTTTTCCATCTATCCTTTCATGATGCTGAAGGATGATATTTTTTACATTCCAGGGGAGATTCAATTTTTCGATAATATTTTTCCCTAATAACGGGTGTTTTTGAATAAGCTTAATCTCATCAGGGGTTAATTTACCCTTTTTCAAGAGTATCTCTTCTGGGATACTGATCTTGCCAATATCATGAAGAAGTGCACCCATGCGTATGCCCTCTATCTGGTCAGCAGAAAGCCCAAGGCTTTTAGCTGTTTTAACACAATGGATAACCATATCCTGGGTATGAGTATCAGCATACCCATCCCTTTCATCTATAGCCTCACTCAATGTCTCAGCTGTATCGAATATCTCGTTTCTTGCCACATCAAACAATCGAGCATTTTCAATAGCAATGGTAGCCTGTGTAGCAAATGTAGACAATAATTCTATCTCTTCTGTAGTATACTTATGGGTTTCTGAGGAATAGACTGTGATTATGCCCAGCACCTCATCCTTGACCATCAATGGCACAGACAGAAGGGATACAAGATTTTCGTTTATAGCATACTGCTTGCATTTTATCCTTGGATCTGTTTTAATATCCTCAATCACTACTGGTTCTCTGGTTACTACCATATGACTGACAATACCCTTGTCCATGACCAGTCCCTCTTTACTGCAATATTCCTTAGAAAGTCCACACGAGGCTGTGATTGTTGGTTCTGCAGTATCAGATAAAAACTGTAATGAACAACGCATAGCAGGCATCATCTTGCTGATGGATTGAACAATCAAATCCAACACCTGTTGTATTCCAAGGGTAGAGATAATGGCCTGTCCAACCTTATGAAAGCTGTCAAGCTGTCCGACCTTTTGCTCTACAGCCTGATAGAGCAAAGATTCTTCAATCGCAATAGAGGACTGGGCACCTATAGTTATAAAGAATTCCAGATCCTCTGTGGTAAAATCATAATTGCCAATTCGATTAAGATTAAATACACCAATCAATTCTCCCCTGGATTCAAGGGGAATACAGATTAGTGAAGATATTTCTTCCCTTTTTAAGATATCAGACAGTGTATCTTCTGAATCTCTTCTAACAAGCAAAGGGGTTTTTTCTGCAAATACTATTGCTGAGATACTTTCCCCCATCCTTCTCTTTGTCCCAAGAACCATCTTGCCGCCAGTTCCATAAGATACTTTTGTTTTTAGCCTGCCTGTTGATGGTTCTACCATGGATATTATCCCGCCGCTGGCATCAAGAACATTCATGACAGTATAGAGGATTGAATTAAGAAGTTTTTCCATGTCAAGGGTAGAGGTGATAAACTTGCCGATGGTAGACATGGTGGATAGCTCTGCCACCTTATTGGATAATTGATACCTTTCTGTGCACAATGAGGCAATGGTATTAGCAATAGAGATAATCAGCTCGCCAGCCATGTAAACCTTATTTTCCGGAAATATCCGTATTCCTTCAGCCGCCTTGTTTAAATGGACCACATCAACACCTATCTCATGTGCCAGCTCTTCAACCCTTTCCTTGGAAACAGCAGTAAATACCTGTGTTCCTTCAATCACAATTGCCCCAAGATAAGAATTTCGGCTGATTATTGGGGCAGCAAAATGCCCAAGTCCTGCCTCACAAAAGAATATCTTTGACACCTGATTGACAGCCGTAGCATCAACCACCCGTTTGATAAACTCATGACACCTTGCCATCCCTATCTCTGTTTCTCGAATAATCTGACAAAAAGATGAAAGACTGCTTGGTTTGGTCAGGATATTTCCCTGGGCATCTACAATTATAACAGGAATATCCAGGGCAGAGGAAAACTTATCCTGCAGCTCTTGAAGCACTGATATTTCTACCAGCTCAGACAGGTTCTTATCTCCGACCCCCATGTCCTTTCTTTTAGATATCATTATATCCAGCCAATATGTTTCTTTCTTTGGAATGGTAAAGAAAAAGGTTGAACCCTTGTTAACCTCGCTATTAACCCATATCTTGCCCTCATGCAACTCAACCAGTCCCTGAACAATGTGCAAACCAAGCCCACTCCCTCGTATCCTTTCATGCGGGGCTATTTGGGGGACCTTATAGAACTCATTGAATATCTTGTCCTTGTATTCATTAGCAATCCCTATTCCAGTATCCTGCACACCAACCATTATCTTATTCCCATCCTCTTTTGCAGTTATGGTTATCTTGCCAGGAGAGGCAGTAAATTTAATCCCATTAGCCAGTAGATTTATCAGCACCTGTTTTATTCTCTGATTGTCAACAACTACCTCAGGCAGGTCATCTGGAATATGGATATCTATGGCAATCTTATACTCATCAGCTAACCCCTGAACAAGAGAGACTGCCTCATTAACTATGCTTGACAGATTATGCACACCAAGATTCAGGCTAAGATTGGCTGTAAGCATGGCTGAACGGTCAAGCAGGTTGTTGACAAGGCTGTCAAGCTGAATTGTACCTTTATGTATAATTTGCACAAACTGCTCTACAGAAGGCGGAATATCCCCAAGTGATTTCTTCAGGATAAGCTCTGCTGCCCCTTTTATGGATGTCAGTGGATTCTTTAGCTCATGAACTACCATGTGAATAAGTTTTTCTTTATTCAATGCCTCGTTATCGTTCATTTATCCCTCCTGGAAAGAATGTGGAATTGCAACACAAACATCTTGCTTGTGGTCATTGCCCTTCGACAAGCTCAGGGAACAAACGTGGTCGTTGAGCCTGTCGAAACGTGGTCGTTGAGCCATGTCGCCCTTGGAAGATGCGAGTTACATTCTGAATAGCTGCCACAAAAATATATGAGACTTTCTAAAGGTAGGCAGCTTTGACCTGCCCCATTTTCTTTCGTATTCATGACTGGCAACATCCTTTACCTTATATCCCATTTTTAAACATTTTATAACCATCTCATGCTCTATGTCAAAGTCATTTGCTTGTAGTCTCAGGCTAAGGAATACATCCTTTTTGATTGCCCTGAAGCCATTCAAGACATCAGTCAGCTGGGTTTTATACCTCATGTTTATGACAAGGGTAATCAAACCGCCACCAACCATTCTAATATAATTAAAGACATTGCCATGGAACTCATCGCTTCCGCCCATCATTCTTGAGGCAACAACCATATCTACCTGTCCAGCCTGTCCAGAGGTTATCTGCTGAACCAATTTAGGGATATCATCTGGCTCATGAGAGCCGTCAGCATCTATAAAAACAAGGATATTCCCTTTTGCATCATCTGCCCCTGCTTTATAGGCAGCACCCTTGCCCTTGCCATTGTCCAGGATCACCCTTGCTCCGGCCTGTCCTGCAAACTCCCTTGTTCTGTCCTTTGAGTGTCCATCCACAACCAGAACCTCATCTGCATAAGGCTTAACCTGCTCAACAATCCCTGCTATGCCGCCTTCCTCATCCTTGGCAGCAATAATTACAGTCACGCTATCGCTTTTTTGCTCAAGTTCAGCCTTACCCATATCAAACGCTCCTTTTCCAGCATACACTCTCTTGAGTAAGGAACAGTCACGACCGTTCCCTGCTACCAGCAATAAGCAACGACCCTGCCATGTTTTTCATCAATGGAATTCTCTCCAACAACCCACCCAACAGGCTGACAACCCTTACCAGATTATCTGGCACAACCGGGTGCAGGAAATCAAACGGTACAGCCTCAGGCTCACCAAACCCTGCCTCCCTCAATTGCCACAATATTCTCCAGCTAAGAAACGCTGTCTCATCGGGTGATTCACCAACCAGACGACCAAGAAATTTAATATTTTTGATAAGCATATTCTGTGGGTTAAGGATATTTGGTTCAGCAAAAGCAAACCTTCCTTTAGGGGTTAATACCCGTTTAATCTCTTGCAGGGCAAGGGGCAGGTCAAGATGATGGAGAACAGCATTCCCAACCACTGCATCAAAGGACATATCCTTAAACGGCAGTTTCTCTGCCTGGCAGAGGATTTTTCGTCCATTTTGTCCATTCTGTCCATCATTTCTGTCCATTTTTTTTGCCGCATGAGTCAGCAATTCCCATGAGATATCTGTGATAAATAGCTGTGCCCTTGTTTGAGCAAACATGAGGGAATACTGTCCAGTCCCACATCCAATCTCCAGCACCCTCATCCCTGGAGCAATCCCACATGCTTCAATAATCAAGCTGCTTCTTCGTTTGATCCTTTGCCTGCCAGCAAGCGTGGATTCCCCCCAGATAACCTCTGCCTTTTCTGCAATCCTACGATTATGTTCCTGTTCCCTGTTCAGTCTCATCTGTCCTACCTCTGGACAAGCCAGAACCACTACTGTCGTGTCAAGTCTCAAGTGTCGAATGGTTTATTAA
>DYDG01000157.1 GCA_020717845.1 Marinifilum sp. | reverse complement strand
CTTTGGACGGTGGTTCTTATGAGCCATAAAAACCTTGAACATCGAGTGAAAGGAAAGGAAGTCAATCAGTGCTTATGAGTGTAGATATGGCTTTGGTGGTCATTGAGCAGAGTCGACAGGCTGTTACGGAATAAGAATTTGGCACGAGAGGTACGCAATATGTTGGGTCAAATTTACTGTTGTCCACCATATATGGTATGCCGTTGTCACTGATTTTGTATTCCGTAACAGCCTGTCGAAATGTTGCTATGCAATGCTCACAACACATCTAAGATTCAACACCTGCAAGTGTAACTATTTACCATGATTTTTGGCTATTGAGCGAACTCGAAACAATTTAAGCTGGAAACTTGAGTTGCCTTACCTCCGTCCCATCTTCTTCCCTAACTCCCTGAACCGACTGAGAACCTCATCCCTTGATGAGGAAGGTCCTCTGCCAGCGGAAGTTCCACTGCCAACAGATTTCACCTTTGCAGCCATATCCTCACCAGTCGCCTCTTTTATGGCAAGCAATACCTCTTCACCGGTTATTGGCTTTGTCTTAGATGCAGACAGTTTGGAGATGATCAAAGGGATGACCTTTTCCTTATGCTTTTTTACCATGTCAACGACAAAGTATGTCTCTGCCGGCAAAAAAACAAACTTCTCGTCTACCTTGTCCTTCTTATCCTTTTTCTTGATATGTGTGGGGTCACTAAGGTTAATGGTTGCAGAAGGTCTGCCCCCAGCAGAAGGTCTGCCCCCAGCAGAAGGTCCGCCCCCAGCGGAAGGTCCGCTCCCAGCAGTAGCATAGCCGCCTTGTTCAAAAAAAGCCACTGCCTGATCATATTCATAATTCATGTAGGCTCCTCTATCAAATTGCTGCCAGCATACGGCAGAGGCATAGCCGCACAGCCCGTCTACAAACCATTGTGCGGTTGCATCCCAGGTAAAATTCTTTTTCAAGACCTCTTGAGCCATGTAGTAGGGGAAGAGACAATGCAGATAATATCTGTTGACTGGGTTTTGAAATGGCCAGCTCCATTCACAGACAATAGGCCAGCAGGTAACATTATCAACAATCAACCATTTGTCATCCTTGATTGTCTCGATAAATGGGTCATCTCGCCAGACAGGACAAAAGACAAAGCCATACATCTGTCCGGTCAACATCTCTTGTGATGAGATATTAAACAATGCTTGTATCCTTTTGCATTCAAGGGACATCCTTTTTGCTGTTTCTGAGGCAATTTTTTGTTGGATGGCATTACCTTCAGGATAAAAGACCTCAGCAATATCCTCTTTTAAGGGAATTTTGGTTATCTTTAGATGTGCTACAGATTTTACTGCCCTTTTCTTTGGTGGATGAACTGACATGTATAGTCCCATAATCATCCCAATCAACAATATCCCAACAAAAAATCCTGGAACAAATCCACCCTTTACCCTTGCCATTGATACGCCACCTCCATTTCTTTAAGTGATAATCGAATGAGGTCATTGATGATTAATTCATCCCCTCCAACCACACCCAAGACCTCATGAGGAATACCTTTCTGCGTGATTATTTGCCTGAATTGCTCAAGACTATTCCCTGAGACAGAGACAACTATCCTTGATTGAGACTCCCCAAAGAGAAGGGAGATTATAGGTATCTCCTGACCCCTGTCAAGGCTGCATTTAGCCCCTATTTTCCCTTGAAGGCAGCACTCAGCTATGGTTATTGAAAGCCCGCCCTCAGCACAATCATGGGCAGACCTGACTATCCCAGCATCAAAAGCATCAAGAACAGCCTGTTGAACATTTTGTTCCATTTCTATATCCAAAACAGGGGGTTTCCCAGCAACCATTCCATGGATTACCTTCAAATACTCGCTTCCGCCAATCTCATCCCTTGACTCACCCAGTAGGATAATCACATCTCCTTCATTCTTAAACCCCATATCAGTAACCTTAGAGGCATCCTCGATAACACCAACCATGCCGATCACTGGCGTTGGATAGATGGGACCGTCCTCGCTTTCATTATACAAGCTGACATTCCCACCAGTTACCGGCACATCCAATGCCTGACACACCTTAGTTATGCCCTCAACCACCCTTCTAAATTGCCACATTATCTCTGGATCCATGGGTGAGCCGAAGTTAAGGCAATTGGTCAGAGCCAGAGGCTTTGCCCCAACGCAGACCACATTCCTGGCTGCTTCTGCCACAGCAATCATCCCACCAGTATATGGGTCAAGGTAGCAGTATCTGCCATTACAATCTGTAGACATGGCAATTGCTTTTTGAAGGCTGAATGTTTCCAGAGGGGCTCCCTCCGCCAGAGGGGCTCCCTCCGCCAGAAAGGCTCTTTCTGACTTGATATAAACCACACCAGCATCCCCTTTGCCCGGACACAGGATGGTATTTGTTCTAACCATATGGTCATACTGCTCATAGATCCATGCCTTACTGGCAATCACTGGAGAGGCAAGGAGCTTGAGTAATATTTCGTTAAGGCTGAAGGCTGAAGGCTGAAGGCTGAAGGCTTTTTGTACCTCTTTCAGGTATGCAGGCTCTTTTTCAGGGTGCTGATACATAGGGGCATCATCGGTCAATGACTTGGCCGGTATCTCAGAGACAATCTCCTGTCCGTCCATTACCCGAAAGATCCCATCATTTGTTACCCGGCCAATAACCACAGAATGCAGATCCCATTTCTCAAAGATTTTCTCAACATCTTTTTCATACCCTTTTTCCACACAAACCAGCATCCTTTCCTGAGATTCAGAGAGCATTAATTCATAAGGGGTCATACCCTGTGCCCTTTTAGGGACAAGGCTTAAATCTATCTCTATGCCGACATTGCTTTTGCTGGCCATCTCGCAGGTAGAGCATGTCAGCCCGGCTGCACCCATATCCTGCATACCAATGAGGTAATCTTTCTTAGCCAGCTCCAGACATGCCTCAAGTAATAGTTTTTCTGTAAATGGGTCACCAACCTGAACCGCAGGTCTATCCTCATAAGAGGATTCAGTCAATTCTCGTGAGGCAAACGATGCCCCCTTAATCCCGTCCCTGCCTGTAGCAGAGCCAACATAGATGATAGGGTTGCCCTCACCAATAGCAGAAGCCTTTATTATTTTATTATCACTGATTATCCCCAGACTCATGACATTTACAAGCGGATTTTTTTCATACACAGCATCAAAACAAACCTCTCCCCCAATAGTGGGAATACCCATGCAATTCCCATAGCCGGCTATGCCAGAGACAACACCGCTTAACAACCGTCTGCTTTGCGATGATTCCATCTCCCCAAACCGCAGGGAGTCAAGGATAGCAATGGGTCTTGCCCCCATGGTAAATATATCTCGCAATATCCCGCCTACACCTGTGGCTGCCCCCTGATATGGTTCAACTGCTGAGGGGTGATTGTGTGATTCTACCTTAAAAGCTATCCATATCCCATCCCCAATATCCACCACACCAGCATTCTCACCTGGTCCAACCAATACTCTTTTTGATTGAGTAGGCAGCATCTTCAAGGTAGAGCGTGAGCTTTTATAACTGCAATGCTCACTCCACATTACTGAAAAGATACCCAGCTCTGTAATAGTTGGTGTCCTTTTGAGAATGCTTAGAATTTTCTCATACTCTTCCTCAGTAATTCCATGTTCAACAATAATTTGTTTGGTTATCTCCATTATTTTGCTCCTTACCTATGAATATCGTCTTGTGTTCACAAAACTATGCACAGAGCACAATCAGTTTTTTCTCACCTTTCTCGCCTTATATGAATATAGCAGATTGGTTAGATATTGTCAAGTGTTTTTTGTTTTGACTGAATATTCAGAACTTCTGACATGTTCACAGAAAAAATGAGCGGTTGCAATAGAGCATAGCTCTACTGGTTGTGTTCTTAATGCAGCTATCCGCAAGATATTGTGGTCTCTTGCAATTTCATTTGGTAAAAGCCGCTCAAATTTCTTTATCTCTGCCTCTTTACCAACAATCCTTTATTTCTCGGGAGGTTAGCAGGGTGATGTCAGGAGTTCTGAATATTTAGGTAGAGGGCAGAGGCAGGACAAAGGATTGTTGCGGATTACACCCTATTGTTGTGTCAAGTCTCAAGTGTC
>DYDG01000038.1:13258-21079 GCA_020717845.1 Marinifilum sp. | reverse complement strand
TGACATATCTTGTAAGTTTCATTTTTTCTCCTTTTTGTTTGGTTTAACTCGATGTTCAAGTTTTTTGCTATCCATGATAGTACTTGTAGCTGCAGGAGGTAGCACCTCTGGCAGGCTTGTTCCCGCTATCTTTTAACCACGCATAGGAATAAGAAGCGACCACAAGGCGGTTGTTGAGCCTGTCGAAACGAGGTAGCACCTCTGGCAGGTCGCAGCTACAAAAATACCAGATGACATTTTACCACTCTGGACTGGTGGTTCTTATGAGTCATAAAAACCTTGAACATCGAGTTTAATAAGTATGCTTTTTCCTGTCTTGAATTTTAAAAGATATCAAAAAACCTATACCTGTTATAACTGCTGTTCCAAGTATAACAAACAAAGATAGTTCCATTTTTCAACCCTCCTTTTCATCTTTTGGCATTATAAAATATGCTAACAAAACAAATGCAACAAAAGATATGCCAATCATAATGTTTGGTATCAAAGAATATTTACCTGCCAAAAAGCTACTAATCACACCTGCTGTTAGTGTGTATTTGCCAGCATCAGCAAAAATACTACTTATTATCTTTCTCCGTTCATAGCCATACAACCCCTAATCATTGGCATACAACCTGCATACTTTACCACAATTAAATCACAAAGTCAAGGAAAAAGTTGGTGGTGAGGTAATTGAGAAAATCAGAAGGAAAGAGGAAATGCCTTTTCCGCTGCCTCTATAGTTTGTTCAATATCCTCAGCAGTATGAGCCAATCCTATAAACCATGCCTCAAGCCGTGATGGGGGTAGATAGATGGCATTATCCAGCATATGATTAAAAAATGAGGCATATCTCTGACTATCAGATTGTTGAGCGGTTGAATAGTTTATTACAGCTTTATCTGTAAAAAATATAGTAAACATAGAGCCGATACGATTAACAGTAATCGCAATATCTGTCTTTTTTGCTGCTTCTTGTATTCCATTGGTAAGTTTTTCAGCATGTATATCTAAGAAATCATATACCCCAGGAATGTTCAAACTCTTAAGGGTAACCAATCCTGCCTGCACTGCAACAGGATTACCAGAAAGCGTTCCAGCCTGATACACCCCTCCCAATGGAGAGATACATTCCATAATCTCCCTTTTTCCGCCATATGCCCCTATCGGAAAACCGCCGCCAATTATCTTGCCCAAACAGGTAATATCCGGAATAACCCCAAAAACCTGTTGTGCTCCACCATAAGAGAGCCTGAATCCAGTGATTACCTCATCAAAGATAAGCAGGCTATTATATTGTGCAGTTATCTCACGCAATCCTTTCAAAAACCCTTCTTGAGGCAAGACAACGCCCATGTTGCCACAAACAGGCTCAACAATGATAGCTGCAACATCATCATCCATTATTTGCTGGACAGCCTCAAGATCATTATATGGAACAACGGTCGTATATTTGGCTATGTCTGCTGGTATCCCCATGCTATCTGGCATACCAAAGGTAGCAGCTCCAGAACCAGCTTTAATCAACATACTGTCTTCATGCCCATGATAGCATCCCTCAAACTTGATTATTCGATTTCTCTTCGTATACCCTCTGGCAAGTCTAATGGCACTCATGACTGCCTCTGTCCCAGAGCTAACCAATCTTACCTGCTCTATGCCAGGAACAGCATTCACAATGGTTTCAGCCAATTCCACCTCTAATGCTGTTGTTGCTCCAAAGCTCGTCCCATTTTCCAAAGTATTTTTCACGACACTAACCACTCCAGCCTCTGCGTGACCAAGAATAATTGCACCCCAGGAACATACATAATCAATATACGAATTCCTGTCTACATCAAATATTCTTGAACCCTTGCCTCGTTCAATAAACCGAGGGATACCCCCCACAGCCTTAAAGGCACGAACAGGGCTGTTGACCCCGCCAGGGATATATTTCTTTGCCTTTTCAAACAATATCTTGGATTCCTGAATATTCATTGCAAGCTCCTTTTGGTAATTTGACTAAAATTCTACAACACTACTTTCGCAAACCTATGACATGGGATAACGAAGTTTCCTAAGTTCTTGTGTATCAACAGCCTGATTGATTATTTCTGGTAATGCTCCTTCAATCTGTCTGGAATCCAGATGTGATCTGGATACTTCTTTATCCTGATACCTTACTATAATAAAGTTGTTCTTTGATCATAGCGTTTCTCCAATGATAGATAATGAAGATTTATCTTTCACTCGTTAAGTTTCCTGCTTCTTTTGAAGGAGGCTGAAATGTCAAAATGAAAGATGTGAGCCCCATCCGACCTAATCGTCACCTTAATCGTCACCTTAATCGTCACCCTTGCTTTATTAGAACATACTTAACCCCCCTACCTTTTCCTTCTTTTACAAGGAATCCCTTTTTCGTCATATCACTCAATTCTTTGTGTGCTGTTTTATGGGAAATTTTGTTAATCTCCATATATTCTTTTCTTGTTATAGCCTCTTTCTTCTGTGCGAAATATAATGTCTTTTTCTGTCTTTCATTCAGCTTGTCCGAGATGTCTGCTACTTCTATATATGTTGGTTCCTTGACTTGAGATTCAAAGATAATTTTTGTTTCTATTGGATGAAGTTTGTAGCATGGCTTTGGATTCCCCCATCTTTGGCATAACCTGTTTATCATCTTGATGCCTGAACCATATTTCTCAATAAAACCAATGTCGTAAACAAAAGAACATAATACTGGATTCACTGGCTTATGTATTGGGTGTTCTGGTGTTACCCCTTCAGGGAATGTGCCAGGGTTTATTACTTCTACCCTATCGTCAAACAGGAATGCTCTGGTATCGGCAGGCTCTAAATAATTCCTGTGAATCAATGCATTTGTCATTGCCTCCCTCAATGCGTCTATTGGATACTCAAACTTATCATCTCTTTTAAAACTGGTGGAACCCCTAAAACTCAATAGCCTTATGTTTCGTCTTATGAACTCCTCGGCCACACCTATCATTTCCCATAAAGTTCCGCTACAATCTACTCGATCAATAACTGGATGAATAACCTCTATTCCTTTGAATCTTACCACCCTCAACCCAGAATTAACAAAAAATCTTTGAGGGTTTTTGCCAAAGAATAGCACACCCGCGTTTGTCGGTTTAACTTCACCGCTGGTTTTCTTTGCAGCGCCTATATTGATGAGCAATTCAGCCAAGTCCATGTCTTTTGGCTTTGCCACATTCCTTTTTCGTTTTCTTTCATCCATGAACCACCCAATCCTTTCTTCATCAACATCATCCAAGGTCGCCCCTTTACAAATCTGAGAATCAAATTGAAACTTACTCTCATGCTTTGCTAACAGCATCCTCTCATATTCATCCCTGGTCATTTGTGTGGTAGTAGAGCCTACCCGCTTATATGCCCGGCCAAAGGCTAAATGAGGTTTATTAGGGCTTCCATCTATAGTGATGACGATGATGCCTTTATCTCCTGATTCCTTTACCACTTCAATCTCAGGATAAAGAACCGGATCAGTATGGTCCGCGATTTTATTGGCTATCTGTTTTACGGTCTCTTTCCCAATTATCATTTCTTTGAGTTTACCCTTGTCTCCTACTCCAATGAGAACACACCCTCCATTGGAATTGGTATTAGCAAAGGCAGTTAGTGTGTGGATAACTCTGTCTAATTCAGCAACAGATTTTTTGAACTCTAACTGCTGCCCTTCACCTTGAGCAATTAGTTTATGGAGTTGTTCTTTGGTCATAGCGTTTCTCCAATGTTTCTCAACATTCAATTGGGCAATTATTGGGCAACTATTGGGCAACTATTGCCCAATAATGTATTTTATATCTCTCTTTGCTTTACCTGTTCTTTTTAGTAGCCCCTTTTCCACAAGCTCTTTTAGTTCATATGATGCTGTCCTTTTAGATATGTTGTTTAACTCCTGATACTCCCTATTTGTTATATTCTCTTGGGTCTTTACATACTCTACTGCTCTTTTCTGCCTTTCGTTTAACCCTAAGCTATCTAAATATTCCTCCGTTAGTTTGGACTTTCTAAAGGTGACAACAAAGTCTCCTGTTATTTGCTCAAAATCAGGTTCTGGCAATCTCCACTCAATACACCAATCAACCATCTTATTTGTTCCTGTTCCAACTTCTTCAATATACCTAATCCAGAAAAATTGCTTTGCTATTAGTGGATTTTGTGGAATTGATTTATGTTTTTGTTTCAGGTCATGAAAGGTTAAACCAGGAGGAAGTTCACCAGGATTCCAGAATTCTATCCGATCGTCAAAGATTCTAACCTGTATCTTGCCAACAGATTGATAATTTCTATGAGCTATAGCATTGACTACTGCTTCGCGGATGGCTTTAGGTGGATACAACCATTTTTCTTGTCGCTGAATCTCTCCGGATTCAATCCAGGCAGCCATTGGAATATGATTAAATATGAAATTCTCTGTAGATATTACCTGGTCTATAATATTGCCTTCAATCACCTTAAGGTCTATCATAGAGCCTGTAACTCCAGTTCCCTTAAATCTAATACACTTTACCTCAGATTGGATAAAATAATCCTGAGGAGCTTTACCAAATAGAAGGACAGCGGCATTAGTAAGCTGACCGTTTTCTGATAGCTTTAGCCTCATTAATGCTTCATCTACTGGCATATCTTCTTTTATGTTCAGTCCCCTTTGTTTTTTAGCTTCCCTTAAAAACCATCTCATCTTTTCTTCATCAACATCCTCAAGAGTGGCTTCTTCTACAATTTGACTATCAAAACTAAAACTTTTTCTCTTAAAAAGCAATCTTTCATATTCAGCTCTGGTCATTTGTGTAGTAGTAGAACCCACCCTCTTATATGCCCGGCCAAAGGATAAATGGGGTTTGTTAGGGCTTCCATCTATGGTGATGACGATGATGCCTTTATCTTGTGTTTCCTTTACTGCCTCAATTTTAGGGTAAAGAACCGGGTCAGTATGAGCAGAAACTTTATCGGCTATCTGCTTTATCGTCTCATGGCCAATTACCACTTCTTTGACTTTGCCCTTATCTCCTACTCCAATGAGAACATGCCCTCCATCGGAATTGGTGTTAGCAAAGGCAGTTAGTGTGTGAATAACCTTATCTAATTCAGCAACAGATTTCTTGAACTCTAACTGCTGTCCTTCACCCTGGGCAATTATTTTATAAAGTTGTTCTTTGGTCATGTTGTTCCTCCACCAATAATGGGATTGATTTGAGTTTAGCCTTAAGTTCCTTCTCCGATGGTAGGGCTAACTTATACTTGGAGGCAAAAACCTTATTATTCAGTCCTCCCAGGACATACCTGGCAAAACTGTCATCTTTCTTAGCACAGAGGATAAGACCTATCGGGTCATTCTCTCCCTCTGTCTTTTCGTTTTCCTTGAAATAGTTGAGATAAAAATTCATCTGGCCAATATCAGCGTGATCAAGTTCACCACTCTTTAAGTCTATCAAGACAAAACATCGCAAGAAACGGTTATAGAAGACCAAATCAATGTAATAATGACGGTTAGTAATGGTTATTCTCTTCTGGCGGGCAACAAAACTAAAACCTTTACCAATCTCTAAGAGAAAGTGTTGCAGTTTATCAATAACTGCCTGTTCTAATTGGCGTTCAGTATAAGATGCTTCTTCCTTAAGATTAAGAAACTCCAGGATATAAGGATCTTTGATGGTATCTTCTGGATTCTCTATAATCTGTCCTTCCTTTGCCATCTTCATTACCGCTTTAGTATCTTTACTAAGAGCCAGCCGTTCAAAGAGCATTGAGTTGATCTGTCTTTTTAATTCTCTTACTGACCAGTTACTCTGAATTGCTTCTTGCTCATAAAAAGAGCGGGCAAGTGGTTCTTCTACTTTTAGCAATTCACAATAATTCGACCAAGATATCATTGGCTCAAATTTAACTGACAGCGTCTGACTTATTTCGGAATTATGAGACAGTGTCTCGGATTTTTGTCTCTCGGTAAATTCGTCAGACAGCGTCTGACGAATTGGAAATGATTGATAGAATAATCTCATCATCTTTAAATTAGTAGGAGAGAATCCTTTCCCAAACTTTTGAGTCATATCTCTTGACAATCTTTCCATTAATCGCTCACCGTATTCTCCTCTTGGTTTACCTTTCTGCTCAAATTCAACAATCTCTCTCCCGATTTCCCAATAGGCTAATACTTGATTCTTGTCTATTGCTCTTATTACTTTAGTTCTTGCCTCTACCAGAATATTAGCAATCCTGCCAAGCAAGTCATTATAAATTCCTGTACTCATCTCCTTTCTTCTCACAGCTGAATCACCTCTTTACAGTTTGCCTCGACTAAAATAGATTGGCTTACGGGTCTTATCATCAATACCAATTATAATTTTACCAGCATTGGTGTTAGCAAATGCCATTGGTCATAACAAATTACATCTTTCCAATTCCCCTCTAAATGCCCTGGCTAAAACAGATTAGCTCAGGGCATTAATGAGTCGCAGATGGTCGCAGATTGTCAGGATTAAAGAGGATGATGCCAAGCAATTCAACTTTTCTCCTCTTCTGAGCCTATGACTCTTTGACACGAATAAATCAATAAACTAAAACAACGACCTCTATTGTTCTTATTAAGTTATTAATTTGACTTTGTCCCTTATTACCAAATCGTTACCAAATCGTTACCAAATCGTTACCTTTTTAATCTATAAGTCACAGCTCTACCCTTACCTTCTTTTATCAAGATGTTTTTCTCAACCATATCTTTAAGGTCTAAAAACGCTGTTTTATTAGAAACTTTGTTTAATTCCATGGAAGTACTTCTATTAATCACTTCGTTTCCTTTTAAATATTCTATCACTTGTCTTTGCCTTTGGTTTATTTCAAAGGTATGAAGTTTTTGCTTTTCAATTTCTTGCTCAAAGGTTCTCCCTGGACCAATTAAAGTAACCTCGAAACCACCAGAAAGGTTTTGGAATTCTGGTTCAGGCAAATTATTCTCTTCCATTTCTTCTATTACCCGATTAGTTCCTCTACCCCATTGTTCAATATATTTTATTAGAAATAATTTATCAGCAAGCAATTTATTTCTGGGAATTGATTTATGTTTTTTCTTTAAATCCTGGGGAGTTAAAGGATTGGGAAGCTCTCCAGGATTCCAGACCTCTATTCTATCATCATATATGGATAATTGAATTTGGGCATTAGAAAGATAATCACGATGTGCCAATGCATTGGTTAAGACTTCTTCTAACGCCCTCAAAGGATATTCCCACCTGTCATATCTTTGGTTAGCATCGAAAAAGACAGCATGTCTGATATGGGTCATAATAAATTTCATTCCTTTTTCTCTTAAGTCAGGTACTGTTCCATCTATAACTTTCATATCGATAAAATCTAATCCTTCTATTCCTTTAAATCTTGCACATCTTATTTTTGTCTGAAGAAAAAAATTCTGAGGAGATTTGCCAAACATAAGAATAGCTGTATTGGTAAGTTTGTTTTCCTGAATTAAGTTTAATCTATTCAATGTCTCTTGTAGAGGTGTCTCTGTATCAACCTCAAAACTCCTCTCTGCTGCAGCTTTTCTTAAAAACCACCTCATCTTCTCTTCGTCAATATCTTCAAGAGTAGCTCCTTTACAAATCTGACAATCGAATTGAAGCCTACTCTCATGCTTTGCTAACAGCATCCTCTCATATTCATCTCTGGTCATTTGTGTAGTAGTAGAACCCACCCTCTTATATGCCCGGCCAAAGGATAAATGGGGTTTGTTAGGGCTTCCATCTATGGTGATGACGATGATGCCTTTATCTTGTGTTTCCTTTACTGCCTCAATTTTAGGGTAAAGAACCGGGT
>DYDG01000038.1:0-13134 GCA_020717845.1 Marinifilum sp. | reverse complement strand
ACTGCCTCAATTTTAGGGTAAAGAACCGGGTCAGTATGAGCAGAAATTTTATCGGCTATCTGCTTTATCGTCTCATATCCAATTACCACTTCTTTGACTTTGCCCTTATCCCCTACTCCAATGAGAACATGCCCTCCATCGGGATTGGTGTTAGCAAAGGCAGTTAGTGTGTGGATAACTCTGTCTAATTCAGCAACAGATTCTTTGAACTCTAATCGTTGCCCTTCGCCCTGGGCAATTAGGTTATAAAGTTGTTCTTTGGTCATAGCGTTTCTCCGATGTCAGATAAAAATAGCATATATCCAAACTGCTGGTTTTCTTTGTCCTCTGATAATTGGATCACTTCTTCTGGAAGCAGGGGTTAAATAATATGAAATCCCAACTCCTGCATTTTTGTTAAATCTGCTCCATCAGGGATAGCCCAAGCTAATAACTTTTTTGGTCTGGAACTGGCTACATAAGCAAATCGGGCGTGTTCATCTTGTGCGTTTGTTAACCACTCCTTCCAATGTCCTCCCTTACCACCTCTTTTATCAGGAGAAGATACAAGTAAAATAGCATCAAAAGTCTTTCCCTTTACTTTATGAATTGTTGTAATTTTTATATGCGAAGCCTGTTCATTCCGTACGACCAATGTATCAATAACTTTTTTGTCCTTATACCCTTTAAGTGCCTGAAACATACTACCATCAAGCGGCTTAAAAGATAGTTCGCTATCAGATAAGTCATTCTGTAACATACAAATGCGAGAAGCTGCAATTTGACTAAAACTACTCCTTACACAAACTGCCCAATTCTCCCAAGTCTGGTCTAAATTATTTACCTCACAATTGCTCTTCAAACATCCATCAAGAATTCGAGAAAGAAATAAACGCCATCGCATCGGTGATCTCAAAATTTCAGGGCAATAATATTGACGTGAATTTGAGTGTTTATCCTTAAAATATTTATTCGAAATAAAACTACCTAAATGCTTTAACGCCTCATCTCTATATTTAATATCCTGTTTACTCCAAAGATAAATGGCAAGTGCAAGTTTGATTTGAGGTTTATCTATTTGCCCTTTGTCTAACGACTGCAATTTATATACTGTTGACCATCCACGTGCCAGAATAGCCGATTCCTTAATCCCTATTCCCACCCGAGCGAGATGTGCCTCAAAACGATTAGGCAGAGCAGCTATCTGTTCTTCTTTGTATTGAAAGTAAATACAATGTTTAAATTTAGGCAAAGCTCCCTTTCCTACTACAACCCCTCCGTTGACTAATTTTTGACATAGATCGACTATTGGCTGGCAGCTTCTGAAATTATCTGTTAATTCAGAACACTTAAAACCATGCTTAGAAACGAAATCTTCAACTTGTTGAGGATCAACCTTCTTAAATTCATAAATAGCCTGATTGAGATCGCCCACAAAATGTAATATTGTTCCGCACTGTTTAAGATGGTAAAGAATTTCAAGCTGTATCCAGGATAAATCCTGACATTCATCAATAATTATAAACGGAAATCTTTGGGACAACCTTTTAGTAATATCTTTCTTTTCCTCCAATAAACGGTAGCATATCCATTCAATATCGTGATATGTGGCAAACCCATCCCGGAAAAACTTGTCCTTTACATCGGAGAACTTTTGCCTCATAGACTTAAGCGTCAACCAAGACTTATCCGACCTAAAATTCCTAAAAGCTGCGGATTCAAAATACTGTTCGTCTGGCAAATATTCACTGCTATTGGGAATCTTTATTTCCCATCCATTCCTTTCAACATCAAACCGAAGGTTATTCGCATATAACGGCATAACGCCTCCTGAATTGGTCGTATATCCTGTAGCACATTTATAATAGTTTATCCAACCTTCAGAAACATTATCCTCCACCACTCGAATACTTTTATCACCATCTTTCCCTTGATAACCTGTAATCAGATGTCCAAAAGGATGAGCCAAATAACCATGCAGCCAACTGTCAATGGTACCGATAAAATGAGGGTAGCCGGATTTTTCAATACCCGCAAACTGTTGAACCCGTTCCCGAATAACATCAGCAGCATTGTTGGTAAATGTTAGTATTGCTATACCATTATACTTTTGTTTCCATGCGTGAAATTCGTAAGCAGCTTTTAATCCGACTACCTCCGTTTTCCCGCTTCCTGGGCAAGCTTTCAGGAAAATGTTATCTCTAATGGTGGAAATCACATATTCCAATTGTTGCGCCGATTTTTCAATGATGCGACATTTTCCGTGAACTCGGGGATAAAGATTGCACCTTTCTTGCTTACAATCGTAATTTTCTTTTCTATGAGGAAAGATCCTTCGGCAAACCGTTTCATTCATCTGTTGTTGATTCATCGGGATTCCCTCCACATGCCCAAATGACAGCATTTCTAATATATCCTGGAACAGCAAAAGATTTATTGATGTTTGAAAGATCATCTGCTAATGCTTGAGCAAATTCACCTTTTTCAATATGATCCAGTAAAAATTCTGCTGCTGCTTCTTTTTTGGTTTCATTCGTTTCTTTTTCCCAATCAATTTTAGAATATTTATCGAGTTCTTCTTTAATAGAACCATCAGTATCAAGCAATGCTTTTGCAATTGGAAGCATCACATTTAAATTTCCTTTTTCGAACGCCAAGTCATATTCGAAAGTTTTTAGTTCTCCACAATACAACCGAGTCAATTTTGACTTGTTAATATTCGGAATAAGTTTTAAAGCATGATTTGTCCCATCCACTATATTTGATGGCGTCGGTTTTGAATCTTTGGGTGGGTCATTATCCGTAATGCCAGCACAACGGATTGGAATCTTGTCTTCGTGATTGTGGCCATCAATATCACAAAAAAGTTGCATGAAATGTTTAAAATAAATGCCATTCATGTTTATAACAGAAACCCCAGCTTCTTCAAGTGAGATGGGGAATACCTTTTTTTGATCAGCATTCTTATTGCTATCTGTATTTTCCTGTTCACTCTCGTTGAAAGAAGAAAGAGGTGTATCTTTTTGCTTCAACTTTTCATTTTCCTGATTAAGAACTATTTTAGCCAATTCCGGTAAAATCATAGCTTCCGTAATCCCTTCAACTAAAATAATTCCTTTTGCAAAAAGCAATACGGATTTCGTTACATCCAACCAACGTGATATAAATTTAACGCTTTCATTTAATCTGCAATTCCCTATTGGAACAGCCTTATAAGAATTCTGAGGATAAGTAGATAGATGAATAATCGATTCGATGGATACGGCTGATGCCAATACTGGAGAATGAGTCGTTACGATTATTTGCACATTGTTTTCGCTGGCTTTACGTTCCAAATATTTCAAAAGCTTGATCTGAAGTTGAGGATGCAAATGTGCTTCCGGTTCTTCAATAAGAAGCAATTTAAGGTATTTCGGATCTTCCGTACTCTCCTCAACCAATTCAGCCAATACTGTAGCAAGATACAATAGATTGTTATAGCCCAAACTATTTTGATCAAGACTACGGAACATGTCAGGAGAAGAAGTGTCTTTAAGATTAGGATAAAAGAACAGTCTTAAATTCTCAACAATACGATTAAAATTAATTTCTGAATATTGTATCTGTGTGTCTTGTCCAAATACATCCCCCAGTGCCTCTTTCAAACGCTCTCGAATGAGATCGTTTGCCTTTTTAATAGATCCTTTTTTGATCAGTTCCTCATTAAAACTCTTCACTTCTTCTTCAAGTACATGTAGTTTACCCTCATCTCGTGCCTTCTTTAATTCCTGCTTATTCAAATTTCTTAGAAGTCTAGCCAGCCTTGATCCTCTTCCCTCACTTAGCTTGGCTTCCGCATCTCGAAGAGGAGGCAAATAAATACAATGAATGGTATCGAAAAGTTCCTTTTCAAACATGCTGGCCCGTGATTCGCCTCCCCAGCTTTCCCATTTGAAACGTCCACGAGAGGTTAATTTGTTTTCTACTTGTAGTGTTAACTTGACATCACCACTCTCGTCTGTCCAGGGGAGAAAAGCAACACTCTCCTCGGGTGAAAGTTCATTAAAGAAACCACAAACACGAAAAAGACTAACAGGATTTTTGGGATTATTGAAAGGTGTATGAAAATCACTTGATGAGACTAAATTTCTACCGAATTCATCTTCCATTAAAAGCAGTCGAATTACATCAACAATGGCACTCTTTCCAACGCTATTTTCTCCAACTAATACATTAAGTCCCTTGTCAAATTTTATCTCAAAATGATTATGAAAATTTTTGTATCCTTCGATAGTTAAAGTTTTTAAGTACATTATTGCCTCCAGTATACATTTTATTTCTTAGTTCACTATCTACTTTACCCTAAAACTCTTTTATAATCTTCCTTTCTCCTGGCGTTAAAACTCCTTACAACTCCCCTCTAAATGCCCTGGCTAAAATAGATTGGCTTAAGGCATCTATCTGCTTCTGGGTTTCTGCCTGATATTTGCGAAGTTCATCTACACGGGATTGAAGTTTGTCAAGATAATCGACAATGCGGCGTTGATCAGATAGAGGGGGAGCTGCTATCTCAAATTCACCTATGCGTTGTTGGTTAATGATTGGAAGAGTAGCTTGAGGTGCTACAGCTCGTAATTCATCATACAGACTGCGCATCCACCAAAAACCATATTCAGGAAGAATATTTGTTGAGAACTTTATACCTGTAATTTGCTGGTTTGAGGAACAATGTTCATGCGTCAGCCCAACTTTTCCAAGAGACGCACCGATAGCTACAAGCAACACCGTTCCTGGTTCAAAAATTCTAACCTTCCTTTCAGCAACTGCAACGTCTGATACTGTCCTATATGAACGGCCAAGTCGCTTATGGAATCCTAAATCTCCTGGTGTATACCATTGTAAAGTCCCTCCGTAGTAATTTTTTCGATAGCTTGCCGGAGTTGTTCCTGTTTTCATAACAGAACAATCTGATATCCGTTTGGCTTGCCAATCATCTTTGGGTCTTAACAAATGCTTAACCGTACAGAATACAATCTTTTCTGTTTCTTCCACCGACTCCCGCCGCAGTCTCTTAGCCTCTTCAATCCTGGCAGTCAATTTCTCAATTCGTGTTACAATCCGCTGCTGTTCAGGAAGTGGAGGGAGGAGGATGGTAATATTCAGAAATCGCTCAGGTTGGAGTCTGATACGATTGGTGGTGCCCTCACTTGCCCTTCGGCACTTTTCTGTAAATAACGATGTCCCTACATAGTAATCAAGGAACTTACCATCAATCTGGTTCCTATCGATGGTAAAAACCCAGAAGTCATTAGTGACTATCGCACCATTTAATTCATCAGGAACAATGCCAATTGCTCCATTCCGAGCATCGATACGTGAAAGGATCAGCTGTCCACTTTTGACCTTGAACTGTTTTGTTGAACCAATTCGGATACCCTCCTTTTCCTCCCTCAATATGACACCTTTATGATGCAACCGCACCGTAATCTGTTTATAAGTAACATCTCCTCGCAATTCAACCATTTTTTTAGAACGGGTAAGGAAAGCCCGGAGGGGTGTTTCTTTCCAAAGGTTATACATCCTACACTCCTTTTTCCAGAATAGATTTAACCTCAAACATAATCTCTGCAATACGTTCTTCCTTTTTGATAGTACTTGCTATCAACTCCTCTGGGGATATATGCTCAAAGTCATTTGTAGCATTCGGATTCTTGATATCCATGTTGTACTCAGTATCAACAATCTGCTTAACAGGCACGCACCAAGCGTGTTCATTCTCCTCTCGATTATTCCACCATTTCTTAAGCGGCTCAAATTCTACATCCATAAGTGGTTTAGTCTTTGTATAATTCTTTCTGCTTTCAGGCAACGGATGTTCATAATACCATACCTCTTTAGTGGGGCCACTGCGTTCAAAGAACAATAGATTTGTCTGTATGCCTGTATATGGTGAAAAGACCCCTTTGGGCAATCTTACAATCGTATGCAAATTAAATTCCTCAACCAATTCCTTTTTTATCCTGGCACAGACCCCATCACCAAAAAGGGTGCCGTTAGGGACAACCATTCCGCATCTTCCGCCTTTTATGCCTCTTGTGGGATCATATCTTCGCAGGCTTCTCATTATGAACTGAAGAAAGAGTAGAGCTGTTTCTGAGGTTTGCTTATCTTCAGGGAAGCCGCTTTTAATTCCAATCTCCTCCTCACCCCCAAATGGTGGATTGGTGATGATACAATCATAACGGCGGCTATCAGTAATATCATTTAGATTTACAGCTAAGGAGTTGGTTTCCTGATAGTTTGGCCGTTCTATGCCGTGGAGCAGGAGATTCATAGTTCCAAGCAGGTAGGGCATTGGTTTTTTCTCGATACCATAGAGGGTTTTATATTGCAAGACTTCGCGGTCTTCAGCCTTTTTCTGTTGTTGTTTGAGATACTCATAAGCCTCTACTATAAACCCACCTGTGCCAGCCGCAGGGTCAAGCACGGTCTCTCCCAATTCAGGGGCTATCATCTCAACAATAAATCGAACAACCGGCCTGGGGGTATAAAATTCACCATTCTGTCCGGCGGCATCACGGAGTTCCTGCAGCATACTTTCATAGACATGAGAAAGGGTATGAATATCATCAGCAGAATTAAAGTTGAGCTTATTGACCAAATTTATCACATCCCGCAAGAGATACCCGCTACGAGCTTCATTGGTTATTTCCCGAAACAGGGCTGAGATAACATCTCGCTGGCCATACTCATCCGTACCGGTTAATTTCTTCAGGTATGGGAACAGATCATTATTAATAAACTTCAGGAGTTCATCACCGGTTATACCAGCCTCATCTGCGGCCCAGTCCTGCCAGCGGTAGGGCTTTTCAATGGCCGAACAAAAGGGCTTTTCGCCCACGATAGACTCAGTTTCCCGGCACTGCTCTAAGTCATCAAAGCATTTAAGGAAGAAGAGCCAGGATAGGGTTGGGATTTGTTTTACATCCGTATCCAGATTTCTATCCTTACGCATAATATCCCGGGCTGATTTGATGAGAGATGATAGTTGTTCTTTTTTCATGGTATCCTCCTGTTATAGTGTAAAGAAGGGATGTAGAGAGAGTGTAAGTAAGGGGAAATGGGGAATAAGGAGAATTGGAGAAAATTTTTAAAAATTTCTTCTCCATCTTTCCCCTTTTATCTTTTCTTCTCCACTCTCCTCACATCAACTGTAGAATCTGCAAAATTTACCAATAACCCTATCTCCTTATCCACTGCTTTAAGGTATGATCTAACCTGAGCATAATACTTGCCGCTTATCTCCTCAACCGTTTTAAGCTCTACCACAATCTCATGTTCGACAAAAAGATCGAGCCTATGAATACCAATCTCAACATCTTGATAGAAGATTTTGATCTCTTTCTCTGACTCAAAGATGAGATTTTGTCTTGCAAGTTCAACCTTTAAGGCATTGTGATAAATGTTTTCCAGAAAGCCAGGTCCTAACTCCTTATGAACATTGATACAGGCATTAATGATTTTATCAGTTAATTCCTCTTTTCCCCACTTCTCCATTTTCTCCCTTTCTCCTTTCTTACACAAGTCGTTATGCTCACCCCTTATGTAATTATGCCGCATAAAGTAATGTTTGAAGTTGATTCATAGCTTGCTTTAACCTTTCAGCACCATTAAAAAACCTGGCAATCTCAACTACAGTCCCATAGTTAGCGATTGGTGGAATCTTCAGGATGTTAAAAGTACGGGAAAATGGAAAAATTGAGAAAAGGGGAAAAATAATTTAAGGAGAAATGGGGAATACTGGAGAAAGGGAGAAGTTTATTATAATTTCTTCTAATTTCTCCATTTCTCCCCTTATCTCCCTTTCTCCTTTATATTTCCCCTCTGTTTCCCCTTTTTCCTTACCTTATACCTGAACGTTTACAAAAAATTTTCCTACTCAATGCTAACACCATGTTTTCTCCCAACACTTATTAGCCCCTTATCAGCAAAGCTAAAATATCTATTATCCCCTATTCAAGAAGCCACTGAAATATCCGTTCATACTTCTGGAGCCTTTCAATATCCTTTATCTTTGAAGATAGCAGATTAACAGCCATATTTCCCTTAACCCTTTAACTCCTGACCTTCTTTCATCATGGTCTTTGTCTGATCCTATTGAATATTCCAATCTATGAACATCCATACAATACAACCCCTTCTTTGTGAACATTAGAATAAAACGGTATAAAACTGATGCTCTGATTGAACCTCTCACAACTTTGCACAATCCCACAAAGCAAGACATCATACTTATGATCAATATCTGATTCTACCTTTTTAGTCTTAGCTCTAAGCACTTTTCACACCCCACTGTTTCCCTTCAAATACGATACTTGCCTCACCCTCTAAAAAGATGTCATCCTGTTCGATATAAATGGTTAAAATCTCTCCACCCCTGGTAATCACCCTTACTGGCGACGAAACCATTCCCAGAAGTGCACATATGCAGGCAGATGCAGATGAGCCTGTGCCGCAGGCAAGGGTTTCATCCTCAACACCGCGTTCATATGTCCTGACCTTGATGTGTGCTCCATCTATTATTTCAACAAAGTTAACATTTGTCCCAGCTGGCTTAAATGCCTGATGATAGCGAATCTCTCGACCAGTGGTGACCACATCTATAGCCTCCACATCATCGACTAAAAGCACAGCGTGAGGAACACCGGTATTGATAGAGTGAACAATCGGATAATTATCAATCTTCATGTTTAGCTGAATATTAGATGCTTTAGTAAGCTGTATCTTTACCTGCCCTTCACCTATCTCCGCATTAATTATCCCAGACAGGGTTTCAAATTTCAACACCTTGCCAGTAATGCCCTTCAAATAGGCATACATGGCGATACATCTTGCTCCATTGCCACACATCTCTGCCTCTGAACCATCTGCATTTATAATCCTCATCTTGAATAAGGCAGAAAGCGAGGACTCCAGCACAAGAACCCCGTCCGCACCTATCCCCCTTTTCCTATCACACCATTTTTTCACCATGGATGGGTCAATCGGGATGTCCTGCTTCATATTGTTTATGACTATAAAATCATTACCACTGGCACACATCTTGACAAATGGAATAAAGTTGCATTTCTGGCACATATCATTATTCTCCTTTTCCTAAAACCCTAACGTTTCATCCCAGCCATACATGATATTCATATTCTGCACCGCCTGACCAGATGCCCCCTTGGTCAGGTTATCAATCGCAGAGACAACAATAACCTTATTGGTTCGCTTATCCAGATTTACCCAGATATCGCAATAGTTTGTTTCTCGAACATCAGCTGTCTGAGGTATCTTATCCAGAAGACGCACAAATGGCTTATCCTGGTAAAATTCTTGATAGATTGCAGACAATTCATCCTGTGTTTTTGCACTTTTCAGCGAAAGATACATGGTACTCAACATACCGCGATTGATAGGCAGCAGGTGAGGGCTAAAGATTACCGTTATAGCAGAGCCTGCCAACAGGGATAATTCCTGTTCCATCTCAGGAATATGCCGATGGACACCGATATTATAGGCAGTAAAATTTTCATATCGATTGACAAAATGGGTAACAGCTGACGGCGTAGCACCAGCACCGCTGATCCCTGACTTTGAATCAACGATTATCTCATGTTTTACCAGCCCATGTTTAATCAACGGGGCACACCCAAGAATAACCGTAGTAGGATAACACCCTGGATTGGCAATTAATCTGGCATTTTTTATCCTGTCCTGATATAACTCTGGCAGTCCATATACGGCTTCAGGCAGAAGCGATGCTGAGGTATGCTCTTCATGATACCACTCAGCATAACTTGCGGCATTTTTTAATCTAAAGTCAGCCGAAAGGTCAATCACTCGTTTGCCTGCCTTTAAGAATTCTGGCACCATAGCCATAGAGACCTTATGAGGCAAGGCAAGGAATATCAGGTCACAGGATCTGCCAAATGAGCTCGCACCTTCAAACACCTGACATTCCATATCAAACCTTTTTTTGAACTGACCAAATATGCTTGAGATAGGGGTGGGTTTCTCCAGACGGCCAGCCATCTCTGCAATCTGAATACAGGGATGTTTTAACAATATTTGAATTAACTCGTAACCAGCATAGCCAGTAATGCCAAGAATGCCAACCTTTAGCATTGTTTCATCCCTCACGCCACAGGCTGGAAGCCTATGTTACCTTTTAATTCACAGGCTAACGCTGTGCTGCCAGATTTTTCAAATCTCCGATAGCCTTGCCCGGATCAGGGCTATTAAAAACAAACGAGCCGGCAACAAGAATATCTGCCCCAGCCTCAATTGCTTGCTTTCCAGTAACAAGGTTTATGCCACCATCAACCTCAAGCTCTGCTGCTGGATTATCCCTTTCTATTAATCCCTTAGCCTCTCTAATCTTTGGCAAAACCTCCTGCATAAACCCCTGACCGCTCCACCCTGGATTAACACTCATTATCAGCAGCAGATCAACCTCTCGAATCAGGGGAACAATAGTATCCAATGGGGTTGGCGGATTAATCGAGATGCCAGCCTTTATCCCGGCATCCCTAATCATTTGTATACATGGCAGCAACTCATCACAACACTCAGCATGGATAGTAATAATATCCGCACCAGCCTTGATAAAGTCAGGAATAATTCGAGCTGGATTGGTGATCATCAGGTGGACATCAAACAGCAGTCTGGATTTATCCCGTATGGCTGAAACAACCACTGGTCCAAAGGTAATATTATTGACAAAGTGTCCATCCATCACATCAAGATGAAGCATATCAGCGGTCCGCTCGATACGTTTTATCTCATCTGCCAGGCATGAAAAATTTGCAGATAATAATGAAGGAGAAATTTTTATCATGGTGTCTGCTCTTCCTTGTAGTAGGGAGGGTCTTTAGACCCGTAATTTAGACGACAATCTTGATTATGGTGTCTGCTCTTCCTCTGTCGGCAGCGTGCTGCCCTCTGAAAGATATGTAGAAACAGTCAGGGTAACGGTTCCGCCTCTGGACACCTTCTTGCCAGCAAGAGGGGATTGATTGATAACTATGTTCTGATCCACTGTCTCAGCGACTTCTTCCTTTATCTCAAGGTTTAATCCCATCTCATCCAGCAGTTTTTTGGCTTCAGTGATAGAGGTATTTACAAGGTCAGGCATATAAAAAACCGGGGAATTGGAGCCACTGCTAACAACTAAGCTTATACTTGTATTTTTTGGCAAATTTGTTCCAGATATCGGGGTATGAGAGATGATATGATTTGGTGGAATGGTTGAGGAATTAGCATAAGAAATAGACTTTATCTGTACCCCACAATAATTTTCAGAATCCATACGGCAGAGATTTTCCTTAACCTCTGAAAGGGCAAGCTGACAAAAATTTGGGACAACTATTATGCTTCGACCAGAGCTTAAGGTTACCTCAACCCTTCTCTTTGGTTTCACCTCTGTGCCAGGTAAAGGATTTTGAGCAATAACATAATCCTTTGGAAGGGTATCATGTGGACGATAAACCTCTTTTATCCCCAGCCGCTTTCTGCTCAATATTCCAATAGCCGAGACCCTATCCTTATTAACTAAATCAGGGACCTTAATAACATCCTTTGAGGACGGATATAAAAGGATAAATACGGTGATACTTGTTACAGTAATAGTTAGAAATATACAAACCAATAAAACCTTTAATATGGTAGACCAAACAGAATTTTCTTTTCTCACCCTCTTTCATCCTCAAAACAAAGATGGAGCCCACAAGCGGGATCGAACCGCTGACCTCGTCCTTACCAAGGACGTGCTCTACCGACTGAGCTATGTGGGCACACAATTTAGAATAATAGAACAACCATTATCATTCATGAAAATGATAGCATAAAATCAATCTTGTGTCAAGGAAAATTTTAGCAGTGTTATTACGAGAGCGTTGCATCGCAACCAAAGCCATATGGACACTCGTCCGCACTGATTGCCCCTTATCCCTGCCATGCTTTGGTATTGCTTGACTTTTGCCCCAGGAACGCATCAAGTGGGCTGTAATAAGAGGTTCTTTAACAAATCGTGTGGGGTAAGCCCATGTCAAACGCATCCGAATATCACGCCAATAAATTTGGTAGATACCATCTAAAGGTAGCACAGACATCCCTGTCTGTGGTTTGTTGTATCGCTGATTCACCATATTTCACAGAAGAAACACAGACAAGAATGTCTGTGCTACGTTGGACAAGTAGTCTGACGCTGCCAAAGAATTGCAGATGATGACAGCTTAGAGCGGACAAATATATGCGCACAACTGGACTACAGATTCTGTAGCTTAGGAAAAATGTAGCACAGGAAAAACGCTGACCTTCTGGCTTGCGGGTGAAGACGTGCCAGCGTTCCAGACAGCGATTTGACAGTTTCTTGTCCGTTCAGTCGTGGTCATTGAGCTTGTCGAAATGTGGTCATTGAGCACTGTCGCCCTTCGACTTGGCTCAGGGACCGAATGTGGTCATTGAGCTTGTCGAAATGCTGCGGGATTTTTGGGGTTAATCCCTTTGCTCCTTCACTATTTTTTCGGTTTTTCGGTCGTTTCTTGCCTTTTTCCTATTTTTTGCTTTTATAATCTGTGTAATAAATCTTCAAGAATCCTCTGCAATTTCGCTGTGAATAACTTTTGCCTGTCCTCCTCCCAATCGTGCATAACTGCCAGAGGGGCTCCCTCCTAAAAAGTTATTCATCAGCGTTCTAACTCTTTTCTGATTCCTTAATTAATCATGGAGACAAGTCAAATTAAACTTAAATTTGATGTAACCACACGATTCGTTAAAGAACCAACCATCTCTCTTTTTCACCTTTTTTACCTTGAAGCTGATGCAGTGCCTTACAAATTGCATCGAATTTTTCATTGTACAAGTTAATCGCTTAGTCAAAGGCTTCAAATGGGTTGCAAAGGTTGCACATTATTTTGTCAGACTTTATCATATTTGCCTCAAAAAGTCAAGGAATATATTGACAATCTGAATATTCGATATGAGAGCGTTGCATAACAACATTTCGACTCTGCTCAATGACCACCAAAGCCATATCTTTGCTGTTTAACCACCTTATCCCTGTCTTATTGCCTCACATGGTGAAATCTTAGCGGCAACCATGCCTGGATAATATCCGCAAAGCCCAAGTGG
>DYDG01000156.1 GCA_020717845.1 Marinifilum sp. | reverse complement strand
ATCACCGATTACCGATTACCAAAATTCTTGCTTTTTGTGCAAGAATTTTACTGGTAAGGTACTAACAATCTTCCTGCTTATTGATAATGTTTCCTGACATAACTCTCTGCTGAACATCTGAGGAATTATTCCGTTATCCTCTTCTGGGCTAATTCATCCACATATACCAGCCATCCTTCAAGCCTTTTGTCAGGGTATATCTCAGCCACAAGCCTTAAATATTTCATTACCTGCTGCCTGTGTGCTTCAGCAGAGACCTCCCCGGTTTTGAACTCAATCACCACTATTCTATCAGGAAAGACAAGCATTCTGTCCATGCGATGGGCTGATCCATAGGCATCAATCAGCTCTTTCTCACAATAAACCTCAACTAAATTTTTCTTTTCTGTTAAAACAAACCATCTTCTGACATCTTCGCTGCCGAAGAATCTTCTCATCAGTGGTATTATTTCCTGCTGCTCCTCTGGCAATGCAGCAAACATGACCTCCAGCTCCCTTTCCCATTCTGTAGAAAGCTGCTTTATCCCTGCCAGAAATTCATGGACAAGTATCCCCCTTTTTTCAGCCACTGTATCCCTGATATTTTTCTTCTTATTCGCCAGCTTATCCTGCCATTCATGAAGCGTTTGCGGATATATTCTTTGTTTTGTGCTGGCATAAGACAGAGGCTTGCCCTGATTGCCGGCTTTTACTGGCTCACCATATTGCATGACAGGATCTTCATCAAAAAATACGGAAGGTCCACTGCCGGCGGAATGTCCACTGCCAATGGGTGCTGGAAGTTTTCCAGTCATACTCTTGTATTCTGGGACAAAGATATACAGCTCATCCTCAGCCCTGGTAAGAGCCACATAAAATGCATTCAGTTCATCTATTAATTGAAGATTGAAATCTTTTTGATATAATTCCTCAAGCCTTGGTGAGGCACTCATTCTATCTTTATTAATCTGATAGGGGATGCAGTGGCCATCTTCATCTGTTTCATAAACCATATTGATTGGCTTATTATTCAGATAAGCAAACGGGATGATAATCACTTTTGATTGCAACCCCTTTGCCTTATGAATTGTCCAGATTTTGACAGCATCAACATAATCAGGCAAAACAACCTGAAAATTTTTTTTATCCTCATCTGCCTTATCCTCATCATTCCATTTAGATAGAAATGCCTTCAGGCTATTTTCACCCCTTGACTCACCATGCTTTAATATCTCTAAGAGTTGGTAGAAAAATCCCTCATAGTCTGGAAAATTCTGGAATATTTTATACCCCTTAAGTATTTTGCTTGCAAGGTCATAGACAGGTAGAAAACCAACTGCATGGAAGTATGGCTCAATATATATGCTCCATATCTCATCCTGCCAATCCCTGAACAATGTATAAAGCGGCTTGCTATTTTTTCGATTTTCTAATAAAAATGCAAATATATTCTCCTGCTTTAGCCCAACTGCCCTGCAAAAAATATCACCAGAGATAAAACAAGCAAAGGAAAAGTTATCCATTGGTGAATCCAGGAATGTAAGAAACCTGACTATTTCGCCAATGAGATGGTTTGAGGATATATCAGCTGTCTTTTCTGAGGCAACAGGAATATCTTGAGCTGACAGAATGCGGGTAACCCATGCTGCCTCTTTATTTGTTCGGACAATAATTGCTACCTTGCAGCGAGGGAATCTGGGAAGTATCTGATCCTTCAGCAGTGATACCAATTGTCTCCCAATCTCTGCGTTCAGCTCATCTTTGCTTAATTTCTCAGCAGACGAAATCTTTTGAACACAGACGAACCCTCCCTTTGCTTTTTCTTCTGGCTTAGGTTTCTGCTGAACATGGCTATAGGTATTATAGATACCAGACATATCTTCCTGGATGCTGTTATTGCTCTCTATCCATTTCTTAAGATTATCATGAGAAAAGATATGATTTACAAAGGATATAATCTGCTGGCGACTCCTGTAGTTTATATCTGGAAATCCCTCTCGAATATCAGCAACACTACGAAATGCACCTTTTGCCTCGTCAAATAGGGTGCTGTCCCCGCCTCGAAACCGATAAATAGCTTGTTTTTTATCACCAACGTAAAATAATGAGCCTGCCCTGGAGAGTGATTCCTCAATGAGCGGGAATAGGTTTTCCCATTGAAGCCTGCTTGTATCCTGAAATTCGTCTATAAAGAAATGCGATATCCTGTCTCCGAGATAAAAATATACCTCAGGCACAATCCCTTGTTTGTCAAGAAAATCCTTGAGCTTGAGGTTCAAATCTGTCATAAAGACTATCCCTTCACGATTCTTATAGGATTCTAACGCTTTGTCAAATAATGTTATAACATCAATGAATGGACACAGATGTATGTGCGATGCCATCTCTGACAACAACGATACTCCATCTCGAATCTCTTGCCATGTTTTTTCATGGTCAGGGGTAATGTCTGCACCTTTCTTGCAAATTTGGGAAAGTTCATCCTTCTTGAACATCTCACCAGCCCACGCTTCTTTTTTACCACTGATAAATGATTCGGCAGCATTAAGAAAGCACATCTTGAATTTTAGCCTGTCTGCATTCAATTCCACAAACTCTGCCACAATCCCTTGCAGCATCTCCTGATGTTTCTTGAATTCCTGCAAAGAGAATTTCCTTTGCAGCCTGTATCCTTGTAGGGTTGTCTGATTCTTTAAGGTATCGATATTCTCAAGAATCATCTTCTTGATGTTCCATTTGGGCTTCAAAATCTCATCAAGGAAATTAAGAAAGTATTGAGTAATGCCATCTTCTGAGTCTGGCTGAACCATGTCGAGCAATTCATCAAGAACAAGGTTGAATGTTGGTTTTGGTGTAAGCGTTATCTCAAAATGTGGTGGGAATCCCAACTCCAGGGCAGAGACAGCAGCGATAGAGGTGAGAAAGGCATCAATGGTTTGTATCCTGAAATCCGAATACCTGTCAAACAATTCATCCAATCGTTTATTAGCCTCTGATGAGCCTTGAAGAGCTTTTTTCTTAAGCTCGTCTACAATCCTTTTCTTCATCTCAGATGTTGCTTTGTTAGTAAAGGTGATTGCCAGAATATCGGCTAATGACCTGAAGTTTGGAGAAAAAAGAAAATCCAGATACCGATTCATCAGGGTATGGGTTTTCCCAGAGCCTGCAGAGGCTGAGATAGCATGGATATGAGGGAATAGTAGTTTTTGTTGGTTATGCATGGGACAATCTCGACTTTTATCTTATTTTACTCGATGTTCAAGGTTTTTCAACCTGTGATAGTCAGAATAGAACGGCTTAGCATATTTGTAGCCGCGGGAGGTAGTACCTCTGCCAGAGGTAGCACCTCTGGCAGGTCGCAGCTACAAGAATATCAGCGGGCATTTAACCACTCTGGCATAGTAGTTCCTATGAGCCACAAAAACCTTGAACATCGAGTAATAGGAAGATCAGAATTATCGTATTAATCATCTTTTTGGTGGCAGCTGTGGACATATAGCTTGCGGAGCAAGGGACACTCAAGCATCTTTGTGTTATCTCCATGCCAGCAAACGGTGAATAACCGTTCTCTTCGCTCGCTCTCTGCGGTGAGTAGTTACCTCTAATCTTTTGAGTAATGACCGCACAGTAGCGGTTCATAACATTTGTTTTGGGTTATGCTGCCATTTTTTCTGGTAATTCTATTTTTATTTGTTCTATTTCATGCTCAATAGCGATAATTCTCATCTCTAATTTCTTTCCATATTCGTCTCTATGGAGAATTACATCATATAGCTTATCTATCCGTTTATTTACATCATCCTTTAATCCATCTATCCGCCCATTTACCTCATCTATCCGTTTATTCACATCATCCCTTAACACATCTATCCGCCCATTTATCTCATCTTTTAACACATCTATCCGTTTATTTACCTCATCTATTCGCCTACTTTGGTCAATAAGATGAGCATTAATATCATCAAGTCGTTTATTTGTCAACACTAAAGTTGTCTTAATTTCTGCATTCTCTCCCTTGATTGTCTCTAATTCTGGTAATATCAACTCCTGAAGAATCTTTTTTATTGTATCCCCTATTTCCATATCTTTCTTGCCTCCTTTAACATTTAGTTTTTTTACTTACTAAAATGTAGCATATACTTTAATATTTGTCAATAATTATTTTTGAGGGTTCAACAATATCTAATACTCGACAGGCTGTTACGGAATGCAAAATCAGCGGCAACGGCATACCGTAT
>DYDG01000155.1 GCA_020717845.1 Marinifilum sp. | reverse complement strand
CGCTTTATTCTTGTGGTTCCTATGAGCCACAAAAACCTTGAACATCGAGTCATAGGAAACGGTTGCACAATGGAGAAAATGATGTTTAAACAATATTGTTTAAGTCCAATAATCGCAGGATGTGTTATATTATGGGCAAGCTGTGCATCCTGTTTGCCTTTTGAGAGTGATATTACCAGTGGGAATCGATTCTATAAAAAGGCTAACTTCAAACAGGCAGAGGAATTATATTCAAAGGCATCCTCGAAAAAGGAGACGGCAAGCTATAATCTGGGCAATGCCTTGTATAAACAGGGAAGATTCAAGGATAGTGAGAGGATGTTTAATAGCTTAACACAGTCAAGGAATGAGAAATTGAAGAAAAAGGTGCATTATAATCAAGGCAATTCGCAATTCAGGCAAGAGGATTATAACTCTGCGATTAAGTCATATGAGATGGCTGTCAGGCTCGACCAGAATGATAAAGACGCAAAACACAATCTGGCATTAGCCAAAAAGATGTTGCAAATGCAAAAAAACAATCGCCAAAATCAGCAAAATAAACAACAGCAGCAAGAAAAGCGAAAAAAAAACGATCAAAAGCAGGACAGCAGTAAAGGGAAAGGAATGAACAGAGAGGATGCAGAAAGACTGCTGCAGGAGATTGGCGCAGATGAAAGGCATAAGGGGAAAAGGGTTGAAGGAAAAGGGATGGGGAATGGGTTGGATTGGTAAGAAATGCAAGAAAGGGTTGCGACAGGAGTTATAGCTTGCGATGAATGAAAACATATTACGTATTCAAGCATTTTGTGCTGCCATATTCTTGATATTAAGCATTTTAGAAAGTGTGTGTTTTGCAGGACAGGTGTCTATCGATGCGTCTGTTGACAAAAATACGGTATCCCTTGATGATGTGGTTCAATATACCATTACCATCTCTGGCAAGGGCATAAACAATGCTACTGTGCCGTCAATACCGAGTTTTTCAAACCTGAAGGTTGTCTCAAAATCACAGTCATCTAATATTTCTATTGTCAATATGCAAGTAAACACCGCACATTCGTATGTTTATGTCCTGTCACCAGAAAAGGAAGGGACAGCAAACATTGGGATATCGAGTGTTGTTGTTGGCGGGAATACATACCAGAGCCAGCCAATATCTATCACCGTTACAAAGCCAACAGGTGAGCCAAAGCAATCATCTCAGAGACAGCAAGGTAGAGGAGCAATCAGTTCGTTTGATATCTTTGATGATTTCTTTGCTCAAAGGCACAGATCGCATTCTGCTGAACAGGTCTCTAAGCCAGTGTTTGCCTCAACAACCCTTTCCCGCCACACCTGTTATGTTAATCAAATGGTTATTCTTACCCTTACCTTTTACCGCAGGGTAAACCTGATGGATGCCCCCTCATACACACCGCCTTCTACCATAGGGTTCTGGTCTGTCCAATTACCATCAAAAAAGGATGAAAGGTATGAGAATATCAAAGGCATCCAGTATCTGGCTCAAGACTTAAAAACAGCGTTGTTCCCTACTCAGTCAGGTGAATTGACCATTGGATCAGCAACGATTATAGCCAGACTTGACCCATTTTCTGCTCCAATAACCCTGAGAACAAATCCATTGAAGATTAAGGTGTTGCCTTTGCCAAAACAGGGGAAAGGCAAGGATTCTACCTCAATAGTTGGAAGATTTACCATGTCTGCTACAGTTGATAAAAGGATAATTGAACGAGGAAAGCCATTTACCCTTAAGGTTGAGGTCAATGGTACTGGCAATATTCAGGCAATCCCTGAACCTTTAATCAGGCTTGATGATAATCTTAAGAAACTTTCTGTCCATGCAGCAGATAGAATTGTCAAGGGATTTGATTCTGTTTCTGGCAGAAAAACCTTTGAGTATGTCATCATGCCGATTAAAGAGGGAAACGGTAATATATGGCCGGTTAAACTGGTATGTTTTGACCCATCTGCTGGCAAATATATTGAGCTATCATCCAATCCTTTTAAGATAAAGATACTTCCCTCTAATATCCCTTTGCCAGAAGAAATAGAAAAGGATGCCAAATTACTTGAAAAAATTGAAAAAAAAGTGTTCAAGGTTGATAAGAGAATAATTATCAAAGCTCTCCAGATTATTTCAATGATCATCCTTTTGGTGACTATTATTTTCATAATTAGATGGGCTATCAAAAAATACCGTAGTTATCTTCATTCAAACCCAATAATGGCCAGACAGCAAATGGCTATGAAAAACATGAAAAAGGCAAGGCATAGCTTAAAAAAGGCAAAGAGATTGCTCGAAGAGAATCTTTTGAAGGAATCTGTAGCCAGCAGTTACGATGCTGTGGTAGGATACCTGGGCGATAAATACAATTTTGCATCCATAGGCATAACTCAGAACCAGCTAAAAGACATCCTTTCACAACAAGGAATTATGCCTGATGTTATGCAGGAATTAGATAAATTTATATTTGAATGCGATATGATACGATGGACACTAATCTTGCCAGACAAGGGGAAGGTGGAGGAGATTATAAGGATGGCAGAGGGATTGGTAATGGGAAAGATGTGGGATAATGTCAGTAATCGGTAAATAAAAAAGGTGATATCGGATGTTCAAGTTTTTTGCTATCTATGGCTGCAGTCAGCAATTCTCATTTTGACTTTTAGACAGGATTAACAGGATTAACAAGATGTATTATTAGGCGGGACAGGAGATGGAATCTACAGTGGAAACCCTCAAGTCGGTATAAAAAGCATTCCTTTCACCATAGTTTCAGAAAAAAGCCTAACCCACGATCCTTAAAAATCCTGTTCATCCTGTAATCCTGTCTAAAATGAGAATTGCTGGATTTTGTAAAAAATACTTGACATCCTTTGAAAAATGTGGTATACTTATATTTATAAAAAGTAAGGAGATGAGACGATGTCCTTCACTTACAGAGCAACAGAGCAACAGAGCAACAGAGCAACAGTTACAATAATATAAAGTTATGTCGTGAATTTGTGAAAAATGTCAGCACAGTAATTGGTTTACTGTGCTTTTTTTGTTTTATTGCGACTAAAACCTTATTCGCTGCTAACCCGGCAGTGACTATAAACGAGAGTATGAATATAAGTGTTTCAGTGAGTATGAGTAAGGTCTCAGGTGATAACCAGCAGGCTCAGGTTAGCACTGCATTATCTCAACCATTTGTAATCAAGGTAAGCTATATTAATGGTACCGGTGTACCAAATATTACCATTAACCTTGCTATTACTCAACAGCCTCAAGCTGCAACAGGTGCAGGGCTGTCTGCGACTCAAGTGACTACTGACGCATCTGGTCAGGCACAGGTGAGATTAACATTAGGAAATAAATCCGGGCAGTATCAGGTATCAGCATCCAATCCTAATGTATCTAACTCATCAGTAGTATTTACAGCTACTGCTATTGGCGGTGCAGAGCCGGGTGAGTATCTTAAGGATGAAAATCCTGATTTGCCAATACGTGATTATCAAACTATTGTCTCTACATTAAATATCCCTGACAGCATAAAAATCTCAGAGGTAGAGGTCTATGTCAATATTACCCATACATACATTGGTGATCTGGTTGTAACGCTTATCTCACCATCAGGTAAGCAGCATATCCTGCATAATCGTAGCAGGCGTGCGGCTAATATTATACAGTGGTATAAAGGAATTGCTGCATTTTGTCAGGATGATACAAGTGGTAACTGGCAATTGAAAGTAGAAGATAAGGCAAGTGGAGATAAAGGGACATTAAACTTATGGAAGATAAAGATAACCAGAGATACAGGTGAAGCATGGACAACATGGAATTGTATCCGTGAATCAAAACATGAGTATGACAATAACTTCACCAATACTTGGGTAATTACACATCCTGGGGCATCTGAGATGCGTGTTCATTTTGAAAAATACAGTATAGAGGGAGATAATTATCCCTATGATAAGCTATACATCCTTGATAAAAATAGCAATGAGGTTTGTTGGTATTCGGGTTATAATAAGAAGGATATCTGGTCACCAGTAGTTTCAGGGGATACGATAAGGTTGAAATTAGTAACTGATTATAATGTTCCTGCTTATGGGTTTAAGGTGGATAAATATATGGCAGTAGGTGGCAGCTCTCTGCCGCAGGACACAATTTCACCTGCTCAGATAACCAATCTTAGTGCATCAGATGCTACAGAGAATTCTATCAAACTTATATGGACTGCACCAGGTGATGATGCCAGCAG
>DYDG01000037.1 GCA_020717845.1 Marinifilum sp. | reverse complement strand
ACAGTATATGTTGTATAGGGGTTAAAATGATTTTTGCATTCCGTAACAGCCTGACGAGGGCCATTTTTCTTTTTGCTTCAATCTTTCGTTCTTGGGTTATCTTCATATTTTTTGCTTTTTATTGGAACCAAACTGGGTTTTTGGTATTCTATATCGGGAGTCGTATTTCTTAAAGCATTGGTTGATTCCAATATTCCAGTCTCCTATTCTGAGATAGCCTGGGTTTGTCTTGTCTCAATTATTCTGGGATTATTTATTACTGTAATCGAGACTTACAAAATTCACTTTCGATTAATTCGGTTTTTAAGGATTAGTGACAAATTTGGTGAATTGGATGTATGGGGTTATTCTTTTAACGCACCAGATATTGAGTGTGTAACTGTCAGGGATATAGAGAAAAACCTGGTTTACGATGGATGGGTTCAGGCTTTTTCTGACGACTCAAAAAATGCTGAATTACTTCTTCGTGATGTTTCCGTTTACAACAATTTAGAAGGAACATTCTTATATCAAGTTGGTGCGATGTATATTTCTAGAAATCGCGATGACATTACAATAGAATTCAGGACAATTCCAATTACTGAAAGTAGAAAAAGAAAGGAGGAAAATGAAGATGATCAAGGAAGAGTCAATTCCGAAACCACTGCATGAAGGATTTAAAAAAAAGGGGGGTGTGAATCGACCGCCAAAGACACCACCACCAGCACCACCTATAGGTCAGGGCGGTAAATCCACTTCTGATGGGAAAAAGAGTCCAAGGTAAGATAATATCCCATTTTAAGGGGTTACAGAATATTCGTCTAATCACTTGACCTACCAACAATGTGGTGGTTTTTAACGTGTTGTATCTCATAATGTTGGCGGTAGATGAGTTCAGTCGTATAGTGGCAATGAGTCTTGTTTTTAGAAGGAATAAAGTTTGTAGTAATCGCATTTATAGGTTGTAGATGTGTGAATATGCGCGTTATTATGAACAGTTTCTATCTGACAACTGAGACATTATGACGATTGATGTGGCGGATGTTCCTCGTGTCTATCGGCATTTTCTCAAGAGTTGTGTGGCAGTTCAAACACAGCATGGATGATTTGTAGCAATAACGCAAGAAATATGGAGAGCTTACAAATGAAACAGGGCATTATTTTATTATTCATTATGACTTGGTGTATCACCTGTAACGCTGAAACGAAATACTATGGCTTGCCCGGAGAATACCTGAATTGGGGTGCCGGTGCCCGAGCTATGGGTATGGGGCGGGCGTTTTGTGGTCTTTCAGACGACCTTTCGGCGATTTATTTTAATCCAGCCGGGCTTACCCAGCTCAAAAGCGGGCAGGTAACAGCTATGGTCTCCCCTCTTTTGGAGGATACCTTCTATAATTTTCTGGGCTTTAGTTATCCTACTCAGAAGGCAGGTGTGTTGGGGCTTGGGGTTGTCCTGCTAAACTCAGGAAGACTTGAGGAAACAAATATCCGTCAGGAGGCTCTGGGGGAGTTTAAGGATTCGAGGCAATGTGTCCTTGTTTCCTATGCCAGACGAGGATTCAAAAAAATGAGTTATGGTGCCAGCCTGAAGCTCATCACGCAGCAGCTATCCTCATACCATGATACCGGGATAGGCATGGATGGCGGCTTGCTCCTTACACCATGGAATCATCTCAGCCTTGGGATTACACTGAAAAATATCGTCTCACCATCTTTGCGATTAAAGGATCAAGACGAAAAATTTCCGCTTTCCCTGCATACAGGGATTGGGGCACGGATGCTTAATAATAATCTTATCTTTACCATGGATGTGAGTAAAACCCTTAAACAATCCCTTCAGGCACAAATTGGCAGCGAATACTGGCTGCAAAAAAGAACCATTGCTTTGCGAATGGGTATGGACAACAGTGGAATGAACCTTGGCTTTGGTGTTAAGCGAGGTAATTATGAATTTGATTATTCCTTTGGCTCGCAAGATATTGACACATTACATCGATTATCGCTTACATGGCTGTTTGATACCTTTGGCATTCAGTTAACACCTGACCCAAATGCCTTTTCACCAGCAGGCAAGCTTAACCAGACAAAGATAAAGATTCAGGTGAAACAAATAGACCGGATAACCGAATGGTTATTAACCATAGCTGATAAACGAGGCAATGTTGTCAGGCATTTTGAGGGCAAGGATGCTGTCCCGGTATCTGTTGTCTGGGATGGACGGGATGAGCGGGAAGAGATTGTGCCTGATGGAGAATACCTGTGCGTGTTAGAGATTACAGACAAGACAGGAGACTTCTTTAAATCCAGCCCGGAAAGCGTGTTTGTCATATCTGTTGCTCCAGAGGTAACCGTGCCTGTGGAGATAGGGGAATAATCTATGAATAATCTCAAGGGTATAATATTACTGTTAATTATCACCCTCATCACCCCTCTCTCTGTCCTGGCTGAAAAAAAGGGTGCCTTGAGCGAGAATGAATTGTTTAATCTGGCTACCCAGCTCTATATCCAGGATGATGATAAAACCGCATCCATGTATTCGTTTGACCTTTTCCTTAAACGCTTCCCAGAGAGTAAGAAGGCAATCAGGGCACAGTTTATGATTGGCGAGTGCCTGTCTATTCAACAGAAAAAAGCCTTGATGGCTAAGATTACCCATGGATTAAAGGATGAGATTGACCTCAATGCCTTTAGGACAGCGATTGCTGCCTATGAAAAGATTATAAGCAAATATCCGGATAGTGAGCTTGCTGATGATGCTCGTTATCGGATTGCTGAGTGCTATTTTAATCAAAAAGAGTATGCTAAGGCAATCCCGCAATTTCAGAGGATTATTGATAACTATCCGCGAAGCTATCTTAAGTCAGAAGCATTACTTGGTATTGCTCAGTGCTATCTGATGACAGAAAGCTGGAAAAATAGCCAGCAGATATTTGATGACCTGATAAAGTCTCAGCCAGCCTACCAACGCCAGAAAAGCGTTATCTATGCCCTGGGACTGATCAGCTATAATCAGGGGCAGTATGAAAAGGCACTGGAATTATTCAATCTTGTGGATACACCAGGGGCAATCTATTATGCAGGTAAGTCATTGGAACACCTTAACCGTCCGCTCCTTGCCATTGGTATGTATAAAAAGCTCATCGAGAATTATCCGGAGAATGTCTTTCTGGAAAATGCTTACTATCTCCTGGGAGAGATGTTTTTTCTCTGTCAGGATTATACCTCAGCCATGGTTAAATATCAAGAGTTTATGCAAAAATACCCCAGAAGTGAGCTTGGGGTGGCTGTCAGATACAAACTTGCCTGTATTTATCTTAAGATGAAGGATTATTCATCAGCCATAGACAGCTTTGAGACAATCATTAGACAACATCCAAAGCATGAGATTGCCCAAAATGCTCAGTTCATGATTGGAATCAGCCGCATGGAGCTTCAGCAATACCATAAAGCCAGCTTTGATTTTGGAGAGGTTGTTAATCAATACCCTACATCCAGCCTTGTGCCAGATGCCTTATACAAGATTGGATGGTGTTATTTGAAGCAGGGAAATCATAAATTAGCTGCCTCTACCTTTCAGAGGATCATTGAACAGCACTCAAATCACCCATTGCTTTCCAGAGCCTATCTTCTGGCAGGGAATTGTCATTATATGCTTAAAAGCTATGAAAAGGCTGTTGCTGCCTATAAAAAGGTGCTTGACCAATCCTATCAACCTGAGCTCCATGAGGCAGCTATCTACCTTATCAATCGGACATATTATGCTCAGAAGGATTATGAACAGGTGGTTAGCGGCTATCATTACATGCTCAATAACCTTTCGCCAAGCAAGAGCAATTGGCGGGCATTTGCTTATCTAATGATTGGTGAGGCATATTATCAGAAGGGAGACATTGAGGATGCAAAAGAGATCTATGAGACAATTATCAAAAACTATCCTGAAAGCGAGGCAGTATTCTATGCTCAGGATGGGATGATCTGGTATTTTCTTCAAAAAGGGGAGTATAAAACAGCATTCCAGAAGAGGCAGAAGCTGAAGGAAAGCTTTATTGGGAAAAAATTAGAAACAACTGGCATGGATGTTAACCGTCAGTATGAGATAGCAAACGGCTTGTTTAATCAAAAGAAATATGCTGAGGCACTTGAGGTTTATGAAAGCTTTGTCAAGGATTATCCAGATAATGAGTTTGTGCCAGAGGGATTATACAGACAGGGGCTTTGTTATTATCAGTTGGAATACTATCGGGAGGCAGTCGATGTCTGGGAAAGGCTCAGCAGTGCCTACAAGGAGCATCCATCTGCAATCGATGCCTTATATAAGATAGCAGATACATATTTTCGGGCACAGGAATATAATACGGCAATTACAACCTATCAAAGGATTATTAATAATTATCCCAAGAACCCTAACATCAAGGAGGCACGACTGAGAATTGGACAATCATACTATAATGCCATGAATGATGAAAAGGCAATTGCAGAATTTCAAGGCTTTATCAGCACCTATCCTGACGATCCAAAGGCAAGCGATGCCCTGTCTGCCATCGAGGCATCTCTCTACCGTCAGGAAAGAAAGCTCCTTTCATCTGGCAGTAAAGAGAAGAGTCCAGATACAGCTGTGATTGACATGCTCAGGGGCTTTATCAATAAATATCCAAAGAGTAAACTGGCTCCAGAGATGCAATTTCATCTATCACAAAAATATTTTGACCTTGAGCAATATGCCCAGGCAGTGGAGGAGTTTTCCAGAATAGCTATAAACTACTCGGACAGCAAATACATGCCAGAGTCTCAATACCTGCTGGGAGAAAGCCTTTATGAGCTTGGCCGTTATGAGGAGTCAATCACGGTCTACCATAGGTTGGCACAAAATTTTCCAAATCATGAGTCAATCCCTGCGGCCATGTTTCATCTGGGCACATCATTCTACAATCTGGAAAGGCTTGAAGAGGCAGTCAAGGTCTATCAAAATATTACCCAGAACTATCCTAACACCGAGTATACCTCTGCTGCCCTCTTTAACACTGCCCTGTGTTATAAAAAGATGGATAAACTGGAGGAAACAGCTGCCAGCTATCGGACATTCTGTCAAAAATACCCTGATGATGATATGACCAATAAGGCATTGATGGAACTGGCGGCAATATATCGCAAACAGGAAAATTTTCAAGAGGCAATCAAGACCCTTACTGAGCTTTTGAACAAGGTTCACGGTGAGGCCAGTTTTGAGATAATCTATAATACTGGTGACTGCTACCTTGCTATGCAGGACAAGGAAAAAGCAATGCTTGAGTATCTCAAGCTCAAGGATGCCTCCCCTAAAGCAAACTCATATCGATTGACTGCCCTAACCAAACTCGGCGAGATTTATGAGGAAGAAGAGCAATGGACAAAGGCAATAGAGGTTTATGAGGATATTGTCAAGAATACCACCAAGCCGGAATGGAAAAAGGCTGTCCATCAACGGATACAATTGATTAAGGATGCATTGAAATAGTTGAGGGAATGGAACACGGAGGACACGGATAAGCACTGATAAAAATCCGTGAAAATCGGTGGTGTCTCAAATCAGCTAACTCCCTCTAACCGGATAAGTAAGCCATTCCTCTATACTCCAAATGTAGTCAGATAACCCTGCCGATATGGCTGGAGTTTGTTGATACCATTTACCATCTTCGCCTTGTACCCGTCGACTGGCTGTTACGGAATGCAAAATTAGCGACAACGGTATACCGTATTTTGACCCAACATAACATATTGTGTGCTTCTCGTGCCAAATTCTTATTCCGTAACAGCCTGTCGAGACACTACCCGAAAAGGGAGGAGATTTGACAGAATATGATTTAATATAACGGGTTATGAAGTGAAGGTCATAATAACACCAAAGTAGCGTTTAATAGTTAGGAAAAAACTGGCGGAGTCGACGAGATTTGAACTCGCGATCTTCTGCGTGACAGGCAGATGTGTTGAACCAGGCTACACCACGACTCCGTATAGGTAAGAAATACAAGAAATAGATATGGTGGGCGAAACAGGATTTGAACCTGTGACCCCTTGCGTGTAAAGCAAGTGCTCTAACCGCTGAGCTACCCGCCCTTAATCTCTGAGTATATATATATTACCATAAATTTTCAAAATGTCAAGTAAAAAAATTCAAAAATAACCTTATTTTTTTACACAGACCATTTCTTCACTGGCAATTTTTTCAAAATCATGATAATTATGGATATTCCTATCCTTGTTTGTTGCATATCCCATAGACATGGACATGAGGGAATGTCTTTCGTTATCTCGCAAGATATATCCTCGTTCTACATCATCCTTATGATAGCAGGCAGGGATGCGTTTATAAAACTCAGTTGCTATTTGATTACGCAGCATTTCAATATTATCAGGAGAGGTGATTATTATAAAATTATCACCGCCAATATGTCCAATAAAGTCATCCTTATTGCCAGAGGTCTTCATAACATCTTGCAGGACATCAGCAACTAATTTAATCACCTTATCCCCGTGAAGCAATCCATAGACATCATTAAATGCTTTAAGGTTATCCAGATCAACCCGAAGCATACCAAGCTTTTTGGATGAGTCATTGATTCGTTTAAGAAGATCTGCTTTAGCATATGATGCCCCTGGTAATTCTGTTAATGGATTCACATCATTTTCGCGATCTATCCGTCTTAAACGAGCATTAATCATTGCTACAAGCTCACGAAGATTAAATGGCTTTGTAAGATAATCATCTGCACCGCTTTCCATGATAGCTATCTCATCATCTATGGTGCCAGCTGTAGAGATAATAATAATAGGGATCTGTGTTGTTCTTGAATCCTGACTTAACCTGCGGCATAGTGTATGACAATCCATATCTGGAAGAAAAACATCCAGAATAACCAGATCAGGCTTAACCTCATATATCCTTTGCAAAGCAGCTTCACCATTTGGAGAGGTTATGGCATCAAATCCTTCCATTTCAAGAGAGCCTTTAATTGCTCCTGCTGTCCATGGTTCATCATTAACAACCAATATCTTTTTGGATTTAACATTCTTGCGGGATGGAAGCCTGAACAGATTTTTTTCTTCAGCAATGGCACTGGCAAAGGCATCTATAACCCTTAAATCAAAATCCTTTCCTCCACCTGACCTTAATTGATCCAGAGCACCATCAAAAGAGAGCGGTTCTCTATATGGCCTCAAGGAAACCATAGCCCCAAAGGCATCGACTACCTTTATTATTCTTGCTCCGATGGGAATATTATCACCTTTTAAGCCATCTGGATAGCCCTTGCCATCCAGGGATTCATGATGATGCCGCACACATTTCAAGATATCATCAGGCATTCCAACATCACGAAGAATTTTTTCACCAATAACCGAATGTGAACGAATTGTATTTATCTCCATTTCATTCAATTTTCCTGGTTTTTTCAATATTTCTTCATTAATGCAGAGCTTCCCAATATCGTAAATAAGTGCAGCAATCTGTAATGCCCTTGCCTGAGTAGAAGATATTCCTAATTCATGAGCAATAGCAGTAATATAAACCGACCTCTTCTCTGAATGTCCAGAGAGATACGAATCCTTTTCCTCTACCATTTTACTTAAGGAATTCGCTGTTCTGTATGCTTCCTCAAAAATATCACTATCTTCATGGGCAGTAAAGGTTTTTATAATAGGTTGGATAAGATTTTTTATCTTCACATAAACATCATCATGATTTTCAATAGCAGCTGTTTCATATTCAATAGCAACTGTTTCATAAAGGGAAGAGAGACCCTTTAACTTAGAGATAATCTCTAAGTTATCGGGGTCAATATTTAGTAATTGATTTAATGTTTTTTCTGTTAAGGATATATATTCCTTATCTTTTTTTGCTTTTTCGAAATAAATCTCAGACAAAAGGGCATGACTATCTGCTTTTTCCGGATAGATGTTAATAGATTTCTTTAGAGCACTGACAGCCTCGTTTACCTTGCCTTGTTGATAAAGCTTTACAGCAATCTCATGATGCCCCTGACTTTCCTGATCCTTGAGAAATCGGTCAATTTCACTCTTCTTAAATCTCCAGCCCTTTCCAATCTTGATTCCTCGAATCTTTCCAGACTCAACCCATCTGTATACTGTCAGAAGTTTAAGGCGAAGAATCTCAGCTACATCTTCTATTGTTAAGAGATCTTCCATCTTACCCTCCCTTACTTGTTTATTTGCAACAAGAAATAATAGAGACCATTGGCTATTGCATATAATTATATATAATATACCTTATTTTATCTTTTTTGTCAAGAAATTTATTGCCATGATGTGTAATTTTACAGTTATTGAGAGAAAAGTATATTTATGCCTGTTGGCATTCACTGCACACGCAGGCTTTTTTCGGTGGTGGGTGAGAATAGCTTAGCTTGTTATTTGCCGGATAATTTCTGCCACAAAGGCACTAAGACACGAAGGTTCTCTAAGATATATCTTGTAGAATTATCTGTTTTATTCCATCCTTAATGAGTGCTTAAAATTTTCTTTGTGCATCTTAGTGCCTTAGTGCCTTTGTGGCAAACTTTTAGCTAATCTCACCCACTACCCTTTTTCCTTGTGGTTGTCCATGTATTGACTAAAGCCGTTGCAAAATATTCTTGACTTCAACACGATTATTTAGTATACTATTGCAAGCATTTAGCCTTCAGCAAAGGCAATGCGTTATGACAGATGAGGATAATTATGGCAACTACAAATATAATCTCTAATATCCCGTTACTTCCGTTAAGGGATATGGTTGTCTTTCCGCAGATGGTGGTTCCGCTTTTTGTTAGCAGGAAACGCTCTATTCAGGCATTAGAGCTGGCTATGCTTGATAATCGGATGATATTTTTGTGTGCCCAAAAAAAATCAACGGCTGCTGAGCCTAAAAAAGATGACATCTATACTATTGGAACATGTGCAGAAATACTTCAGCTTCTAAAACTACCAGATGGCACACTGAAGGTCTTAGTTGAAGGGCTTGTTCGAGGAAGGATAACAAAATATGTAGACAAGGAGAGCTATTATTGTGTTGATGTGGAGCCAATAGTTGAGGAAATTATTATCACACCAGCGATAGAGGCTGTTAATCGGGATGTATTGAACAGATTTCAGGAATATGTCCGGCTTTCAGACGGTTTTCCTCCAGAGATGATTGGAATTGCTGAAGCTACTGAGGAGCCGGGCAGATTAGCAGATACTATTGCTGCTCATATAAACCTCAAAACAAACAGTAAACAGGAATTGTTGGAAACCATTAATGTTGCTGCCAGGCTGGAAAAGCTTTCTGTCCTGCTTAATGCTGAATTGGAAATCCTGCAGATAGAAAAGAAACTGCATGTCCGTATTCGCAAACAGGTAGAAAAGCAGCAAAAACAATATTATCTTAATGAAAAGCTTCGGGCTATTAAAAAGGAATTGGGTAAGGATGACGATGCTGGCGAGGAAATAACTGAACTCAAAAAACAGATAAAGGATGCCGGGCTTTCTCCAGAGGCTTTGCAAAGGGCAAACAAAGAGATTAAACGGCTTCAAGGGATGTCTCCCATGATGCCTGAAACTGCGGTGATCAAGAATCACCTTGATTGGCTCATTCATCTTCCATGGTCAAAGACAACCAATGATAACTTGGGATTAAAAAGGGCATCACGAATCCTTGAAGAGAATCACTATGGATTGAAAAAGGCAAAGGAACGAATCATTGAATATCTGGCGGTGAGGAAATTAAACCCTGAACTAAAGGGAAGTATCCTCTGCTTTATCGGTCCACCTGGAACAGGCAAAACCTCTGTGGCAAGGTCTATTGCTGTGGCTATGGATAGAAAATTTGTGCGAATGTCGCTTGGCGGCGTGCGGGATGAAGCTGAGATAAGGGGACACCGCATGACCTATGTAGCCGCTATGCCAGGCAGGATAATCCAGTCCATTCGTAAGGCAGAAAGCAAGAATCCTGTCTTTCTCTTAGATGAGATAGATAAGATGAGTGTGGATTTCAGGGGCGATCCATCTGCTGCCCTCTTAGAGGTGCTTGACCCGGAACAGAATACAGCCTTTGCGGACCATTATTTGGAGGTTAGCTTTGACCTTTCTAATATAATGTTTATAACTACAGCCAATACCCTTCATAATATTCCTTATGCTTTGCGGGATAGGATGGAGCTGATTGAATTTCCAGGTTATACAGAGGACGAAAAGCTTCATATTGCCAAGAAATTTTTGGTTGCCAAAAAGATTAAAGAGCATGGATTAATTGGGGAAAACCTTGAGTTTTCTGATGAATCATTGCTGTTCCTTATCCGAAGATATACCCGTGAGCCAGGGGTGAGAAATCTTGAAAGGGAGATAGCCAAAGTATGCCGAAAAATAGCCAGAAAGGTTGTTGAGGGTAAAAAGGGGAAGGTTGAGCTAACAATTGAATCCTTGCCCGGCTATCTGGGACAGCCTAAATTTAAGCATAGAGATATAGAAAAAGATCTTGTTCCAGGCATTGCTACTGGACTGGCATGGACAGAAAACGGGGGCGAGGTGTTGACCACTGAAACAGTAACCATGCCAGGGAAGGGTGAACTCTTATTAACCGGAACATTGGGTGAGGTAATGAAGGAATCTGGAAGAGCAGCCCTTTCTTATATCCGCTCTCGAGCAGCTGAGCTTTCCATTGATCCAGAATTCTATAAAAAGATAGATATCCATGTCCATGTGCCAGAAGGGGCTATCCCTAAGGATGGACCATCTGCCGGTATAACCATGGCTATTTCCATGATCTCTGCCCTGACCAATACGCCGGTGAACCCTGATATCGCTATGACTGGTGAGATTACCCTCCGTGGAAGGGTGCTGCCTGTGGGCGGGATAAAGGAAAAGATGCTGGCTGCCCATAGATCTGGAATAAAAACAGTCCTCCTGCCTCAGGAGAACGAGAAAGACCTGGAGGATATTCCTAAGGATGTAAGAAAGAGCATGAGATTTAAGCCGATAAGCAGTATGGATGAGGTTATCAGGCTGGCATTGAATGGAAATATTAAGGTGTGTGCTAAGTAAGTAATGTAGTGAGCACCTTTAGGTGCGCGTTCTACGTAAAATTATACAAGGAGGAAGTTACATGTTAGTTGGTAAAAAGTATTATTTAATGTCCCCAGGGCCAACCTCTGTTCCGCCAGAGGTAAGCCTTGCAGAGGCACAGCCGATTATTCATCATCGGACACCGGCATACGAGGAGATATTTTCTGAGGTGAATGAGAATCTACGGTATCTCTTCCAAACATCAAGGGATGTCTATACCCTTGCCTCGTCTGGAACAGGCGCCATGGAGGCGGCAGTAGTAAATCTTCTTTCAGCCGGCGATCTGGCATTGGTTGTAAATGCTGGAAAGTTTGGGGAAAGATGGGGGAAGATATGCAAGGCTTATGGGGTAAATACCATTCTGTTGGATGTAGAGTGGGGAGATGTGCCCAGCCCTGAGATGATTGCAGAAAAATTAAAGGAAAGTCCTGAAATCAAGGTTGTTTTTGCGACGCTATGCGAAACATCAACAGCAACCCTGCTGCCTATCAAAGAGATAGCCGAGGTTGTGGCAAAGACAGATGCCTGTCTGGTAGTAGATGCAGTCAGTGGCATGGGTGTTGAAGAGTTCAAAACAGATGAGTGGCAGGTTGATGTGGTTGCCGTTGGCTCTCAAAAGGGATTGATGATCCCGCCTGGGCTTGGGCTGATTACTATGAGTGAAAAGGCATGGGGGCTGGCTGCTAAATCAACACTGCCCAAGTTCTATTTCTCTCTTGCTGCTGCAAAGAAAAATCTTGTAGATAGGCAGACAGCCTATACCCCGGCTGTTTCTCTGATCTATGCCTTGAGACAGGCTCTGGAAATGATGAAAAAAGAGGGGATTGAAAATGTTTGGAAGCGACATCAGCTATTGGCTCAAGCCTGTCAGGCAGGGGTCAAGGCGCTCGGACTGGAAATCCTTTCAAAAAGCCCGGCTAATGGTGTTACTGCAGTTGTTGCCCCGTCTGAAATAGATGGCAAGACAATCATCAAGGGGTATAAGGAGCAGGGGATTATCGTCGCTGGTGGGCAGGATCATCTGAAGAATAAGATATTCCGTGTTGCCCATATGGGTTATGCCGGCACCTTTGATGTCTTAACCGCAATCGCTGCCCTGGAAATGATACTGGCAAAATCCACCTATAGCTTTGAGAAAGGGGCAGGGATAAAGGCAGCAGAAGGGGTGTTTTTAGGGTAGATGATGGGTAAATAGGCTAAGGGCTGTTACAATTCGGTGGTGACTGAAATTAGCTAAAAGTTTGCCACAAAGGCACAAAGATGTACAAAGAAAATTTTAAAGCATTCATTAAGAACAGATAATTCTATAAGATATATCTTATAGAACCTTCGTGTCTTAGTGCCTTTGTGGCAGAAATTATGTGGTAAGATATTCCGTGATAATTCGTGAAATATCTGTGGTAAAAAAATTGTGACAAGTCCAAAAACTGATTTCAACTTCTTAACCCTAATATGCAAGAGATTAAACCCATATGATAAATGAAAAAGATAAACATAGTATAATTGAAATCGCTGTTAAATACGGTATTAAAAAAGTATACCTTTTTGGCTCTGCCTTGTATGCCGATTACACAAAGGTGAACGATATTGATATCGGTGTTATTGGTATTAAATCTGGCTCTTATTTTAATTTTGTCACTGATGTTTCTGATCAGGTTTCAAAAAATATCGATGTTATTGATATGGAATTTAACCCTAAATTTGCCTATTTTATAGAAAAGGAAGGGACTGTGATTTATGGTTGAGAATCTAAAAGATAAAATAAACTACGATGTTGAAAATATCGAGGAAACAATCACTGAATTAAATAAAGCACTATCATGCCCAACCTTTGGAAACATTGAATTAGCAGCCATTTCAACTTATATACATAATATTTACAAAGGTATGGAAAATATTCTGACCCTTATACTGAAACACAAAAATATCGTGATTGTCAAAAATGATTCCTGGCATAAAAGCATTGTCAATAAAGCACTCGAAATTGGAATTATTTCTAATGAATTATCTTTAGAATTAAAGAAATATCTTAGCTTTAGACATTATTTTATACACGGTTACAGTGTGAAATTAAGACAGGAAGACTTGCTTCCTCTGGCAAAAAATATTGAATCTGTCTGGAATAACTTTAAACAAACCACTCTGGCAGGTGAGGTGTATTCTGAAAACACATTGGTTGAGTATAACACAGTATAATCTGTGATTTTGGACAGAGCCGGGGTCGGATATTGAAAGCAGAATTAACTCGACAGAGTGCAGTTTTTTCTAACAAATTATTAAAAACAGACTAAAGCTGCTTAATTCATCATTATGCTTGCCAATCGTAAGGTGGTACTCAGAGATAGAAAACGGTCAAGGAGCAAAAAATGATAATTCATCGTGGAAGTAAATTATGCTTATTAATCCTGAGCCTGTTTTTTTTATATGGTTGCATTCCTGACCAGAGCATAGGTTATCAAGAAATAAAGGATACGAAGGGATCTGTAGAACAAGAGTATCTTGAAAAGGGTCTTGCTTGCTATAAAGAGGGCAGCCTTGAAGAAGCTATCCTTCTTTTTGCTGAATGCCTGAAGATAAACCCTAATAATCAAGAAGTACGCAAGCTATTTGAAGAGGGGTTGAAGATGAAGGATGGTAAAGAGAAGGGAGTAGAGAAGGTACCGTTGGAGTCGGAAGAAAAAGCACAGGAGATTAAGAGTCAGCAGGCAGCAATCCAGAAGATACCTGTGAAACAGGGAACGCAAACCCCTTCTGTCTCAACAGCATCAACAGCTAAAAAAGTAGATACAACTAAGCTTGAACCGCTGATTGCCAAGCAGAAGGGTTCTGTGGAAAAGATAAAAAAGGAATTATCATCACATCGCAAGGAAGAGCTAAAAGAGCCTGAATTGCTTGAAGCAAAGCCTAATGTAGTATCACAAAAGATTATTGATGCTCAGCAGGTAAAGGATTTTAATTTTGCTAAAGATATGTATTCTAAGGGGCTTCTTGATGCCGCAGCCACAGAGCTTAAAAAACTTCTTGATAAATATCCAAATATCATCTTAAAGGAAAAGGTATTATACCTTCTATCTGATGCCCTTATAAAGACAAAGAAATATCCAGAAGCAATTGATACAGCTAAAAGATTGATAGATATTAATGGTGAATTTAAGAACGATGGAATATTTCTTCTGGCTCAAGGATATGATGAAAGTGGCAATCTAAAACAGGCACAGACAGAATACCTTAAGGCTGCAATGGATAAAAAATCTGTTGATGTAAAAAGGACAACGCCAGATGTTCAAAAATTTCTTAATGAAACAGCCCCTTGTCCAACATCAGTGGATGAATTAACCATAAAAGCTCATCTGGCAGCAGGTAATGCCTATAAAAAAGATAGTGAATATGACCGAAGTCTGTTTGAATATCATCAGGTAATAAATAATCATCCTGAGTCAGAATCTGCTGTAGAGGCATATTTTCGAATAGGAGAGATGTATCAAAGAGCCTATCGAATAAGAAATTTTCAAAAGGCATATGATGCTTATCAAAAAATAGTCAAACAATCTCCCAACAGCCCCTGGGCAAAAAAGGCAAAGAAACAAGCAGATTATTTGTGGGAGAATTACTTGAAGTGATGCACTTAAAAAAATCAGCAATAATTCATAACACTCATTATTTCTTGGAGAACCATTTGTTGGGCATCCTCAAGGGTTGCATTTATCACACAACCTGCAGCCTGTTTGTGTCCTCCACCATCAAACTTTCGAGCAATCTGCCAAACATCTACCCCATTCTTTGAACGAAAATTCACCTTTATCTTGTCTTCTCCCAGGTCTCGAAAAAGTAGAACCACATCCACCCCTTCAATGCTTCGTATCATACCCAGGACACTCTCTGGTTCAAATTCAATATTATAACCTACCTTCTTCAGTATTTCCTTGGTAATGCTTGTCCAGGCAACACATTTATCATTGCTTAGTTGCAGGTTGCTCAACAGCATACCTTGAAGTACGATAGAAGAAAAGTTGTTTCTTTCATAGAGCATATGATGAACAAAATTAGGCTTAACACCAATCTTCAAAAGCTCACTTACAATGTGATGACTATTGACCGTTGTATTTCCATGTTTGAATGAGCCGGTATCTGTCATGATACCCGTGTATAAGCATAGAGCCATTTCATTGGTTATATTGCGTTTCATATGCTTTATCAATCGATAGACCTGTTCTGCAACAGCAGCGGCAGAGGAATCAATATAGTTATATTGTCCCAGTCCAGCACTGTCTACATGGTGGTCAATATTGATGATAGCACTTATTTTTTGGGCTAAGGGTGCTATTCGTCCTATCCTTTCCCATTCGCTGCAATCTAAGATAATAACTGCATCGAATTGAGAATCATTATTCAAGGATGATTTTATCCAATCACTGTGAGGCAAGAATGAATAGCATTTAGGGACAGGATCATCATTAAGGATAGTCACCTTTTTGCCCATCTCATTAAGCATTATCCCAATAGCCAGCTGGGTGCCAATCGAGTCCCCATCTGGCCGCACATGAGAGGTAATCAGAAATCGTTCCTCTTTTTCCATAATGTTTTCAATTAGGTTAAGAATTTTCATATGTATCCTTTCGATTTTAGCGGTTAGAAAAAACTATTAACAACCCTGATTTACTCAGGGTATATTCTCCAAACCTTCCAGATGGTTCTCAGGTATCTCCAGTGAATCTATTATTCCTAAAACATGCGCCCCAGATTCTATGGATGTATCGATCTTAAACGCTATTTCAGGGGTATACCTCATCTTTATTCTTTTTCCCAGCTCAGTTCGGATAAACCCTGTAGCATGTGCCAATCCTTCCATGCCCTCCTTTTTATCACCGCCATAAAAGCTCACATAAATTACTGCATAATGCAGGTCATGAGCAACCTTTACCTCAGTAACAGTAACAAAACCAATGCGAGGATCATTGAGATGATTGAGAATAATATCGCTCACCTCTTCCTTTATCAATGTATTCAATCTATCACATCTTTCATAGGCAAAATGTTTTGTTTTCATTATTATCTCCACCTGAATCAGTAATCACTCGCAAATATTTGCCAACCTCTAACATCAACGCTCAATGGCGAATGCATCTATAGGAGGTTCTACTATTCGTAATGCGTCCACATTCTCAAAATTTTCACAGTATGTCTTTCTTCAAAAATTTGATAAACCAATCGATGTTGGATATTGATTCTCCGTGAATATGCTCCGGTCAATTCACCAACCAATTTTTCGTATGGAGGAGGACATTGAAATGGATCAACCTCCAAAACAGATAGTAAGTATTCAGCTTTTTGCTTCAATCCACTTGATCCTAACTTTTCAGCATCTTTCTTGGCTTGCTTTGTATAGATTAATAGCCACTTCACCAGTTCAACTCCTCGTCACATTCCTCAAATGGTGTTCTCATCCCTTCCAGAATGGACTCTTTCATTCCAGGGATCGAGACCAGATAGAGCGTTTCCTGGATGGCACTCCAATCCTCTTCTGCAAGTAATACTGCATTTGATTGTTTACCAGTGATTACAATTGGAATATGTGATTGACCTGTTTGCTCAATCAGTTTATCAAGATTTGTTTTTGCTTTATTTATCGTTAATGTTATCATAGCTCATTCTTTCCCTCTGCTTCTTGATTACCTAACTCGGCAGGCTGTTACGGAATAAGAATTTGGCACGAGAGGCACACAATATGTTAGGTCAAATTTACTGTTGCCCACCATATAAAGTATGTCGTTGTCGCTGATTTTGCATTCCGTAACAGCCTGTCGGCTGGGTTTAGAAGTATAATAACTTACCACTGTGGTCTCAAGATATATTGATTTCTCCTCGGTTGTTAATACCACACAACCTTTCAGAGCAGCTACCAGATTTCAATCCTATGGCTTATCATCTCCACCTCAGTTATTTCATTTTCAATCATGTTAATAATTTGAGAGAGCACCTGGTTTGTATATTTTGTATCGTTACTGATGCAGGCTATGCCTATTAATGCCCTGCCCCAGAGCTCATGGGAATCTATTTCAGATACAGAAACATTGAACTTATTGCGGATTCGAGCGATGATACTCTTCAGCACCCTTCGCTTATCCTTCAATGAGTGACTGTTGGGGATATGTAATTCTATGGCAGCTGTTCCAATAATCATTTAATTGTAACACAAGCAATCCTGCTTGCGGTCGTTGAGCCTGTCGAAACATGGTCATTGAGCAATGTCGAAATGTGACTTATAATACTCAATCTGGAAGCTTGAGGGACATTAATACCTATAACGTTTGCCTTACCTTTTCCATAACATAAGCTTCAATAATATCATTTGTCTTGATATCGTTTAGACCCTCCAATCCTATACCGCATTCAAATCCTGCCACAACCTCAGTCACATCGTCCTTAAACCTGCGGAGGGATATTACCTTTGCATCAGATAAAATTTTGCCGTCACGTTTTAATCGAACGACTGCATTTCGCTGGATCTTACCCTCTTTGATAAAGGAGCCGGCAGCCACTCCAATCTTAGATGCCTTGAATACCTCTCTGATCTCGGCTACACCCAGAATCACCTCTTTATATTTTGGCTCCAGCAATCCAGCCAATGCCTCAGTCAATTCCTCAATAAGTTCGTAAATAATGGTATAGAATCGAACATCTATCTCTTTCTCTTCAGCCAATCTTTTTGTTGCAGTATCTGCTTCAACATGAAAGCCAATGATAATAGCGTTAGAAGCATCAGCAAGCATAACATCAGACTCATTAATATCTCCAATTCCCTTATGAATAACCTTTATCTTTACCTTTTCCGTTCCTATTTTTCCCAGCAAATCACACATAACTTCAAGAGAACCCGTAACATCTGCTTTAAGGATAACATTTAATTCCTTTAGTATGCCTTGTTGAATCTGAGAATACAATTCGTCCAGGGTTATTCTGACAAGTGGTTGTTTTTCAAACGATAAGACATCTTTTCTTTGCGTAGCTATTTGTTTAGCCTCTTTTTCATCAGAGACAACCTTGAATATATCCCCTGCTATAGGAACCCCTGAAAATCCTAACACCTCTACAGGTGTGGATGGTGTAGCTTTTTTTATTCTAGCACCCTTGTCATCAAACATTGCCCTGACCTTACCGTATGACAATCCAGCCACAAAGGCATCTCCAATACGCAATGTTCCTTTTTGTACCAGAACCGTGGCTACTGGTCCTCGTCCCTTATCTAATCTGGCCTCTATAATCGTTCCTGCTGCTGTGCAGTCATATGAAGCCTTTAATTCAAGCATCTCTGCCTCTAATAAAAGCATTTCCAGGAGGCGATCCAAACCTATTTGTTTTTTAGCCGAGACCTCAACAAAGATAGTTTTACCACCCCATTCCTCAGGTTGAAGCCCATATTCAGATAATTGGACTTTAATTTTATCTGAATTAGCATCTGGCAGATCTATCTTGTTTACAGCTACCAGAATAGGCACATCAGCAGCCTTGGCATGGTCTATGGCTTCCACGGTTTGAGGCATTACACCATCATTTGCAGCAACGACCAGAACAACAATATCTGTCACCTGTGCCCCGCGGGATCTCATGGCAGTAAATGCCTGATGTCCTGGTGTATCAAGAAATGTCACTTCACCTGTAGGAAGGCTTACCTTATATGCTCCAATATGTTGAGTAATTCCGCCTGATTCCTTGTCAACAACATTAGTTTCTCGGATAGCGTCCAGGAGTTTTGTTTTGCCATGATCAACATGTCCCATAATGGTAACTACTGGAGGCCGTGATTTTTGTCCTGACTTATTCTCGTCTTCTTTTTCAATTTCAAGAACAGGTGCTTTTATCTCTATTTGAACATTATAAATATTTTCAATCAGTTGAATAATCTTTGGGGTAATAGATTGATTTATGGTTATCATCATTCCCTTTTTCATCAAGCACGAGATCAATTCACCAGCCTTAACATCAAGCAATTCAGCAAAGGCACCTATAGTGACTGATGGTGAGATGGTTACAATCCTTTCTTGAAGGATAGGCAGCTTTTCAATTGGCAAGGATGGAATAATCTCTTCTTTTTTCTCCTCTTTTACTGGAGTAGAAAACAACTCTATGACATGAGCAGCTGTCTCGTCATCTATTGTATTGAGCCCGTTCTTAACATCCATACCAAGCCCTTTAAGCTCTGCAACCAAGCTCTTAATCTCCATATTTAAGCTTTTAGCTAACTCATGCACTCTCATACCCATACTATCTAACCCCTTTCGACAACCTATTGATGAATCGCAAGATATATCTTCTCTGCCGATACCTTTCCAACACCTGGAAGTTTTCTCAGCTCGTTTACAGACATATCGTTAATTTGTTCAATATTATTTATCCCTGCTTCCTGTAATTTTTCTATAATCTTTTTATCCAATCCGATTACAGCTATTCCTTGAGTTTCTTCAACCTCAATAATCTGAGGAATTGCAGTCATTTCTTGAATTTCTTCAATCTCAATAATCTGAGGAGTGTCACCACTCTCATCTATAATTATTGCCTCCTCAGTTGCTTCAACTGCCAGAGGTTGAGACTCGATTTCCGGCAATACTTCTTGTTTCTTAAAGAGTTCCTCTTCAGCCTGTTTTCTGGCTGCTGCATCTCTTCCCTTGATTAGTTCAGATTCACTACGGATATCAATCTTCCACCCTGTAAGCTTGGCTGCCAAACGAACATTTTGTCCTTCTTTTCCAATAGCAAGAGAGAGCTGAGCATCAGGGACAATTGCTATAGCAGACTTTGTTTTTATATCTGCGGTAACAGAGATTATTTTTGCCGGAGAAAGGGCATTTTTTATAAACACTTGCGGGTCATCTTCATATAAAGCAATATCAATTCGTTCACCGCTCAGCTCACTAATCACAGCCTGAACACGCATACCCTTCATGCCGACACAGGCACCTACTGGGTCAACATTAGCATCTTTTGAACAGACAGCTATCTTTGAACGGGCACCTGGTTCTCTGGAAACCCCTTTTATCTCTACAATCCCTTCATATATTTCGGGCACCTCTAATTCAAACAATTTTTTTACGAACTCAGGATGTGTTCTGGAAAGAATAATTTGAGGTCCCTTTACGGATTGTTTTACATCCAGAATATAGGATTTTAATCTATCCCCTATTCGATATTTTTCCTTTATTATTTGTTCATTAATCGGAAGAGTAGCCTCTATCTTGCCAAGATCAATAAGAATATTTTGTTCTGTTGTCCGCTGGACAATTCCAGTGATAATCTCTCCAATCCTTTCCTTAAAATTCTTAGATACTATTTCTATCTCTGCTTCTCGAATCCTTTGAGTAATTACCTGTTTAGTCGTTTGAGCAGCAATTCTGCCAAAATCAGCAGGGGTAATCGCTATATCTACTACATCACCAACCATACAATCAGTCTTATATTTTATTGCTTCAGACAGAGCTATTTCCTGTTTAGGATTAGAAACTTTTTCTACCGCCTGTTTTTTAGCAATAATCTTGAATCCATCTTTGTTGTCAAGCTCTACAGATATATTTTTCTGTTGACCATCAAAATTTTTTTTATATGCAGCAAGAAGGGCATCTTTCATTGCCTCAATCAATACCTCTTTCTTAATACCTTTAGCTTTTTCAATCTGACTTAATGCCTCAAAAAAATCCGGGCTCATGTATAAAACCTCCATGATTAATAACAAAAAGAATGGATAAATCATTCATTTTTCTTTTATAACACATACTATAGCATACATTCCATTAAAATGCAAGATGTTTTTACGGAAAAACGTAATACGTCAGTTAATTGGGGGAAAAGCTTAGGAGATAGAATTCAGCAATTTTGGGATGGTTCACCATTGTGTGAAAGCTTGCGGCTAAAAACACTGTAGGGGCAGACCCCTGTGTCTGCCCTGATTTGTGGACAGATAAAGGAATCACACGAAAAATGGTGAAAATGAACCGTCCGCAATTTTGGATTCTATCTTCGTAACACTTTACTCATCTGAAGTAGTGTGTAAGTAAGGAAAGCTGGAACTTCCTTAGGTTTTTAGACCAATGTCCTCTTTGTGGCGGTAAGGATTGTGCTGTTCACAGGTTCCTTAACGAATCGTGTGGGTCCGTCAAATTTATATTGCAAATATTCTTGAAATATGTTAATATATATGGAAACTAATAAAATAGTCAGAACTCCTGACATTTTGCGAAAAAAAATAGGCGGTTGCAA